>DASSQZ010000133.1:0-4901 GCA_035702105.1 Myxococcales bacterium | reverse complement strand
CTCTTCGGCTACGACTTCGCCGACGACCAGCGGCTCTTCTTCCTCATCGTGCCGGTCTGCATCGCGCACCTCTGGTTCGCGAAGAACCTCTTCCGCACCCGCGTGGGCAAGGCCTTCATCGCCATCCGCGACCAGGACATCTCCGCCGAAGTGATGGGGGTGGACGTCTTCCGCCACAAGCTGCTCTCCTTCGCGGTGAGCAGCTTCTACATCGGCGTGGCGGGTTCGCTCCTCGCCTACCAGGCCCGCATCATCAGCCCGGAGAACTTCCCGCTCGCTCTCGCCATCGACTATCTCGGCATGGTCATCATCGGCGGCCTCGGCAGCGTGCTCGGCTCCGTCTTCGGGGCCATCTTCCTCACGCTCTTGCCCGAGGTGCTCCGCCTCACCACCAGCGCGCTTTCGGACAGCTTCCCGCACCTGGTGCAGCTCTTCAGCCCGCTCAAGCTCGGCGTCTTCGGCCTGACCATCGTGCTCTTCCTCATCTTCGAGCCCGACGGCCTCGCCGATCTCTGGCGCCGCATCCGCAACTGGTTCCGGCTGTATCCGTTCTCGTATTGAAGCTGGTAATTCCGGGAGGAGACGACATGAAGCTGATTCGTGCGGCATTGTTCGCGGTCTGCGTGGCTGCCTCCGCGCAGGCGCAGGAAATCAAGGTGGGAGGCATCTTCGACCTGACCGGCATCACCTCGGACGTGGGCAAGCCCTTCGCGCAGGGCGTGCGCGACGGCGTGCAGTGGACCAACGAGAACGGCGGGATCAACGGCAAGAAGATCCGCCTGGTGGACGTGGACTACGGCTACAAGATCCCCGAGGCGGTTGCCGCCTACAAGCGGATGATCGGCGACGAGAAGGTGGTCATGATCAACGGCTGGGGCACCGGCGACACCGAGGGCCTCAAGGCGCAGGTCAACCAGGACAAGGTGCCCTACCTCTCCGCCTCGTTCTCCGGCCACCTCACCGATCCCGCCAAGACGCCCTACAACTTCTTCGTCGCGCCCAGCTACTCCGATCAGCTTCGCGCCTGGCTGCACTGGGTGAAGGACGACTGGAAGGACAAGTCGCGCAACCCCAAGGTGGCCTTCTTCTACGGCGACAACGCCTACGGCAAGGCGCCCATCGAGGCCGGCCGGCGTTACTGCAAGGACATCGGCGTCGACCTGGTGGACGAGGAGATCGTGCCCGGCGCCTTCCAGGACGCGACCAGCCAGCTCCTCAACATGAAGCAGAAGGGCGCCGACTACGCCTACATCAACGTGACCACCACCGGCGTCTCCACCATCCTGCGCGACGCGAAGAAGCTGGGGCTCAACACCAAGTTCGGGTCCAATCCCTACGGCTTCTCCGAGGCGCTGCCGCTGGTCGCGAAGGAGTACGCCGAGGGCGTCACCGGCGTGATGCCGCACGTGCCCTTCGGCGAGAACGTCCCGGGCATGAAGCGGCTGGAGGACTTCCACAAGAAGAACCACCCCAACGACACGCACGACGCGCTCTACGTGCGCGGCTGGTCGTACGTGCTGGTGTGGACCGAGGCGCTGCGCCGCGCCGACAAGGCCGGCGCGCTCACCGGCGAAGGCGTCAAGGCGGCGCTGGAGACCTTCAAGGACTTCGACCTGGGCGGCCTCACCCACCCGGTCACCTACACCCCGACCGACCACCGGCCCTCCACCAAGACCGCCATCTACCAGATCCAGTCCGGGAAGCTGGTCAAGGTGAAGGAGTACGACATGCCGCGCAAGGCGGAGTGGCTGGGGCTTTAGGCCGATGCTCCGGCTCGCCAACGTCGAGGTCGTCTACGACGACGTCATCCTCGTGCTCAAGGGCCTCTCGCTGGCGGTGCCGAAGGGGCAGATCGTCGCGCTCCTCGGCTCCAACGGCGCAGGCAAGAGCACCACGCTCAAGGCCATCTCCGGCCTCTTGCGCGCGGAGGAGGGCGAGGTCACCGATGGCGCCATCGAGCTCGATGGCGAGCGCATCGAGACGCTGGAGCCGGAGCAGATCGTCCGCCGCGGCATCTTCCAGGTGATGGAGGGGCGCCGCGTCTTCGAGGACCTGACCGTGGACGAGAACCTGACCATGGGCGGGTACACGCGAAAGGACGTCAAGGGGCTCAAGCGCGACCGCGATCTCTGCTTCGACTACTTCCCGCGGCTGCGGGAGCGGCGCAGCCAGATCGCGGGTTACCTCTCGGGCGGCGAGCAGCAGATGCTGGCCATCAGCCGCGCGCTGATGGCCAGGCCCCACGTCATCCTGCTCGACGAACCGTCCCTGGGGCTGGCGCCGCTCCTGGTGCAGGAGATCTTCCGCATCATCCAGAAGATCAACCTCGAGGAGAAGACCACCATGCTGCTGGTGGAGCAGAACGCCAACGTCGCGCTCTCCATCGCGCACTTCGGCTACATCATGGAGAGCGGCCGCATCGTGCTGGACGGCGACCCCGACAAGCTCAAGAGCAACGAGGACGTGCGCGAGTTCTACCTCGGGGGCGGAGAGAAGAAGAGCTACAAGGCGGTCAAGTCGTACCGGCGCCGCAAGCGGTGGCTGTCATGAGGGCCGGGCGCATCCTCGACGCCAGGGTCGAGCAGGAGGGCGAGGCCGCGCGGGCGGACCGCCTGGGAAAGCGGCTTCGCGAGACTGTGGCCCACGCCCGCGCGCGCTCGGCGTACTTCGCGCGCACGCTGCCGGCGAAGTTCGACCGCCTCGAGGACCTTCCCCTGCTGCGCAAGGACGACCTGCCTCTGCTGCAGGGCAAGGAGCCGCCCTTCGGAGGCCTCCTCGGGGTGGAGGTGGCACGGCTGCAGCGCATCTTCGCCTCTCCTGGCCCCATCCTCGACGCGCAGGGCGCGGGCGAGGACTTCTGGCGCTTCCGCATGGCGCTGGCCGCGGCGGGCTTCCGCGAAGGCGACGTGGTGATCAACTCCGCCTCGTACCACCTGACCCCGATGGGGTTCATGTTCGACGGCGCCGCGCGCAGCCTGGGATGCGTGGTGATCCCCGCCGGCGTGGGGCAGACCGACCTCCAGGCCAGGGTCGCGGCGGCCGCCTGCGCCACCGGCTACATGGGAACGCCGAGCTTCCTCTACACGCTGCTCAAGCGCGCCCGGGAGCTGGGCGCGCCTCTCGCCCTCGAGGTGGCGTTCGTCAGCGCGGAGATGCTGCCCGAGTCCCTGCGCGCGGAGCTGGAGGGCGACTTCGGGGTGCGGGTGCTGCAGGGTTACGGCACCGCCGACCTTGGACTGCTCGCCTACGAGTGCACCGAGAAGGGCGGCATGCACCTGCAGCCCGAGTGCATCGTCGAGGTGCTCGATCTGGAGACGGGAAGGCAGGCGGCGCCCGGACAGCCGGGGCAGATCGTCTGCACCATCTTCGAGGAGGCGGTTCCGCTGGTCCGCTTCGCCACCGGCGACATCGGCGCCATGGCGCAGGCCGCGCCCTGCCCCTGCGGCCGCACCGCGCCGAAGCTCGCCGGGCTGCTCGGGCGGGTCGGCGATGCGGTCAAGGTGAAGGGGATGTTCATCCGCGGCGGGGAGATCGACAAGGCCCTGAAGGCGTTCCCCGGCATCGCGCGCTTCCAGGCGGTGGTCACCCGCGACCAGCACCAGGACCACCTCGAGTACGTGCTCGAGCTCCTCCCCGGCGCGGCGGTGGACGTGGCGCTGGTGGCGGCGGCGTTGCGCGAAGCCGTCAAGGTGCGGGGCGAAGTGCGGGTGGGCGCGGTGCCGGAAAACGCCAGGCGCATCGACGACCGGCGCGTCTGGACATGATGCGCATGGCCCGCGACGACGCGGGCAGCGGCGCCCCGGTGCTGCTCGTGCACGGGTTCCCCACCACGCGCAAGCTCTGGGCCGGCGTGGCGTCGCGCCTGGTCGAGGCAGGCCTGCGCGCAATCGCGCCGGACCTGGTCGGCTACGGCGACTCCCCGGAGGCGGAGGACGTGGGGATGGAGAGCCAGGCGGCGTGGCTGCTCGAGCTGCTCGACGAGCTGCGGCTCGAGCAGGTGCTCCTCGTGGCCCACGACGTGGGCACGGCCGCGGCCCAGCTCCTCGCCATCCGCGCTCCGCAGCGCGTGCGCCGGCTGGTCTTGATGGACGGCGTGCACGAGACGGAGTGGGCGATGGGCGCGGTCGAGAGCATCCGCTCCTGGGACGAGGGCAAGGCGGCGCGGCTCCAGCCGGTGCTGGCGCGCAGGCTCCCGGCCATTCGCGACCTGCTCGCGGCTTACGCGGGCGAAAGCGGCGGCCGGCGCCTCATCCACGCGGCGCGATACCTCGATCCGAGGCAGACCGCCGGGGCCACGGCGAGGCTCCGTGCTACCGGCGTGCCGGTGCGACTGCTCTGGGGTGACGCCGACGACTTCCTGCCTGCGGGCAGGGTGGCGGAGCCGCTGGCCAGGGAACTGAGCGCGGACCTGCGGCTCCTTCGCGGCGGGCACTTCCTGCCGCACGAGAACCCGGACGCGGTCGCCCGCGAGCTTCTCGCCTACGCCTGACGCTTGCGCCCCCACGGCCACTCGGCCTGCCGACCACGGGCCCGCCGCGGCGCCTGGGAGCTCACCGTACTGCGCCGGCACCGACAAGGCCGAAATCCATGGACCCCACGGCGTGCACGGCGGCCGCAAGTCACCCTGCATCGGTGTCGCCTTTGGGCCGCTGCCATCGGAGCTACTCGTTTACAACCTTGTTGATCTTGCCGTTGTTCAAGAGCCGATTGCGAAGTTTCTCAATCTCTTCGCCGCTCGGTTGGAGAAGCCCGAGCACCTCGGCGATTGCCGCCTCGACGACTCGCGAAATGCGAGATTCCGGCCGAAGGCCTTCCAGCTCCGTCAGCAAGGAATCCCGTTCCTTAGTAAAGTCAACACCCGCTTTACGACCGGCATCGATTAGTTCGTCATCGATCCACAC
>DASSQZ010000132.1:0-38199 GCA_035702105.1 Myxococcales bacterium | reverse complement strand
AGAGCCTCGCGGCCGCCTTCTCCAGCTCCTCCTGCACGCTGCGCCCGTTGGGCTGCACCTGCCAGCCCACGAAGCGCGCGCCGTCGTACTCGAGCGTGAGCTTGAGGAAGGTCACTTCCCTGCGTCTTCCACCTTCACCGGAACCTCCTTCTTCGACGACGCCTCGACGTAGGCGAACTTCGAGAGGAGGTCGTTGATGTTCATGGTCTGCAGCGCCGATCCCTTGGCCCCGCCGGGAAGGAAGACGATCTGCTTGCCCTTGAGCGCGTCGGCCACCGCCAGCTTCACCAGGGTGCGCCCGCCCGCTCCGCTCATCGCCTGGTTGGTCTTCTCCACGCCCTTCGCCTTGGCCTTCTTCTCGGCGAGGATGGCCTCCGCCTCGCGCTGGGCGCGGAAGTAGTCGGCATCGGCGTGCAGCTTCACCTGGTCGAGCGCGCCCTTCGCAGCGGCGATCTTCTGCGAGACCTGCCCCTTGGCGGTCTCGAGGTTGCGCAGCGCCTCCTGCTGCGCCGCGTGCCCCTCCGAGACCATCCGCTCCGCCGTCTGCTCGGCCAGCTTCTTGTCGTGGATGACCTTCTCGTATTCGGGGTGGAAGTGGTGCTCGCCCAGGATCACGCGCTCGACGATCACGCCCTCCGGCTGGAAGACCCTGGCGAGCTTCTCCCGCGCCTCCTCCGCCTTCTGGAAGCGCTTGTCGGAGACGTAGAACTCCTCGCTGGTCATCGTATTGAGCACGTCGCGCACGATGCTGCGGCAGGCGGGGCGCACCAGGTTCTCCTTCACCTCGGCGGTGGAGCCGCCCACGTGCTCGAGGATCCACGGCGTCTTGGCGGTGTCCACGCGCCAGGCCACGGTGACGTCCACCTCGATGTCGTTGCCGTCGTGGGTCTTGAACTGGATGTCGTCGCGCCCGCCGCGGTCGCCCTTGTCGCGCGCCTGCACCATCTCGAGGTTCTGCAGCGCCACGTTGTAGACGTGCCAGTCGGTGATGAAGGCCGGGAAGGTGTACATGGCGCCCGGCGGATAGGTCTCCTGCTGGACGCCGGTCTTCCCGAAGAGCGCGATCTTGCGGGTCAGGACGCCCACCTCGGTGGAGTCGGTGCTGTGGAAGGTGCAACCGGTGGCCAGCAGCAGCAGCAGCGCGAGCTTGCGCATCGGTTACTCCTTCACGTCGAAGCGCTTGAGGAGAGTGCGCAGGTCGAGTGGATTCATGCCGCCTTCGCCGTCGCTCGGCAGCACGATGAGCTGGGTCCCGCGCAGCGCATCGGCCATGCGCAGCCCCACCATGTTCTCGCTGCCCACGCCGCGCAGCGCCTGGTTCTCCAGCTCGGTGCCCTGCGCCTCCGCGAGCTTGACCAGCAGATCCCCGTCCGCCGCCTTCTTGCGCCGGTAGAGGTCCGCTTCGGCCTCCAGCTTCTTCACCTCCGCCTCTCCCCGCGCAAGCTCCACCTGCACCGCCGCGGCGCCCTCGGCGATGATCTTGTTCTTGGCGGCGTTGGCGGAGGCGGCCTTGGCCTCGGCCTCGTTCTTGTAGACGGTCTGATCCTGGATCTTGCGCTGCTCGATGGCCTGCTGGTAGCGCTGGTCGTAGGTGTAGCGGCGGATCAGCACCTGGAGGACCTCGATGCCCTTGTCCTTCAGCTCCGCCTCCAGCGACACCTGGGCGGCCGCCGACTTCTGCACCCGCTTGTCGCCGCGGTAGAAGTCCTCCGCGTCCAGCTCTCCCAGCGCCCGGCGCAGGTCCTGCTGTGCCCGCGGAATCACCGCGCTGTCCTCGAAGAGGCGGCCCGGCCCGATGGTGGTCATCACCTTGAGCGGATCGGCGATGCGGTAGAGCACGGTCACGTCCACCTGGACCGTGTACCCTTCGCTGGTCTGGATGTTCACGCCCGGCGCCACGCGGTGGCCCTCCAGGTCCTCGCTGCTCTCGCTGCGCGAGTTGGAGAGCTCCAGCACCTGCACCCGGAGCGGGAAGCGATGCATGGTCTCGCCGGGCCCGACGTAGTGCAGGCCGGTGCCGTACACGGTGGGCTCGATGCCCTTGCCCATGCCGAACTTGATCTGCTTGACGCCCGCTTCCCCGGGCCGGACGTAGGTGGTGAAGGAGTTGTAGCCCAGCAGCACCGCCACGATGACGGCGCCGAGCAGCCAGAACAGGCGCACCCGCTTTCCTGCAGGCACGTTGATGCGCGGTACGGTGAACGCCATCTCTCAGCCCCTCTCACGCGCCGGAACCGGCGGCGCTTCGAATGCGGGTTCCTCCGGCACTTCCAGGGCGCGAGTCAGCTCGGAGAGCGGCCGGTACGTCTCGAGCGTCTCGCTGGCGCGCCCGAGGTCGGCCACCAGCGCGTCCAGCTTGCGCTGCCAGCGGCGGCGGTGCAGCCACATCACCGCGTCGGGAAAGAGCGGTCCCAGCACCAGCAGGAGCGCCGGGAACCACTTCGCCTGGATGGGGATGTAGGGCACCTCGACACAGACGATGCCGAGGACGAAGCCGACGGCGGCGAAGGTGGCGCGGGCCACCAGGTCGCCTCCCCGCCAGATGCCATAGTCGCGCGCGGCCAGCGCGATCTCCTGCGTGGCCAGCGCGCCGTAGCGCGGCAGCAGGATGTCGTCGAGGACGCGGCGGACCCGCTGCCAGTACTGCGCGTCGTCCATGCCCAGCTCGCGAAGCTGCTTCTGCATCAACTGCAGCTCGCCCTCGGCCTGGCGGCGGAAGGAATCCTCCGCCTCCTTCGACCACTGCCGCAGCCCGGGACGGCGCAGCTCGAACTGCTCGAGCAGGTAGCGGCCCACCGCGGCAAGCCGGTATTTGTCCGGAACCATTGCAGGAATGTTAACACGCCAGCAGCCCCTGCAGCCGGGCTCAACGGCCTGTGGTCTCGTCGGCGGTGATGTAGGCGCGCTCGCCGCCCTCGGCCAGGTCCATGCCGCCCACCTCGTCCTCCGCGTCCGCGCGAAGCGGCGTGATTGCCCCGACGAGCTTGATGAGCGCGAAGGAGAGCCCGCCCGACCAGGCATAGGTGGCGAGCACGCCGGCGGCCTGCACCCCCAGGAGCCGCAGGCTGCCGTCGGCCCCGTCGGGGTTCACCGCCTTGCTGGCGAGGACGCCGGTGAGAAGGGCGCCCAGAGTGGCGGCGACGCCGTGCACCGCGAAGACGTCGAGGGAGTCGTCGATTCCCAGCCTCGGCCGGTATCGGACCGCGGTGAGCGAGGCCAGGCCCGCGGCGGCTCCCATCGCGATGCCCCCGAGCGGCGTGACGAACCCGGCCGCGGGAGTGATCGCCACCATGCCGGCGACGGCGCCCGACGCGAGGCCGATGCCGGACATCTTGCCGTGAAACAGGAACAGCTCGGCCAGGCCCCAGGCCAGCGCCGCCGCCGCCGGCGCGAAGAAGGTATTGGCAAACGCGTACGCGGCCAGCCCGTTCGCTCCCAGCGCGCTGCCGCCGTTGAAGCCCAGCCAGCCGAACCAGAGCAGCCCGGCGCCGAGGATGGCGAAGGGCACGTTGTGCGGCAGCACGGTGGGAGCGCGCAGCCCGCGCCGCTTGCCCAGCACCAGCGCGAAGACCAGCGCCGCCGCCGCGGCGTTGATGTGCACCACGGTGCCGCCGGCGAAGTCCAGGCAACCGAGGCCGCGCAGCCAGCCGCCGGGGGCCCAGACCCAGTGCGCCACCGGCGTGTAGACGATGACGCTCCAGAGCGCCACGAAGAGGATGTACGCCTTGATCCGCACCCGCTCGACGATGGCGCCGGAGATGAGCGCCGGTGTGATCACCGCGAACATCGCCTGGAAGAGCATGAAGGCCGCGTGCGGGATGGTGGGCGCCAGATCCTTCGCGGGGTCGGCGCCCACGTCCTGCAGCCCTGCCCAGGAGAAGCCGCCGATGAAGCGATCGAACGCGCCTCCCGGCGAGAAGGCGAGGCTGTACGAGAAGAGCGCCCAGAGGACGCCGACGATGGCCATGCACACCAGCGACAGCACCATGGTGTGCACCACGTTCTTGGCGCGGACGAGGCCGCCGTAGAAGAAGGCGAGGCCCGGCGTCATCAGCAGCACGAGCCCTGCGC
Organism: Myxococcales bacterium; assembly: GCA_035702105.1. GTDB lineage: Bacteria > Myxococcota > Myxococcia > Myxococcales > 40CM-4-68-19 > 40CM-4-68-19. The sequence goes on along the minus strand of DASSQZ010000132.1, from coordinate 34,128 downwards.
TCACCAGCACGAGGGCGGTGTCGCCGGAGTCGATTCGTCCAGCAGCCGCGGAGAGGAGCATGCGGCACTCTACAAGCGCAGCCGCTGGTTTCACAACGCGCTACGCGCGCGCCGGTACGGATGGATGATGGTCGCAGTTGAAATCGATTCCCCCGGAATTCCGGAGCTCTCGGCCCCGGCGGGCGCGTCCGCTGCGCGCGCGGGCCCGTCGGAATCGTACCGCGCGGCGAAAAATGGCGACGCGGCGCAGGGTTGACAGCGTGTTCGCGCAGGGACAAACCGGCTGCGGTACGGCCCCCCCGACCAGCACCGGCACTCGCAGTCAATCCCGTTTACCGGAGGACTCAAATGGTCTCCTCACGCCTCGTCTCTCCGGCGCACTTCTGCGCCATCGTCGTTCTCTGCGGCACCTCTGCACTCGCCGAGACGCGCGGCAACGCCGCCTGTCCCGGCGAGGACGTGTTCTTCGATCCCGGCCACGGCGAGGACATCGCCCTTCCCCGCGGCTACAAGGTCTCGGTCTTCGCCAAGGGACTCAACTTCCCCACCGGCATCGCCTTCCGCGGCTCGGGGCGGAACTTCCAGGTGCTGGTGGTCGAGTCGGGCACCGGGCTGCCGAGCCGCTGCAACAACAACACGCTGCCGGAGTTCGGCGGCAAGTTCAATCCCGCGAACCCCTTCACTCCCGACCTGCTCATCTTCGACCGGAACGGACACCAGATTTCCGGCCCGCTCGGCAAGCCCACCCCTTCGGGCGGCGGCTTCCAGGCGGACGGCCCCGCCATCGGCCTGGCCTTCGAGCACGGCACCGCGGGCGGCACGCTCTTCGCCACCGATTCCAACCAGGGCGTGCGCGGGGCGCCGGGCAGCGCCAACAACACCTCGCGCGTGCTCAGCATCGACCCCTCCACGGGCGTGGTGACCAGCGTCATCCCGGGGCTTCCCACCGGCGATCACCCGACCGAGCTGATCATCGTCAAGGACGGGTTCCTCTACTGGTCGCAGGGCTCGGCCACCAACGCCGGCGTGACCGGCCACGACAACGGCGGCGGCGGCAACCAGCACGACATCGCCTGCGAGAACATCACGCTCAGCGACAACGTCTGGGCGTCCGGCGACGGCCACCTGACCAGCGGCTACTCCAACCACGGCGTCACCCGGCCCGGCGCCAACGTCCCGGCCTTCGAGGACGCCACCGCGTCCGGCATGTGCACCGGCGCGATCCTCCGGGCGCGCATCCGGCACGACGGCCGCACCCCGGCGGTGGAGCCGTTCTCCTGGGGCTACCGCAACCCGTTCGGCCTGCGCTTCGCGCCCGAGAACCACGCGCTACGAGGCGGCCTGTTCGTGACCGAGAACGGCGAGGACGAGCGCGGCGCGCGGCCCACCAACAACGCCCCCGACCGGCTCCAGCTCGCGCGCCAGGTCTCGAGCGGCCGCCCCGACTACCACGGCTGGCCCGACCGGTTCGGCTTCCTCGACTCGACCCAGGCCGTGTTCAACCCGGTGGGCGGTCCCGGCGACGACCTGCCCGCGCCGCTGGTGCTGGCCATGGACGTGCCGGTCCGCCACGTGCTCGCCTTCGCGCCGCAGGCGCCGGTTGCGCCGCTCGCCATCGAACCTGCCGACGTGGCGGTGGTGGGTCCGGACTTCGCGCCCAACTCCTTCACCGGCGACGTCGTGCACCGGGGCGCGGCGCTGGTCGCCCGAGAGGGCGACTTCGGGTTCTCCAAGGGAAACGGCGAGCCCGAGGAAGGCCATGACATCCAGCTGGTGAACTTCAGCTCGCCCGGCGAGGCGCTGCGGCTGGAGCTGTCCCGCTTCGCCTTCAATTGCTTCCAGGAGAACCAGCGCTTCGGGCCCGACGGTTCGGCCGCCTGCACCGACCCGGCGGACCAGGCCTTCGCCGAGTCCACCGCCGCGCGCATCCTCCACGGCATCAACCGGCCGCTCCAGGTCCAGTTCGGGCCCGACGGCGCCCTCTACCTGGTGGACTTCGGCGCCGTGCGCGACTTCGGCCAATCCGATTCCAGGAGCCGGTTCACCAACCCGGCCGACGCCCCGCTCCTGCAGATCCCCGGCACCGGCGTGATCTGGAAGATCGAGCGCGTCGGCGGCGGCGACCACGACCGCGACCACGACGGCGACCACGACCGCGATTGAGGGACCACGGCCGGCGGCGGCGCGCGCTGCCGCCGGCCGGGGAGTCAGGCCTCCATCTTCGCGAGCGCGCGGATGCTCGCGGTGATGGAGGGGAGCTGCGGCACCGACGCGAGCTCCAGGCTGTCCGCGAGACCGATGCCCGGCACGTGCGCGCCGGCCAGGAGCCTGGGCGGGGCCACCAGATCGTAGAACAGCTCCTCCACGGTCCTGCGCACCAGGTGCTCGCCGAAGTTGGTGATCTCGGTGTCCTCGTTGACGTAGAGCACGCGGCCGGTGCGCTTCACCGACTCGGCGATGCGTGCCCAGTCGTAGGGATGCAGGCTGCGCAGATCGATGACCTCGGCGTCGATGCCGTCCGGCGCCACCGCGTCCGCCGCCTTCACGCAGAGGGGCAGCGTGCGGCCGTAGCTCACCACCGTGAGATCGCGGCCGCGCCGGACGGTGCGCCCCTCGCCGAAGGGCACGAAGTAGTCGGGAGTGTCCGGCCAGCGCGGCTTCCAGTTGGCGCGGTCGCCCAGCGGCGCATCGATGAGCTTGGAGAGCTTCTTCTCGTCGGCGGGCTCGCCGGGGATCTCCTCGCCCGGCAACGAGCGCACCCGCATCAGCGCCTTGGGCACCAGGAAGAAGCAGGGGTTGGGATCGACCACGCACGAGAGCAGAAGGCCGTAGGCGTCGCGCGGCGTGGAGGGAATGGCGATGCGGAACCCGGGGATGTGCGTGGCCTGGGTGTCGAACGAATGCGAGTGGTAGATGCTGCCGCGGATTCCCGAGCCCACCGGCGTCATGATGGTCATGGAGCAGTTCCAGTCGCCGTTCGACGACCAGTGCTGCATGCCCGCGAGCTTGAGCAGGTCGATGCTGTTGAACCCGTAGTCGCAGAACTGGATCTCGGCCACGTTGCGGCAGCCGGCGAGGCCCAGCCCGATGGAGGCGCCCACGATCCCGCGCTCGTCGAGCGGCGAGTTCCACGCCGTGCGCAGGCCCTGGGTGGCGGTGAAGGCGCCGCCGAGCGGCGGTCCCACGTCCTCGCCGAAGACGTCGGTGAGATCGTGGCGCTCCTCGGCCACGTGCAGCGCCATGCGGATGGCCTGGACCATGTTGCTCATTCGCCGCTCCGCGAGAGGTCGGTCTTGCTGAAGACGTGGTCGTGGATGGTGCCGGGGTCGGGCTGCGGCTCCTCCTTGACCTGCTTGTGGGCCGCGAGCAGCTCGGCCGTGTACTGCGCCCGCAGCTCGTCCATCTTCTGCCGCGAGAGCAGCCCGCGCTCCTCCAGCCGGCGCTCGAAGCCGGCGAGGCAGTCCGCCTCGTCGTTGACCCGGTTGGCCCCCGATGCCGAGCTGTGGCCGTACAGCCGCGAGAGCACCGCCTCGAGCAGGAAGGGCTTGCGCTCGCTGCGCACGTACTCCATGGCGGCGGCGATCTCGCGGTAGCTCACCTCCGGGTCGTTGCCGTCGATGGTCTTGCTCTCGATGCCGAAGGCCTTGCCGCGGTCGGAGATGCGCTTTTCGCCGTGCTGCCCCTGGAAGCTGGTGGAGATGCCCCACTTGTTGTTGGTGACGATGATCAGCGCGGGCAGCGGATTGGCGGGGCGCGAGCACCAGATCAGGCAGGTGGCAAAGTCGCCTTCCGACGTGCCCGCGTCGCCTCCGGTCACGATGGTGATGCCGCGTCCGCCCGCGCGCTTGTTGGCGATGGCGGTGCCCGGCGCAACCGAGTACTGCACCTCGATGGGGCTGGAGACCGGCACCACGTTCCACTCGCGCTTGGAGTAGTGGCCGACGAAGTTGCGGCCGCCCGAGTACGGGTCGGTGGCCGTGTTCTTCATCTGCCGCATGGCATCGATGGGCTCGGCTCCCATGGCCAACAGAGTGCCGGACTGGCGGTAGTGGAAGTGGCAGTAGTCGTACTGCGGGCCTTGCCCCTTGTGGACGAGCAGCCCGAGCGGGACGTTGAAGGCCTCTTCGCCGGGCCCGCCGATCCAGAAGAAGCCGTCGCCCTGCTTGTACATCTGGATGAGGCGCTCCTCGAGCACCCGCGCCTTCACCATCAGCGCGTGCATCTGGAGGAGCAGGTCGGGCGAGAGCTCCGATGCGGGAGGCGTCCGGACGGTCCGCAGGGTGGTGCTCACGATGCATTCTCCTTGCTGCGGCTCGCGCAGTGCGGCGTTCAGTCGCGGCCGAGCTCGACTTCCGGTTCCAGGGCTTCCGACGAGGTGGGGTCCCCGGCGTCCTGGGCCGGGGCAGGGCCGGCGTCCGGCGTTGCGGCCACGGCGCCGGGCGAGGCCTCGGTGACCGGCGGCGCAACCGGGGCGTGCTCATGCGGCGCGCTGATCACGTGCTGGCCGGGCCGGGCCGGCTTTTGCGCGCTGGTCGACGCGAGGACGGCCAGCTCCACGTAGCGGTCGAGCTGCGTCCAGGCCAGGAAGCGGTCCAGCTCCGCGGCGGTCTGCTCGCCCAGGTTCCGGGCGAGGGGCTGGTCGGCCCACGCCTCTGCGTACGCGTCGTAGAGCTTCTGCACGAACTCGACCGCGCGGCGGGCCTCCTCCAGCACCTCGCGATCCGCGCGCCAGGGTCCCGGCGAGCGGCGCGGCAAGGAGGCCCGGCGCAGGGTGGCGACGTTGCGGCGGTAGGTCTGGGCGGCCTTGGCGAGGTTGGGAGCGGCGGTGAGGAGCTTGGCGCGCAGCTCCAGGCGGGGGGAGACCGGGGCCGCCGTCTGGGGTTCAGGGTTCGGAGCTGCGGGTTCGGGCGCCGCCGGGGCCGCTTCTGCGGGCGCCGGGGGCTCTGCGGGTGCGGCGGCCTCACCTGGCGGAGCGGCCTCGGGCGAGGCGGCTTCCTCCGGCTGTGGCGTCGCTTCCGGGGACGCCGCCGGCTCCGGCGCTGCAGCCGGAGCCGAAGGAGCGGCGGCGTCCGCCTGCACCGGGGGAGGTTGGGTGCGGCCCTTGTCGGTTGCGGCAAGCTGGGCGAGCGCAAGAGGGAGATCGCGCAGGAAACGCTGCAGGTCGAAACCCTGCCCGCCCTCGTACAACCGGGAGAGCGAGTTGGTCAGCCGCTCGAACGCCCCGCTGCGGAGCTGCTCCATGACGCGGGGGAAGTCGAGAAAGGCCCGGCGCTGGGTGTCCATCTTCTGGTGCAGCCGCTCGGCGAACGCCAGCGCCGCGACGGCCTGCTCCACGTCGCGCCGGATCGAGTCGCGCAGGGGCGTCCACCCCCCGCTTGCGCCTCCTCCGCCGCCCGCGCCGGCGCCCTGCGGCCTCGGCGGCTGCGTCCCGCCCTGTCCTGGTCCCCTGCCCTTCTTGCGTGCCACACCGTCTCCTCGCGCAATCCGGAACGCCCCTTCAAGCGGAAAGTGACGCCGGATGCAAGTGCCGCCTTTACGGGCGGCCTGACTTTCGCTAACACGCCCCCATGCCTCGCCTCCGCGCCTATGCCCCGCAAGACTGGCCGTCCTTCCTCGCGCTGGAGCTGGACACGCAGCTCGACTCGCTGGGCGAGTCCACCTCGGAAGAGCGGGCCATCTTCAAGGAGCGGTTCCCCGCGCTCCTCGACGTGAAGATGGGCTTCACCCGCAACGGGTTCCGCCGCCCCGGCGCGCAGCTCTGGGTGCTGGAGGGCGACGACGGCAAGTACCTGGGCCACCTCTGGCTGACCGAGCGCGACGACGCGCGTCACGGCACGCCCACCCTGCAGGTGACGACCCTGGGCATCGTCCGCGAGGGCCGGGGGAAGAACTACGGCCGGCTGCTCATGCAGAAGGCCGAGCAGGAGGCGCGGGAGCGCGGCATCGAGGTGGTGGCGCTCGAGGTGGCGGGCAACAACCGGCGCGCCCGCGACCTGTTCAAGGACCTCGGATACGAGACCATTCGCCGCACCATGCAGAAGCGCCTGCGCGCGCAGTGAGGCCGGCGCGCATCGTGACGGTGGGGCATTCCAACCGGACGCTGCGCGAGCTCGTCGAGCTGCTCCGGGCGCAGCGGGTGGATCTGGTGGCCGACGTGCGCAAGCTGCGCGGCTCGCGGGCGATGCCGCAGTTCAACGAAGGCCGGCTCTCCCGCGCGCTCTCCCGCGCCGGCATCGCCTACCTGGCCATCCCCGAGCTGGCGGGCCGCCGGGGAAAGAGCGCCGCGCCTTCGCCGCGGCCCTGCTGGCGCAACCGCGGCTTCCGCAACTACGCCGACCACATGCGCACCCGCGAGTTCCGCGCCGGCGTCCGGCGCCTGCTCGGCGAAGCGCGCCACCGCAGGGCAGCGGTGCTCTGCGCCGAGGCCGTTCCCTGGCGCTGCCACCGCAGCCTGATCGCCGACTTCCTGGTAGTGGAGAAGAAGCGCCGCGTGGACGAGCTGGTCGGCTCGCGCGCCCGGCCGCACCGCCTCACCGCCTGTGCGCGCATCGCCCGCGGAAAGCTGACCTATGAGCTCCCCTGACGTCGTCGCCGCGGTGCTGCTCTGGACCGGCGTCCTGCTCCTCGCCGCATGGCTGGGCGGCTGGCTCGCCGAGCGCATGCGCCAGCCCGCCGTGCTGGGAGAGCTGGTGGCGGGAATCGCCGTCGCCGCGCTGGTGAGCGTGGACGCGCGCGCCGAGCCGGCGCTGGGCATCCTGGCAGAGCTGGGCGTGCTCTTCCTGCTCTACGAGATCGGCCTCGAATCCAGCCTCGATCAGCTCCGCGCCGTGGGCGGCCGCGCCACGCTGGTGGCGGTGATCGGCGTGGCGGTTCCGGTGGCGCTCGGGTACCTGATCACCCACGCGCTGCACCCGGCTGCGCCCACCGCGACGGCGCTCTTCACCGGCGCGACCCTGGCCGCAACCAGCGTCGGCATCACCGCCCGGGTGCTGCGCGACATCGGCCAGGAGGGCTCGCTGGCGGCGCGCATCGTGCTCGGCGCCGCCGTTGTGGACGACGTCCTCGGGCTGCTCCTGCTCTCCTTCCTGGTCGCGGGCGCGAGCGGGACGGCCTCGCCCGCCGACACCGCCATCCTCGCCGCCAAGGCCTTCGGCTTTCTCGCCGCGGCGGTGTTCCTCTTGCCGCCGCTGCTCGCGCGCGTTCCGACCCCGGGGGGCGCCCTGCCCGGCCTGATCCTCTGCCTGGGCATGGGCTGGGGCGCGCACGCCGTGGGGCTCGCGCCCATCGTGGGGGCGTTTGCGGGCGGCATCGCCCTTTCCACCGCCCGCAAGCGCGGCCCTTCGGAGGCGGGGGCGGCGCAACCCTGGGACGAGACCTCGCACGATCCGCTGCCCTTGCGGGTGGCGGTCCGGGGCCTCGCCGCCGCCCTGGTGCCGCTCTTCTTCGTGGAAATGGGCCGCCGGGTGGACCTGCACGCTGCGGTCTCCGGCAGCGCGCCCGTCCTGCTCGCGGCGCTGATCGTCGCCGCCGTGGCCGGCAAGCTGTGCAGCGGCCTCGCCGCACCGCGTGGCGCCCGCCTCGCAGTGGGCATCGGCATGATCCCGCGCGGCGAGGTGGGGCTCATCTTCGCCGGCATCGGCCGCACCTTGCAGATCGTGGACGAGGCCACCACTTCCACGCTGGTGCTGGTGGTGCTGGCGACGACGCTGGTGGCGCCGCCGCTCCTGCGCTGGAGGCTGCGCTGATGGAGATCGCTCCCGCCGAGCTGGCGGAGAGGTTGCGCCGCGGCGAGCGCATCTTCCTCCTCGACGTGCGCCAGCCCTGGGAACACCGGCTCGCGCGCCTTTCGGACCAGGCGCTGATCCCGCTGCCGGAGCTGCCGGCGCGGCTCCACGAGGTCCACCCGCCGGAGGGCGCGCAGATCGTCTGCTACTGCCACCACGGGGTGCGCTCGCTCACTGCCGCCGCGCTCCTGCGCGAAGCGGGCTTCGCCGACGCGCTCTCCCTCGCGGGCGGCATCGATCTCTGGTCCCGCGCCGTCGATCCCGCGATTCCCCGCTATTGACCGAAGAGCCGCAGCGCGTTGCCCGACAGGATGCGCTCCTCGTCCGCGGGGGGCAGGTGCAGCGCCCGCAGCGCCAGGAGCTCGCGATCCCAGGCGTAGGGAATGTTGGGAAAGTCGGTGCCGTAGAGGATGCGCTCGGGACGCCGCCGCAGGAGCTCCAGATCCGGCTGCCGCGAGAAGTACCCGCCGATCACCATGGTGGTGTCGAGGTGGAGGTTGGGATGGTCGGCGAGCATCGCCTCGAACTGCTCGGTCTGGTCGAACCCGAGGTGCGGGACGATCACCACCGCATCGGGATGCCGGTCGAGCGCGCGGCGCAGCTTGTCCGCCCCGGAGACGGCGCGCGGATCCACGCCGTAGCCTTCGATCGCAGGCTCAGGTCCGCAGTGGATGACCACCGGCTTGCGGTGCCGGGCCGAGGCGCGCCACACCGCATCGAGGCGCGGGTCGTCCGGCGCGATCTTCATCACGTGCGAGTGGATCTTCACCCCGCGGAAGGGGCCGGAGAGCGCCTCGTCCAGGATCCGCTCCTCGCCCTCCTCGCCGGGAAAGACCGTGCAGCAGGGCAGCACTTCCGGGTGCCTGCGGGCAATCCCGAGCGTGAAGTCGTTGAGCGCGCGGGCGAGGCCGGGCTTGTGCACGTAGGGCAGCGCCACCATGCGGTCGATGCCGCCCGAAAGGAGCGTGCGCACCGACTCGTCCACGCCCTCGCGGTAGCGGATGTCCCAGGCGTGCGTGTCGAACCAGCGCCGGATCGCCTCCGCCAGCCGGTCCGGGTGGAGATGCACGTGCGCGTCGACGATCATCTCAGTCGCCGACGGCGCGCTTCTGGAAGCCGAAGATGCTGCGGATGCGCGAGACCAGATCCACCGTCTCCTCCGCGGCGGGCGCGTGCGGCTGCACCCGCGCGGCGTCGAGCGCCTGGCGCCGGCGCGCGATGGTGGCGGCGAGCGCCTGGGCGAGATGGGGCTCGGCGAAGAGCACCCTCTCGAAGGCGTCGCGGTCCACCGAGAGCAGCGCCGCGTCGCCGAGCGCCACCACCGTGGCGGTTCGCGGCTCGCCGGTGAGCACGCTCATCTCCCCGAAGAGCGCGCCCCGCCCCAGCCGCGCCAGCTCGCGCTCCGTCCCGCCGTCGACCTGGACCTTCACCGCCACCTCTCCGCGCGCCACCAGGTAGAGCGTGTCGCCCGACTCGCCCTGGCGCACCACCGATTGCCCGGGCCCATACTCGACGAAGCGGGCCCGCTCCGCCAGCACCCTGCGCGCCCCCGCGGAAAGCGCCTGGACGAAGTCCACCCGGCCGAGCAGGTCCTCCGCCTCGGCCAGGTGCTCCCGGCGCCGCCGCTCCTCGGCCTCGGCGGCGCGCTCGCGGAAGGAGATGGTGGTCTGCGGATAGGGCATCTCCACCGCCGCGCGGCGAAGCCCGTACCAGAGCGCTTCCTGCACCTGGTCGAGCGCCCTGCCCCTCGACTGGAAGCCGTCGGTGTGGAACTTGATGCGGTAGTTCACGCCGTTGTCGGTGAAGGAGGCGAGCTGCACCAGGGGCGGAGGCTGCTTCAGCGCCAGCTCGCAGCCCTCCACCGCCTCGCGCAGCACCGCCTTGGCGCGCGCCGGCGAGACGTCGAGGTCCACCGCCACCGTCAGCTCCACCGTGTCGGTGAGCTGCGGCCGCATGTGGTTCACCACCACCTCGCGCGAGATGAGCCCGTTCGGCACCAGGATCTCGTCCTCGTCGGAAGTGATCAGGCGGGTGGAGCGCCAGCCCACGTCCACCACCTTCCCGGTGTACTTGCCGAACGACACCCACTCGCCCGCCTCGAACGGCTGCTCGGCGTTCAGCGTGAGGCCGGCGAAGAGGTTGCCGAGGCTTTCCTGCAGCGCGAAGCCCAGCACCACCGAGAGCAGCGCCGAGGTGGCGAAGAGGCTGGAGAGGTCGACCTTGTACTCGATGCGCAGGAGGAACGCCGCCGCCACCAGCGTGGAGCTCCAGGCGATCAGGCTGCGCACGATGCGCGACGGCGGCGCCTGGAAGCGCGCGCGCATGGCGAAGAGCAGCGTCTCCAGCAGGCGGATCACGCCGATGGCGCCGAAGAGCAGCGCGACGAAGCGGAGCGCGTGCGCAATGCTGTAGTGCGGGTCGGGAATGACCCACTGCAACAGCCGCGCGAAGAGGTAGAGCCCGAACGCGCGCTGCTGCGTCGTCAGATCGGAGACCAGCTCGCGAGCGGCGTAGCCGCGGCGGAGGAGCACCCGTCGCCAGAGCGTCACCGCGAGGAGGAGGGCGGCGGCGAGGAGGAGGGTGGTGGGTCCCTGCACGATTGCATCGTCGCCGCCGGGCGGGGGTCCGGGCAATCGGTCCCACCTCCGCTCCTTGACCCCTACAGGCGGGCGCTCCTACGCTCGAACGATGCGCCGCGCCCTGCTCCTGATCGCAGCGCTGGCGCTTCCCCTCCAGGGAGCGTGGGCGCAGGCGGACGACGAGGCGACCGACGGCATCGTCAGCCGCGCCTCGGGGCGGCCCGACCACCCGCGCACCCTCCGCGAGATCGTCAGGAGCGGCTATATCCGCGTGCTCACGCGCAACAACGACACCAGCTTCTTCATCTATCGCGGCCACCGCATGGGCTTCGACTACGAGCTGGGCAAGAAGCTCGCCCAGCGGCTCGGCATCCGCGTCGACATGGTGGTGACCCAGGGCTGGTCGGAGATGGTGCCCGCGCTGCTCCGCGGCGAGGGCGACGTCATCGCGGCCGAGGTGTCGGTCACCGAGGATCGCAAGAAGCAGGTGCTCTTCGCGCGGCCGTGGGGCCGCACCCGCGAGGTGGTGGTGTGGAGGGCCGGCACGCCGCCCATCCGCTCCGCTGCGGATCTCTCCGGCAAGCAGGTCCACGTCCGCCGCGGATCCACCTATTACGAAACCCTGACCGCGCTCGACGAGAGCCTCAGGGCCGCGGGCAGGCAGGGCGTCTCGATCGCGCTGGTGCCCGATGACGAGGAGACCGACAGCGTGCTCGAGTCCGTCTCCACTGGCGCGATCGCCTACACCGTGGCCGACGAGCTGCTCGCGGGCATCCACACCGGCTACTGGAACAACCTGGTCGTGGGCCCCGCGCTCGGCGCCGGCCGCGACCTGGCCTGGGCGGTCCGGCCCGGCGACGTGGCGCTGCGCAGGGTGGTGGACGGCCTCTTCCGAGAGCTGCGCCGCAAGCCCGACTTCAACGTGCTGAAGAACAAGTACTTCGAGGCCGAGCGGTCCTTCCGCAAGGAGCGCAGGGACGAGCTCTACGCCTCCGAGACGGGCACGCTCTCTCCCTGGGACGCGCTGTTGCGCAAGCACGCAGGCGAGCACGGATTCGACTGGCGCCTGGTAGCCGCCCAGGTCTACCAGGAGAGCCGCTTCGATCCCTCGCGCCGGAGCTGGGCCGGCGCACAGGGCCTCTTCCAGATCATGCCCGCCACCGCGCGCGGGCTCGGCATCCGCAATCCCCGCGATCCGGAGCAGTCGATCCGCGGCGGAGTCGTCTACATGCAGCAGCTTTGCGGGCATTACGGTGACGTGCCCGATCCGGTGGAGCGCTACCGCTTCGCGCTCGCGGCGTACAACACCGGCTTCGGACACGTGGACGACGCCCGCCTGCTCGCGCGCAGGGAGAGGAAGGACGCGACCCGCTGGCGCGAGGTCGCACCGTATCTGCTCCTGCTCTCCGACCGGCGGATCGCCAGCCGCACCCGCTTCGGCTACTGTCGCGGCAGCGAGCCGGTGGACTACGTCCGCCACATCGACGAGCGCTATGCGGGCTACGCACAGCTCGTTCCGTTGAAGAAGGAACAGGCGAGCCGGGACTGAAGCCCGATGCGCGGGCCGGATCGTCCGGTGAAAGTCACGCGCAGTGGGATGGAGTGCGAGGGGAAGTTTGTTTTTCGACCATGGCAACCTCGACGCGCGCACTGGTGGTGGCATTTCTCGCGGTGGTGGCCGCGTTTGTCGGCTCCACGTTCTGGGTGCAGTTCCAGGCCGAGGGCATCGACGCGGACACACTGCTCATCTCCCGCGACGCGGCGCCCGGCGTGCAGGTGATCAGCGACCTGCGCACCGAGCTGCGCGAGCTGGAGGCGCGCGTCATCCGCGGCGTCGCGGGACACGCGGACTCGATCGCGGAGATCGCGGAGTCGCGAAAGCGGGTGGACGAGCTGCTGGGGCGTGCCCTGGAGCTGCCCACTTCCCAGGAGGAGGCGGCCCTCTTTGCCCGCTTGCACAGCAGCATCCGCGCCTTCGACGAGGCGGCGGAGCGCGCGCTGGAGCAGGCCCGCGGTGGCAAGCCCGCCAAGGCCCAGGTGACGGTGGACGCCGAGGTGCGCCCCGCGGCCGACATGGCCGGCGCCGCCGCGCGCGAGCTGGTCGAGTACAACGCGCGCGACGCCGAGCAGGCGGCGCGGCGCATCGAAGCGGCGCGATTGAAGGGGCGGCGCATCGCCTGGGAGCTGGACCTGGTCTGCGCGGTGCTGGCCATCGGCGCCGCCTTCCTGGCGCTGCGGGTGGTGCGGCAGGCGCACCAGGTGCAGGCCGAGCATCACCGGCTGGCGGAGCGCAAGGCGGAGGAGCTGGAGCAGTTCGCCAGCAGGGTGGCGCACGACGTGCTGAGCCCGCTCTCCGCCGTGAGCATGGCGCTCTCGGTGGTGGAGCGCGCGCCGGAGCACGCGGAGGAGGCCCTCGGGCGCGCCAAGGCCAGCCTCGCGCGGGTCCGCGGCATCGTCGACGGGCTCCTCGAGTTCGCCCGGGCGGGCGCGCGGGCCGAGCCGGGAGCGCGCAGCACCGTGGTGCCGGTCACGGCGGGGCTGCTCGACGAGTTGAAGCCATTCGCCGCGCAGCAGTCGGCGGACCTGAGCGTGGACGAGGTGGCGGACTGCACGGTGGCCTGCAGCCCCGGCGTGCTCCTCAGCGTTCTCGGCAACCTGCTCCGCAACGCCATCAAGTACCTGGGCGACTCGCCGGTCCGCAAGGTGTCGCTGCGCGTCCGCCGCCGCCGCGGGCGCGTGCTCTTCGAGGTGGAGGACACCGGGCCCGGCATCCCTGCCTCGCTGGGCTCGCGCATCTTCGAGCCGTACGTGCGCGGCCCCAACACCGGCGCGCCCGGCATCGGCCTCGGGCTCGCCACCGTCAAGCGGCTGGTGGAGTCGCACGGCGGCACTCTCGGCGTCCACGCCGGATCCCGCGGCGGCGGCGCGGTCTTCTGGTTCGAGCTGGACGAGGCCGCAGCGCCTGCGCCCCACGAGCGGGAAGCCGCGGAGCATCACGCCCTCACTGCGGGCGCCTGAAGCGCGCAGACTCCCGGAACCCGGCTCGTTTTTTCGACGGCGTACCGCGTCGCTGCCGAGCCGGTCACGCGCCGGCACCCGTTCGATCTGGAACCCAGGCATGGGGGCGATTGCTTGGGAACCAAACGATCGTGATATGCATCCAATCGGTCCAGCCGGAGGATGCCATGGCGGAGAGCCTGGAGCCGCAGCTTTCTGTCGCGCTCGAAAAGACCGCAGCGAGGGAGCTGGCAGATCCGCGCGGCGTCCGCGCCCAGCCTCCGGAGGACCCGGTCCCGCTCCAACGCGGCGCGGCAGCCACCGTCGCCGGTGGAATGCCCGCGGTGGTCTCCGCAATGCGGCGCGCCCTGGGAGAGGCAGGGCTGGTCCGCGGCACGCGGCTGCTCCTCAAGCTCAACCAGGTCGAGGGCTTCGACTGCCCGGGTTGCGCGTGGCCCGACCCGGATCACGGCCGCACCTCGTTCGAGTTCTGCGAGAACGGCGCCAAGGCGGTGGCAGAGGAAGGCACGAAGGAACGCGTCACCCCCGCGTTCTTCGCCCGCTACAGCGTGGCCGAGCTGTCGAAGCAGAGCGACCTCTGGCTGGGCAAGCAGGGGCGCCTCACCCATCCCATGGTGTTGAGGCCGGGCGCCACGCACTACGAGCCGCTGGGCTGGGACGAGGCCTTCGCGCTCATCGGCAGGGAGCTGAACGCGCTGGCCAGCCCCGACGAGGCCGTCTTCTACACCTCCGGGCGCACCAGCAACGAGACCGCGTTCCTCTACCAGCTCTTCGTCCGCGAGTTCGGCACCAACAACCTGCCCGACTGCTCGAACATGTGCCACGAGTCGAGCGGCAGCGGGCTCTCCGAGACCATCGGCATCGGCAAGGGCACGGTCAGGCTCGACGACTTCGAGAAGGCGCAGGTGATCGTGGTGGCCGGCCAGAACCCCGGCACCAACCACCCCCGCATGCTCTCCGCGCTGCAGGCGGCCAGACGCAAGGGGGCGCGGATCGTCAGCATCAACCCGCTCCCGGAGACGGGCCTCGTCTCCTTCAAGCATCCGCAGCACCCGCTCGAGCGCGCCACTCCGCTCGCCGAGTTGTTCCTCCAGGTCAAGGTCAACGGCGACGTCGCGCTGCTCCAGGGCATCGGCAAGGCCATCCTCCAGGCGGGAGCGGTGGACGAGAGGTTCGTGCGCGACCGCACCGAGAACTTCCTCGCCTATACCGAGCACCTGACGAAGGTGGCCTGGGCCGACATCGAGCGCGTGAGCGGTATCTCCGAGCGGCAGATCCGCGAGGCGGCGAAGCTCTTCATCGAGAACGAGCGCATCGTCTTCTGCTGGGCGATGGGCCTCACCCAGCACCAGAACGCGGTGGACAACGTCCGCGAGGTGGTGAACGTGCTGCTGCTCCGCGGCAGCCTGGGCAAGCCGGGCGCGGGCGTCTGTCCCGTCCGCGGCCACAGCAACGTGCAGGGCGACCGCACCATGGGCATCTGGGAGCGGCCCAAGCCGGCCTTCCTCGACGCGCTGGAGAAGGCCACCGGCATCCGCGCACCGCGCGCCCACGGCTACGACGCGGTGAACGCCATCCACGCGCTGCACGCAGGCCGCGCCAAGGTGTTCTTCGCCATGGGCGGCAACTTCCTCTCCGCCACTCCGGACACCGAATACACCGCGGCGGCGCTGCGGCGGACGCAGCTCACCGCGCACGTGTCGACCAAGCTCAACCGCGGACACCTGGTGGTGGGCGGCACGGCGTTGATCCTTCCCTGCCTCGGCCGCACCGAGGCCGACCGCGGCCAGTTCGTCACCACCGAGAACTCCATGGGCGTGGTGCAGATGTCGCGCGGCAACATGAAGCCGGCGAGCGAACATCTCATCTCCGAGCCGGAGATCGTGGCGCGGCTGGCGAAGGCGACGCTGGGGACGAAGAGCAAGGTGCAGTGGAGCTGGCTGGTCGAGGACTACGACCGCATCCGCGACCTCATCGCCAGGGTGGTGCCGGGAACCGAGAACTACAACCAGCGCGTGCGCGAGCCGGGCGGGTTCTACCTGCCCAACGGCCCGCGCGAGGGGCGGTTCACCACCGCCACGGGCAAGGCGAAGTTCACCGTCCACCCGCTCCCCCGGCACGAGCTGCGCAGGGGCGAATTGCTGATGATGACGGTGCGCAGCCACGACCAGTACAACACCACCATCTACGGCCTCGACGACCGCTACCGCGGGCTCAAGGGCGACCGCCGGGTGGTGCTGGTCAACCGCGAAGACCTGCGCGAGCTGGGCCTCGCCGACGGGCAGACGGTGGACATCACCAGCCACTTCCAGGGCGAGACCCGCACGGTCCGCCGCTTCGTCGCGCTCGCCTACGACATCCCGCGCGGCTGCGCCTGCACCTATTTCCCGGAAGCGAATCCTCTCGTCCCCGCACGCCACGTCGCCCACACCAGCAACACCCCCGCCTCGAAGTCCGTCGTCATCACCCTCTCACCGGAGCAGAAGCCATGAGCATTTTCGATCGGGAACACACCGTCGCGGGGCCCGGCTACAGCCGCTGGCTGGTCCCGCCCGCAGCGCTCGCCATCCATCTCTGCATCGGCCAGGTGTACGGATTCTCCGTCTTCAACATCCCGCTCACCAAGGTGCTGGGCGTGAGCAAGCCGGTGGCAGACGACTGGAAGCTGACCTCCATGGCGATCATCTTCGGCGTGGCCATCGTCTTCCTCGGCCTCGCCGCTGCCGTCTTCGGCACCTGGCTCGAGCGGGTGGGCCCGCGCAAGGCCATGTTCGCCGCGGCGTGCTGCTTCTGCGGCGGGTTCTTCGTCGCCGCCCTCGGCGTCAAGCTGCACGTCTTCTCCCTGCTGGTGCTCGGCTACGGCGTGCTCGGCGGCATCGGCCTTGGCATCGGCTACATCTCCCCGGTCAAGACGCTGATCACCTGGTTCCCCGACCGCCCGGGAATGGCCACCGGCATGGCCATCATGGGCTTCGGCGGCGGCGCGATGATCGGCTCGCCCCTGGCCGTCAATCTGATGAAGTTCTTCGCCGGACCCACCACCACCGGCGTCGGCCAGACCATGGTGGCGATGGGCGTCATCTACTTCATCGTGATGATGTTCGGCGTCTTCACCGTCCGCGTGCCGCAGCCCGGCTGGAAGCCGGCGGGCTGGCAGCCCAAGCCCGCAGGCCAGCAGAAGCTCATCACCAGCGCCAACGTCACGGCGGCCGACGCGATCAAGACCCGGCAGTTCTGGCTGCTCTGGGCGGTGCTCTTCCTCAACGTCAGCGCCGGCATCGGCGTGCTGCAGACCGCCTCGCCCATCATCCAGCAGACGCTGGGCGTCTCGGTGGCCGCGGCGGCAGGCTTCGTCGGCCTGCTCTCGCTCTTCAACATGGGCGGCCGCTTCTTCTGGTCCACCTTCAGCGACAAGCTGGGCCGCAAGACCACCTACAACGTCTACTTCATCCTCGGCGGCATCCTCTACGCGCTGGTGCCCACCGCGGCGAAGATGCACAGCGTGCCGCTCTTCGTTCTCTTCGTCTGCGTGATCATCTCCATGTACGGCGGCGGCTTCTCCACCGTGCCCGCGTACCTCAAGGACCTGTTCGGCACGCTCCAGGTGGGCGCCATCCACGGCCGCCTGCTCACCGCCTGGTCCGCGGCGGGAATCGTGGGACCGCTGCTGATCAACTTCATGCGCGACTACCAGCTGGCGCACGGAGTGGCGCTGGCGGACTCGTACAACTTCACCATGTACATCCTGGTCGGGTTCCTCATCGTCGGCCTCGTCTGCAACCTGGCGGTGACCCCGGTGCACGAGCGCTATCACCAGCGCGCCCGGCAGGAAGTGCCTTCCGGCGGAACCCGCCTCGCCACCAACTAAGGAGATCCCATGACCACCACCTCCGCGACCGCAAAGACCTCGCCCGCTCAGCTCGCCATCGCCTGGCTCATCGTCGGCATCCCGCTCTTCTGGGGAGTGGCCGAGACGTTCAAGAAGAGCCTCGCGCTGTTCCGTTAGCCCCGCGGCCGGGCGCGCCGTCCGGTCAGATGTGGGCACCGGCGGTGCTCTCTTCCTTGACCTCGTGCCGTCCGGCCTGTAAGTTCCCGCGCCCTCGGGGCAATCCTGCCCCGAGGGAAGCGCCTGCTCGCCTTGCCGCCGTGGCCGGCGCAGGGCCGGGGGGAACGAAGGAACTGGAACGATGTCTCAAGGCCCCTTGCACTACGAGAACCGCAAGCCCTCCGTCGTGGAGAAGTTTCGCACGCACGAGCGCGATACCGGCTCGCCTGAGGTCCAGGTGGCCCTGCTCACCGAGCGGATCCACTACCTGACCGAGCACTTCAAGACGCACAAGAAGGACCACCACTCCCGCCGCGGCCTGCTCAAGCTGGTCGGCCAGCGGCGCCGCCTGCTCGACTACCTCAAGACCAGGGATGCGAGCCGCTATCGCAAGCTGATCGACGGGCTCGGCATCCGGAAGTAGGGGATTTTTCCGCAGGGGGCATCGAAAGATGCCCCCTGCTTGTTTCACAGGACGGGTCGAACCCGGGAACCGCCCGGACCCTCATCGGAAGCGCGAAACCTGCGTTCGCGCGTGCGATCAGGATCCATACGGTCTCCGGATCCGACCCCCGACAAACCAGGCAGAAGACAAGCGCGGGCGGGGCCCGCGCGAAAGGACGTTGCACAATGGCAGAAGCAATGACGGTCACGGCCCAGGTCGGCAGCCAGACCATCTCCATCGACACCGGCAGGCTGGCGAAGCAGGCCGACGGCTCGGTGGTGATGCGCAGCGGCGACAGCATGGTGCTGGTGACGGCAGTTTCGGCAAAGGAGCCCAAGCCCGGGCTCGACTTCTTTCCCCTCACCGTGGACTACCAGGAGCGCCTCTCCGCGGCCGGCCGCATCCCCGGCAGCTTCTTCCGCCGCGAGGGCCGGCTCACCGAGCGCGAGACTCTGATCTCGCGGCTCATCGACCGCTCCCTGCGCCCCCTCTTTCCCGAAGGCTACCAGAACGACACCCAGGTGATCGCCACCGTCTTCTCGGCTGATCCGGGGCACGACACCGACGTGCTGGCGCTGACCGGCGCCTCGTTCGCCATCGCGGTCAGCGACATTCCCTTCCCCTTCCAGTTCGCCGGCGTGCGCGTCGGCCGGGTGGGCGGGCAGCTCATCGCCAACCCGAGCGAGGACGAGCGGGCGCAGTCGGACATCGACGTGATCATGGCAGCGAACCGCGAGTCCATCTTCATGGTCGAGGGCGGCGGCAAGGAGGTGACCGAGTCCGACATGATCGAGGCCCTGCTCTTCGGCCAGCGCGCCATCGAGCCGCTGCTCGCGGCGCAGGAGACGCTGGCCAAGGCGATGGACGCGCAGAAGCGCAGCTTCGAGAAGGTGCCGCTCGCCGAGGGCGTCGCCGCCCGGGTGCGCGAGGTCGCTTACGAGAGGGTGCGGGGCGCCTACGAGCTGCACGACAAGCACGAGCGCTACGGGCAGCTCTCGCAGATCAAGAAGGACGTGGTGGCGCAGCTCTGCGCCGAGGGGCAGCCCTTCTTCGGCAAGGAGAAGGACGTCAAGACGGCGCTCGAGGACCTCAAGTACGAGTACATGCGCCGGATGATCACGCACGACGGCAAGCGCATCGGAGGCCGCGACACCAGGACCATCCGCAAGATCTCGTCGGAGGTGGGCCTCCTGCCGCGCGCGCACGGATCGGCGCTCTTCACCCGCGGCGAGACGCAGGGCCTCGTCACCACCACCCTCGGCACCGCCGACGACGAGCAGCGGATGGAGAGCCTCAAGGGCCAGTCCTTCCGCAAGTTCATGCTCCACTACAACTTCCCGCCCTACTCGGTGGGCGAGGTGAAGCCGCTGCGCGGCGCGGGCCGGCGCGAGATCGGCCACGGCATGCTGGCGGAGCGCGCGCTGCGGGCGGTGCTGCCGGCCGACGACAAGTTCCCCTACACCATCCGGGTGGTCTCGGACATCCTCGAGTCGAACGGCTCCAGCTCCATGGCCACGGTCTGCGGCGGCTGCCTCAGCCTGATGGACGCGGGCGTGCCCATCGCCGCGCCGGTGGCGGGCATCGCCATGGGGTTGATCAAGGAGGAGGAGAAGATCGCCATCCTCTCCGACATCCTCGGCGACGAGGACCACCTGGGCGACATGGACTTCAAGGTCTGCGGAACAGCCCGGGGCATCACCTCCATCCAGATGGACATCAAGATCACCGGCGTCTCCAAGCAGATCCTCACCGACGCGCTGGTGCAGGCGCGCGAGGGCCGCATCCACATCCTCGCGGAGATGGCCAAGGCCATCGACAAGCCGCGGGCAGACATCAGCAAGTACGCGCCGAAGATCACCACCATCCGCATCCCGGTCTCGCGCATCAAGGACGTCATCGGGCCGGGAGGCAAGGTGATCAAGGACATCATCGCGCGGACCGGCGCCTCCATCGACATCGAGGACGACGGGCAGGTGGCCATCGCCTCGCCCAACAGCGAGGGCGTGGAGCAGGCCATCAAGATGATCCGCGCGCTGACGCAGGAGGCGGAGGTGGGCAAGACCTATCTCGGCACCGTGCGCCGGATCATGGAGTTCGGGGCGTTCGTGGAGATCTTCCCCGGCACCGACGGCCTCGTGCACATCTCCGACCTGGCCAGCTCGCGGGTGAAGAAGGTCGAGGACGTGCTCAAGGAAGGCGACGAGGTGCTGGTGAAGGTGGTCTCGGTGGACCGCTCCGGGAAGATCCGGCTCTCGCGCAAGGAAGCGCTGGCCGAGCAGCAGGGCGGAGACGGCAAGCAGCACGCCGCCGCGCCCAAGGCGTAGTCGCGACCGGCGCGCGCGACCGGGAAACCGGGCGCGCGCGAGCCGGCCGGGGAGCGGCGGGTCAGAAGTCCCAGTGCAGCGCGAGGTTGTCGGTGGTGCCCGAGAGCGGCGTCAGCGTCGCGTCCAGGTTGCCGTGGATGGCGTACCCGGTGCCGACGTTGGTGACGGTGGTGGTGCTCACCTGCTCGACGTGCAGCGCGAAGGTGCCGTGATCGGTGCCGCCGGCCCGCGCCACTTCCAGCGTCCAGACCTTGCCGGCGTTGCCCACGCTCATGGTCGCCTTGGTGGTGCCGTCGGCGTCGGTGAAGGTGCCGGCGTGCAGCGGCCCGGCGACGTTGATGCTGATGCTGCTGCCCGCGAGGCCCGCGATTCCGCTGCTCACCTGCGTGAAGTTGTTCGAGCTCTGGAATCCGGACTGGAAGCTGGTACAGCCGAAGCTGCCGGTCGAGCCCCCCGAGAGCGTGATGTTGCAGGCGGTGGCAGTGGTGCCGCCGCCCGAGCCCCCGCAAGCCGCCACGATGACTGCTGCCGTCACAGCGAGCCGCATGTGTGTGGACCTCCGCCGCAGAGCGACGCCCGAGAAACCGCCAGCCTACCCGGGATGTGGGGCGGCGTACCACTTGTGGGACGGCCGGGAGGGATGCGAGCATCCACTCGTGAACCTGGCGAAGATCCTGGCGGTGGTCCTCGGACTGGCGGCGGCGGCCTTCGCCGTGCGCACCGCGCTCACCGGCACGACGGGAAGCGACCGGGCCGCGCACTCCGCGCCCCGGCGCCAGCTCGACAGCGTGCGCGAGCGGGCCAGGACGCTGGAGCGCGAGCAGCAGAAGGCGGCCGACGCCATCGCGGCGACCGCCGACTCGAAATAGCCCGCCTACTTGCCTTCGCGCGCCTTCTTTTCCCTCACCAGCACGTCCACCACCGAGGGATCGGCCAGCGTGGAAGTGTCGCCCAGGGTGTCGAACTCGTCGGCGGCGATCTTGCGCAGGATGCGGCGCATGATCTTGCCCGAGCGGGTCTTGGGCAGGCCAGGCGCCCAGTGGATGACGTCGGGCTGGGCCAACGGGCCGATGCCCTTGCGCACGTGCTGCACCAGCTCGGTGCGCAGCGAGTCGCTGGGGTCGGTGCCCTGCTTCAGCGTCACGTAGGCGTAGATGCCCTGGCCCTTGATGTCGTGGGGGAAGCCCACCACGGCGGCCTCGGCCACGGCGTGGTGCGACACCAGCGCGCTCTCCACCTCGGCGGTGCCGAGCCGGTGGCCGCTGACGTTGATGACGTCGTCCACGCGGCCGGTGATCCAGTAGTAGCCGTCCTCGTCGCGGCGGCAGCCGTCGCCGGTGAAGTAGCGGCCGGGGAAGGTGGTGAAGTACGTCTTGCGGAAGCGGTCCGGGTCTCCGTAGACGGTGCGCATGATGCCGGGCCAGGGGCGTCCGATGCACAGGTTGCCGGTGCAGGCCCCCTCCAGCACCTTGCCCTGGTCGTCCACCACGATGGGCTCCACCCCGAAGAAGGGCAGCGTCGCCGAGCCCGGCTTCTGGTCGATGGCGCCGGGCAGCGGGGTGATCAGGATGCCGCCGGTCTCGGTCTGCCACCAGGTGTCGACGATGGGGCAACGGCCGTCTCCCACCACCTTGTGGTACCAGAGCCAGACCTCGGGGTTGATGGGCTCGCCCACCGTCCCGAGCAGGCGCAGGCTCTTGCGGCTGCGCGCCTTCACCGGCGCCTCGCCCTCGCGGGCGATGGCGCGGATGGCGGTGGGGGCGGTGTAGAGGATGGTCACGCCGTACTTGTCGACCACGTCCCAGAAGCGGCCCCAGTCGGGATACTGCGGGACGCCCTCGAACATCACGCTGGTCGCGCCGTTGGCGAGCGGCCCGTAGACCACGTAGCTGTGGCCGGTGACCCAGCCGCAGTCGGCGGTGCACCAGAACGTGTCCTCCTCGCGCAGGTCGAAGATGAGCTCGTGGGTGAGCGAGGTGTAGACCATGTACCCGGCGGTGGTGTGCAGCACGCCCTTGGGCTTTCCGGTGGAGCCGGAGGTGTAGAGGATGAAGAGCGGGTCCTCGGCGTCCATCTGCTCCGGCTCGCACTCCTGGGGCAGGCCGCGGACCACGTCGTGCCAGTAGCGGTCGCGGCCCTGCACCATGGCGACGTCCTTGCCGGTGCGCTTCAACACCACCACCGTCTTCACGCCGGGGCACTCCTTGAGCGCCTCGTCGGTGGTCTGCTTGAGCGGCACGATGCGCCCGCCGCGATAGCCGCCGTCGGCGGTGATGACGATGTCGCTGTTGCAGTCCTGGATGCGGTTCTTCAGCGACTCGGCGGAGAACCCGCCGAAGACCACGCTATGGATGGCGCCGATGCGCGCGCAGGCGAGCATGGAGATGGCCAGCTCCGGCACCATGGGCAGGTAGATGGTGACGCGGTCGCCCTTCTTGACGCCCAGCTTCCTGAGCGCGTTGGCGAACTTGCAGGTCTCGCGGTAGACGTCGAAATAGGTGAGCGTGCGCGACTCGTCGGGCGAGTCGCCCTCCCAGACCAGCGCGGCCTTGTTGCGGCGCGGGCCCTTGAGGTGCCGGTCGAGGCAGTTGACCGAGGCGTTGAGCTTGCCGCCCGCGTACCACTCGATCTTCGCGGTCTTGAAGTCCCAGTTGGAGACGGCGTTCCACTTCTTCGACCAGGTGATCCGCTCCGCCTGCTCGGCCCAGAACTTGTCGGGGTCCTTGATGGAGCGATCGTACAGCGCGCGGTACTTCTCCATGCTGCCGATGTGCGCCTGCTTCGCGAACTGCGCAGGGACCTTGACGATGCGCTCGCCGCCGTTGTCTGCCATGGACAGCCCTCCTGGGGTCGCGGGGGCCGTACTCTACCGATCTGGACGGAAGTGGGCCAGATCCCCGGGTCGATTCGTCGCGGCGGCGCCGGAGGCGGGAAGGCCGGAGCCGGGGCCGCGTTGTAGGATGCGCCGCGCATGCCCGCCCGCATCGACGTGACCCGCGTCTCGCCGCCCCGAGGCGAGCCGCTCCCCCTGCCCTCTTACGCCACAGCCGGCGCAGCCGGCCTCGACCTGCGCGCGGACGTCGCAGTCACGCTTGCGCCCGGCGAGCGCGCGCTGGTGCCGACCGGCATCTCCATCGCCATCCCCGAGGGGTACGAAGGCCAGGTGCGCCCGCGCTCCGGCCTGGCGCTGCGCGACGGCGTCACCTGCCTGAACAGCCCCGGCACCATCGACAGCGACTACCGCGGCGAGGTGGGCGTGATCCTCGCCAACCTCGGTCAGAAGCCGGTGGCGCTGCAGCGGGGCGACCGCATCGCGCAGTTGGTGATTGCGTCGGTGGCCCGGGCCGAGCTGGTGGAATCCACTTCGCTGCCCGAGAGCGGCCGCGGCACGGGCGGGTTCGGGCATACCGGCCGCGGCTGACCGCGCAGCGGCGCATGCGCGGCGAGGAATCAGGAGAGCAGGCGGTGATCAGCGCAGCGGACATCGACGGGCGGCCGATCCCCAGCCGGGCGCCGGGGCCGCGCGGGCACCTGCTCCTCGGCAGCCTGCCCGAGGTCCGGCGCGACCCGATCCGCATGTTCCTCGAGGCGTTCCACGCCTACGGCGACGTGGTCCGCTTCCGTTTCGGGCCCATGGTCGGCCACCTGGTCAGCTCGCCCGCGGGCGTGAACCACGTGCTCGCCGAGAACAACAAGAACTACGGAAAGAGGACCCGCGGCTACCGCAACCTGCGCTACGTGCTCGGCAACGGCCTGCTCACCAGCGAGGGCGAGTTCTGGAAGCGGCAGCGCCGCATCGCCCAGCCCGCCTTCCACCGCCAGCGCATCGCGGGATTCGCAGGCGCCATGGTCCGCGCCGCGGAGGAGGCAGCGGCTTCGCTGGAGGCGCGGCGCGGCGCCGACGTGGACATGCACCAGGAGATGATGCGGCTCACCCTGCGCATCGTGGGCGAGACGCTGCTCGCCTACGACCCCAGCGACGCCGCGTCCGAGGTGGGGGCCGCGCTCCACTTCCTGCTCTCCATCGCCAACAAGCGGGCCAGCCGCGTTCTGCACCTGCCTCCCTCGGTGCCCGGCTTCGAGAACCGGCGCTTCCGCCGCGCGCTGGCCACGCTGGACCAGGTGGTGCTGCGAATCATCGCCGAGCGGCGGCGCAACCCCGGAGACCGCGGCGACCTGCTCTCGATGCTGATGGAGTCGCGCGACGAGGACACCGGCGAGTCGATGGACGACCGGCAGCTTCGCGACGAGGCGATGACCATCTTCCTGGCCGGCCACGAGACCACGGCCAACGCGCTCACCTTCACCTGGCTCCTGCTCTCGCGCTACCCGGCCACCTTTCGCGACCTGCGCGCGGAGCTGGCGCTGGTGCTCGGGGGCCGGAGCCCGACTCTCGCGGACCTGCCGCGGCTCACGCTGACCCGCCGCATCCTCCAGGAGAGCATGCGGCTGTACCCGCCGGCGTGGATCATCGGCCGCTCGGTGATCGGCCCGGACGAGATCGGCGGCTACCGGATCCCGGCGGGATCGATCCTCTTCGTCTCTCCCTACGTCGTGCATCGGCATCCGGCGCTGTGGGACGATCCGGAGGGCTTCGATCCGCAGCGGTTCGCGCAGGAGCCGCCGCGGGGCGCGTACTTCCCCTTCGGCGGCGGGCCGCGCATGTGCATCGGGAACGGCTTTGCCAGCATGGAGTCGGAGCTTCTGCTGGCGACGCTGGCGCAGAGGGTGCGGCCGGATCTCGTGCCGGGTCATCGCGTGGAGCTGGAGCCCAGCATCACCCTGCGGCCCCGCTACGGGCTGCGCATGACCATCCGCTAGGAGGGTGGCGCTACCTCGCGCGCATTCCGCGGCGCAGGCCCTTGTTGCGGCGGAGACGCTTGCGCTTCAGCGCCTGCTTCTTCACCTTGCTGCGGTTCTTGATGGACTTTTTCGTGCGCGGCATGGCGCGCTGTGTAGCACAGCGCGCCGTCGCCGGAAAGAAACTCCGGGGGCTTGCGGGCGGGCAAGCGCTGCTGGTACATGCGTTCAGTGCGCCTGTGCGTCCTCGCCAGCGGCAGCGGAGGCAACTCCTTGTGGGTGGACGCGGGCGCGACGCGCATCCTGGTGGACGCAGGATTGCCGCTGCGGGAGACGGCGCGGCGCTGCCGCGACAACGGCCTCGACGTGCGCGACCTCACCGACGTCTTCCTCACCCACGAGCACGCCGATCACTCGGGCGCGGCGGGGATCCTCGGGCGCAGGCTGGGAGTGCGCGTGCACGCAACCCGGGGCACCATGGGCGCGCTGCGCGACCCTCCGCCCGAAGAGCTCCGCTGCGCCGTCCGCGCCGGCGTCCCGGTGCGGCTCGGCGCGCTCACGGTGACGCCGGTGGCGCTCCCGCACGACGCGTTCGAGCCGGTGGCGTACGTCTTCGACGACGGCGCCGGGCGGGCTGCCGTCGTCACCGACCTCGGCACCGTGCCGGCAAGGCTGGTGCGCGCGCTCCAGGGCCTCGACGCGCTGGTGCTGGAGATGAACCACGACGTGCGCATGCTCCTGGAAGGGCCCTATCCCTGGTCGCTCAAGCAGCGCATCCGCGGCGAGCGGGGGCATCTCTCCAACGCGCAGGGCGCAGGCCTGCTCTCGCAGGTGCTGCACCCGGGGCTGCGCCACCTGGTCCTCGCGCACCTCTCCGAGCACAACAACACGCCTGCCCACGCGCTCGCGGCGGCCGAGGCCGTGCTCGCCCGCGCCGGGGCCCACACCCGGGTCTGGATGGGCTCGCAGGCGGAAGCGCTGGAGCCGCTCAGCATCGAGCCGGCGGGAGGGATTCCACAGCGCAAGGCGCGGCAGTTGGCGCTCTTCGCGTAGCGGTGTACACACCCGCGCCATGATTCCCCGCTACAGCCGACCCGAGATGGCCGCGCTCTGGACTCCCGAGCGGCGCTACCAGACCTGGCTCCAGGTGGAGCTTGCCGCCGGCAAGGCGATGGCGGACGCCGGCCTCGTGCCCAGGGCCGCCATCGAAGAGTGCGCCGCGAAGGGCGGAAGCTTCAGCGCAGAGGACGCGGCACGGATCGACGAAATCGAGAAGACCACCCGCCACGACGTCATCGCCTTCCTCACCTTCATGGAGGAGCGCATCGGTCCCGCCGCGCGGCACCTGCACGTCGGGATGACGTCGAGCGACGTGCTCGACACCTCGCTCGCCCTGCTGCTGCGCGATGCCGCCGACCTGCTCGTCGCCGGGGTGGACAAGGCGCGGGAGGCGGTGGTGCAGCGCGCGATCGAGCACAAGCGCACGCCCTGCATCGGCCGCTCGCACGGCATCCACGCGGAGCCGACCACCTTCGGCTGGAAGCTGATCGTCTGGGCCGACGAGCTCTCCCGGGCGCGCGCGCGCCTGATCCACGCGCGGCAGGTCATCGCGGTGGGCAAGCTCTCCGGCGCGGTGGGGACCTTCGCGCACCTCTCCCCGGCCATCGAGGAGCGCGCGATGGCCGGGCTGGGGCTTTCGCCGGCGCCCGCCTCCACGCAGATCGTGCAGCGCGATCGACATGCCGAGTACTTCAGCGCGCTGGCGCTCGCAGGCGCGTCGATCGAGAAGTTCGCCGTGGAGATCCGCCACCTGCAGCGCACCGAGGTGTGCGAGGCGGAAGAGCCGTTCGGGAAGGGGCAGAAGGGCTCCTCCGCCATGCCGCACAAGCGCAATCCCATCCTCAGCGAGAACCTGAGCGGGCTTTCGCGCCTGCTGCGCGGCTATGCGCTGAGCGCCATGGAGGACGTGGCGCTCTGGCACGAGCGCGACATCTCGCACAGCAGCGTGGAGCGGGTCATCGGCCCGGACGCGACGGTGACGCTGGACTTCATGCTTCACCGCTTCGCCGGGCTGGTCTCGGGGCTGCGCGTCTATCCCGGGCGCATGCGGGAGAACCTGGAGTCCACCCGCGGCCTGGTCTTCTCGCAGCCGGTGCTGCTCAAGCTGATCGACAAGGGCATGGAGCGGCAGGCGGCCTACGTGGTGGTGCAGCGCAACGCGATGAAGGTGTGGGACGAGAACAAGGATTTCCGCGAACTCCTGGCGCAGGATCCCGAGGTAAAGGCGCTCCTCGGCGCCGACGAGCTGCGCGCGTGCTTCGACCTCGACCGCGAGCTGCGCCACGTGGACGCGGTCTTCGACCGGGTGCTCAAGGCGAAGTCGTGAACGGGCGCATGGGGACGTCGCCCAGGTCCACCGGCAACCCGGCCTCCGCGCTGAAGGCGCGGCTCAGCGCCTGATACCCGCGCAAGAAGCCGCGCAGGTCGTGGTCGCCCGCGGGCACCTGGAGGTGGAAGCGGCCGTCGGCGCCGGAGAAGTCCTGCCGGTTGCGGAAGACGCCCTGGTCGGCGAGGAGCGCGACGTCGGCGAGCGGCTTCCCGGTGACGGCGTCGACCACGCGGCCGGTGGCAGTGGCGAGCGGCTGCAGCGGCACCTCCACCTCCTGCACGCCGCCCGGCGCGAGCGTCACGTCCACCGCGGCGGAGCGCGCGTCGCTGGTGGTGACCACCACGTGCACGAGCGTGCCGGCGACGTCGCGCACCTCGAAGCGGTCGCCGGTGAACCAGAGCTGCTGGTTGTAGGGAAGCTGCGGAGCGTTGATGGCCACCTGGAAGCTGTCCACCGCTCCGCCGGCGAGGTGGCCCCGCAACGTGGCGCCGGGCTGGAGCTGGATGTTGACCGACTCCTGTCCCGGCCCCACCTGCGCGCGCGCGGTGCGGCCGCCGTTCGCGGCCAGGACCTCGAAGCCGTCGGGCAGGTCGTTGCGGGGCCTGCCGGTGTCGAACTGCCCGTTCTCGTCCGTGCCGGCGAAGAAGAGCATGCCGAAACGCCCGGTGCCGCTGCCGCGCACGGTTGCGTCGGGCGAAGGAGTCCCGTCGGGCTCCAGCACCATGCCCGAGAAGCCGGTGCCGCCGGCGGCAGGGTCGGGATAGACGAGGTCCTGGTTGGTGGTGCTCCCCGCGTTGACCGTCACCATCGTCCGGTTGCGCAAGAAGCCGCCCGAGCGCGGGGGCTGCGCCGCCAGGGCGTATTCGCCGGCGGGCAACGACGCGCGGTAGGCGCCGCTCGCATCCACCGGCAGCGCGCCCCACTCCGGCCGCATGCCGCGGCTGTCGGCCGGCAGCGCCCGCACGGTGGTGTCGGGCGGGGCCGGTGAGCCGTCCTTGCGCAGGACGCGCCCGGAGATCACGCCTTCTTCCCGGAGCTGGAAATCGAGCTGCGCGGTGCCGCCCTCGGGGACGTCGGCGGCGGCGGTCTGCCCCAGCGGCGCGCCCTCGCGGGAGGCGGTGAAATAGCCGCGCCCTGCCGCCACTCCCGTGAGCCGATAGGCGCCGTCGCCGTTGGTGCGCGCCTCGGCCGGCGCGGCAAGGAATGGACCGCCGAACCGCGCCGCGGATGCGCGGACCAGCGCCGACTCCACCGGCCGCCCCTCGGCGTCGCGGACCACGCCCTCGACGGCGCCGTTCTGGTGCAGCTCCACGCGAAGGGGAAACGCTTGCGACTGGGTCACCGTGACGCCGCGCCGGGACACGTCCGCGAATCCATCGGCGGAGACCGCCACGTCGTAGCTGCCGGGCGGCAGGCCCTCCACCGCGAAGGCGCCGGCGCTGTCGCTGGCGGCGCGCCCCGAGTCGCCGTTGGAGTCGTGCGGGCTGACCGCGATCTGCGCGCCGGGCACGGGCTCGCCGCTACCCGCAGCGACCACGGTGCCGCGGATTCCGCAGGGCGGCCCGAGCTGGATCTTCACGCCTCGGGCGGTCGCGCCCGCCGCCACCGTCACCTCGGCGTCGGCGCGGCCCGCCTGACCGCCCTGGCGCGCCGAGAGCGCCCAGGTCCGCGGCGAGACCTCGAGGGAGAAGGTTCCCGACGCCGTGGCCACGCCGGTGATGGCGTCCTCTCCGCCAGTGGCCACCACCTCGGCTGCGCCGGCGGGCGCGCCGTCGCTCGTCACCACCCGGCCCTCGATGAACGCGGCCGGCGAGAGCGCCAGCGTCACCTGCCGATCGGCGGGAACGTCGACGCGCGCCGCCGCCATGGCGAAGCCCGTGGCCTTCGCCGTGGCGCGAAAGCCGCCCGGCTCCAGCCCCTCGATGCGGAAGCGGCCGGAGGGATCGGAGACGGCGTGCACCTGCTCCTCGGCGGGAGCATCCGGGCGGCGGAAGGGCCCGGAGGCGCCCGCCGCATACGTCAGCGTCACCTGCGCGAGCGGCACCGGCTCGCCGGAGCCCTTCTGCACCGTGCGGCCCTCGAGCGCGGCGCCGGCGGAGAGCGCCAGCAGGGCCCGCGTGACCGGCTCCCCCGCGGGCCGTTGCACCTCGCGCCGCGCCGGGGCGAACCCCTCCGCCCGCGCCACGGCGAGGTAGACGCCGGGGCGCGCGGGCAGGCGCGCGACGCCGTCGGGCCCGGTTTCCGCCGCTCCGGCGACCCTCCATTCGGTCTGGCCGGTGTTGCGATCCGCCGGACCGCGCCAGTAGAGGCGCACGCGGGCCGCGGCGGCCGGCGCTCCGCGGGCGGTCACCCGCAGCTCGATGAAGCCGTCGCGGTCGCTCGCGGGCTGCGCCAGCGGAGGCGAGCCCGTCGCCGGCTGCCCCTCGCGCCGACCCTGCGCGGCGGCGGTCACATCTGCGGGGGGCTGCGTCGAAACCCGGACCTCGCCCGGCGTGCCCGGCTGTGCGGCGGCCTCGCGGGCACCCGCGGCGTCGCGGTGTGCCGCACGCGGCCACAAGGCCCACGCCAGCGCTGCCGCGACGGCCATCGCCACCAGCCAACCCAACCGCTTCATCGCTCCATCCCTTCCTCTTCCACGTCAATCCCGGGGCTCACCGGCACACGGAGAACGATCATTCCCTTCGTGAGCTCCGCGGCCGATCCGAAGCCCGATGGTAACATCGCCCCATGCACCGGGTGTGCGTCTTCGCCGGCTCGAACGCGGGTGCGCGAGAGGGCTATCTGCTCGCCGCGCGCGAGCTGGGCGCGGAGCTCGCGCGCCGCGGCCACGGCATGGTGTACGGCGGCGCCGGGCGCGGCCTGATGGGCGCCTGCGCCGATGCCGCCCTGGCCGGAGGTGCCGAGGTGATCGGAGTCCTGCCGCGCGCGCTCTCCAGCCGCGAGATCGCCCACCCGGGGCTGACCGGGATGCGCATCGTCGAATCCCTCCACGAGCGCAAGGCGGTGATGTCGGCGCTCTCTGACAGCATCGTCGCGCTGCCCGGCGGCTGCGGCACGCTCGACGAGCTGTTCGAAGCCATCACCTGGGCGCAGCTCGGCCTCCACCAGAAGCCCATCGGCGTGCTCGACGCCGACGGCTACTGGGCGCCGCTGCTGGCGCTCCTCGAGCACATGAACGCCGAGGGTTTCGTCCGGCCTGCGCTCCGCATCGCCCGCGCGCAGACCGCCTCGGCGCTGCTCGACCAGCTCCAGGTCGCGCCGGCGAGCGCGGTCAGCCCGCCCGGGCCGCGCCCGAAGCCGTAGCCGGAAACCGCAGCTCGATGCGCGCGCCTCCGCCCTCGGCGTTCTCTGCCCGCGCCGAGCCGCCGTGCGCCTCCGCCACCCTGCGGGCCAGCGAGAGCCCGAGGCCGAAGCCGGTGGCTCGTCCGCGTGCCCCCTCGCCGCGAAAGAAGGGATCGAAGACCGACTCCAGCTCCGATTCCGGGATGCCCGGGCCATGGTCGCGAACCGCGATCACCGCCTCCGCGCCTTCGCGGCGCGCCTCCAGCGAGATGCCGCCACCGTTGCCGTACTTGCGAGCGTTGTCGAGCAGGTTGTCCACCGCGCGCGAGAGCAGCCCCTCGTCCGCGTCCACCGCGAGGCCGGGGTCGATCCGCTCCTCGATGCGCAGCCGCGGCTCCAGCGCCAGGGCGCGCTCGCGCCCCTTGGCGACCAGCGCAGGCAGGTCGATGCGCACCTTGCGCAAGGGAAGCGAGGCGAGATCCAGCCGGCTGGCGGTGAGCACGTCGGCGATGAGGCGATCCAGCTCGTCGACCTCCTCCCCCACGGTGGCGAGGCGCCGGCGCACGCTCTCGTCGGGGGCGTCGATCAGCTCCATCGCGACCTTGATGCGCGCCAGTGGCGTGCGCAGCTCGTGGGAGACGTTGGCGAGCAGCTCCTTCTCCGCCTTGCGCGCCGCCTGGATGCGGTCGGCCATCTCGTCGAAGCTGCGTGCCAGCCGCCCCACCTCGTCCTGGAGGTCGCCCAGCCCGCTGCGCTGGGAGAGGTCGCCGCGCCCGTACGCCTCCACCGCCGCCGTCAGCTTCTCCACCGGCCGCGTGATCGAGCGGGAGAGCGGGTAGACCAGCGCCAGCGAGACGGCGAGCACCCCGAGCAGCAAGAGCGCCGTGCGCGCCACGACCTGGCGCACCGCCCCTGGCGGCAAGGGCAGCCGCGCCACCAGGAAGCCACCTCCCCGAAGCGGCGCGCCCACCAGGCTGTGGCCAAGCCAGTCGGCTCCGCCGCGCAGCCGCTGCAGCGCCGCGCCGTTCGGAACGTCGATGCCATTGCCGGCGGCGGCGAACACCTCGCCGCCCGGGCCGATCACCATCACGTCGACGCCCAGCTCGTCGTGGATCTCCTCGATGGCGCGGGCCAGCGCCAGCGGATCCCCGGCCGGCGGCAGCATGCGCGCGATGTGCACCGCGAAGCGCGGCCCGCCGCGGCCGTGCATGAGGAAGGGCCGGCCGGTGAGCCAGACGATGCCGCCGACCACCAGCATGATGGCGAGGAGCACGCCGAGGAAGGCGAGATAGAGACGCAGATAAAGCCGCCGCGCGGCCATCACGACTCCCGCGCGAGCAGGTAGCCGGCCCCGCGCACCGTCTTCACGTAGCGGGGATGGCGCGGATCCGGCTCGATCTTCTGCCGCAGGCGCGAGACGTGAACGTCGATGCTGCGGTCGAAGGCCTCGTCGGCCTGGTCGCCCTTCATCTCCTCGAGGAGCTGGTCGCGGGTCAAGACCCGCCCGGCGTTGCGGGCCAGCGCGCAGAGCAACTCGTACTCGTGGGCGGTGAGCGTCTGGCGCACGCCGTCCACCGTCACTTCCCGCGCCGCGAGATCGATGACCAGCCCGCCGCTCTGGAAGCGCGCCGCGTCGGCCGGCTCCGCCCGCCGCAGCACGGCGCGGATGCGCGCGAGGAGCTCGCGGGGATTGAAGGGCTTGGCCAGGTAGTCGTCCGCCCCGAGCTCGAGGCCGACGATCTTGTCGGCGTCGTCGCCGCGGGCCGTCACCATGATCACCGGCGTCTTCCAACGCTCGCGGATCTTGCGGGTGAGCGTGAGACCGTCCATGCCCGGCAACATCAGGTCCATGAGCAGGATGTCGAAGCGGCTCGAGCCCAGGTGCTGCAGCGCCTGGGTCGAGTCCTCCGCCACCACCGCCGAGACGCCGTGCTGCCCGAGGAACTCCACCAGGAGCCCGGCAAGCTTGCGGTCGTCTTCGATGAGCAACGCCTTGATCATCACTCTCCGGGGCCGCCGAACCCTCCCTGCTGGTGCCTCTGGTGCATCTCCTGCGCCTTCTGCGCCAGGATCTGCCGCTGCTGCGGGGTGAGGATGTCGTGGACCTTCTTGATCTCCGGCACGATCACCTTGGCCAGATCCTGGACCTCCTGCGCGTGCTGGTTGGCGATGGCGTAGAGCGCGTCGGTGTCCAGGTTGTCCGCCGTGAGCAGCTGCATCAACTGGGCGTGGTTCTGGCGCCGGTCCTTCGCCCTCGCCTGCAGCGCGCTCACGACCACCTCCTTCGACTGCTCGATCTGCGCCCGCTGGTCCGGGGTGGCCTGGATGAGGTCCTCGGCCTGCGAGATGCGCGCCGAAAGCATGTGCTGCATCATGCCCATGCCGCGCCCATGATGTCCCGCCGCGGCCCAGGCGGCGCCGGCCCCCGCCACGAGCCCCACTGCGCAAAGCCCGATGAGAATCTTCTTCGTCATTCGCGTTCCTCCTTGGCCATGGAGTACGCGGGCCGCGTTGCGCACCCGTTGCGACGGTGTTTCGCTCTGTTTCTACACGCTAGAGATAGCCGCGGCCGGAGAGCGCCTTCTCGATGCGCGAGCGGGTGTCGCCGGCGACGAGCTTCGGCGCCTCGCCGGTGAGCGTCTGCACCAGCTCTGCATAACGCGAGGCGAGCTGCACGCGCACCTCGTCCGGGATCTGCGGCAGCGGCCCTTCGCCCTTGTAGTTGCGCTCGCGGATGAGCCACTGGCGGATGAACTCCTTGTCCAGCATCCGCTGCTCCTCGCCCTTGCGGAAGCGATCCTCGCTGCCCTCCGCGATCCAGTAGCGGCTGGAATCGGCGGTGTGGATCTCGTCGATGACCCAGATCTTGCCCGAGGCGTCGGTGCCGAACTCGTACTTGGTGTCGACGAGGATGAGGCCGCGCCCTGCCGCCCACGACTGCCCCGCGGCGAAGAGGTCGAGCGACATGCGCGCCATCGCCTCCCACTGCTTCCTCGTCAGGGTGCCGCGCGCGATCAGCTCGTCCGGCGAGATGGGCTCGTCGTGCTTGCCCACCTCCTCCTTGGTGCTGGGAGTGAGGATGGCCCGATCGAACTTCTGGTCGCGGCGCATCCCCTTGGGCAGATCGATCCCGTAGGCCTTCGCGCCCTTTCCTGCCTCGTAGTCGCGCCAGAGCGAGCCGGTGATGTAGCCGCGCACCACCATCTCCACCGCCAGCGGAGAAAGCTTGCGCACCACCAAGACCGAGGGGTCGGGCACGTCGAGGATGTGGTTCGGGGCCACGTCCCTGGTCTTCTCGAACCAGAAGGTGGTCAGCCGGTTGAGCAACTCGCCCTTGAACGGCACCGTGGTCAGCACGCGGTCGAAGGCGCTCAGGCGGTCGGTCGTGATCATCACGATCCGGTCGCCCTTCGAGTAGTTGTCCCGCACCTTGCCGCGGTAGAGCTGGCCCAGGCTGGGGAA
>DASSQZ010000131.1:0-5669 GCA_035702105.1 Myxococcales bacterium | reverse complement strand
GATGGTGGAGAAGATGAAGGGCCCCATCCTCTGCTTCGTGGGCCCGCCCGGAGTGGGCAAGACCTCGCTGGGCAAGAGCATCGCCAAGGCGCTGGGCCGCAAGTTCGTGCGCATCTCGCTGGGCGGCGTGCGCGACGAGGCCGAGATCCGCGGCCACCGCCGCACCTACATCGGCGCGCTCCCCGGAAAGATCATCCAGTCGCTGAAGAAGGCGGGCAGCGGGAATCCTGTGTTCCTGCTCGACGAGATCGACAAGATGAGCACCGACTTCCGCGGCGACCCCTCCGCGGCGCTGCTGGAGGTGCTCGACCCCGAGCAGAACCACACCTTCAACGACCACTACCTCGACCTCGACTACGACCTCTCCAAGGTGCTCTTCATCTGCACCGCCAACACGCTCCACGGCATCCCCGCGCCCCTTCAGGACCGCCTCGAGATCATCCGCATCGCCGGCTACACCGATCTGGAGAAGCTCTCCATCGCGCGCAAATACCTGGTGGGCAAGCAGCGCGAGCAGAACGGGCTCGACAAGATCGACCTGACCTTCACCCGCAAGGCCCTGATGGAGCTGATCCACCGCTACACCAAGGAGAGCGGCGTCCGCGGGCTGGAGCGCGAGGTCGCGACCCTGTGCCGGAAGATCGCCAAGGACGTGCTCGCCACCGGCAACCAGGACGAGAAGATCGCCGTCACCGCGAAGAAGGTGCACAAGCTGCTCGGGCCGCCGCGCTTCCGCTACGGCAAGACCGAGGAGCGCGACGAGATCGGCCTCGTCACGGGGCTGGCCTGGACCGAGGTGGGCGGCGAGCTGCTCCAGACCGAGGCCACGGTGCTGCCCGGCAAGGGCAAGCTGATCCTCACCGGCAAGCTCGGCGACGTGATGCAGGAGAGCGCGCAGGCCGCGATGAGCTACGTGCGCTCGCGGGCGGAGCGATTCGGCCTGGACAAGAAGTTCGCCGAGAACGTGGACGTGCACATCCACGTGGCCGAGGGCGCGGTGCCCAAGGACGGGCCCTCCGCGGGCGTGACCATGGCCACCGCGATGGTGAGCGCGCTCACCCGCATCGCCGTGCGCAGGGACGTGGCCATGACCGGCGAGATCACGCTGCGCGGGCGCGTGCTGCCCATCGGCGGGCTCAAGGAGAAGGCGCTGGCGGCGCACCGGGGCGGGACCAAGACCATCCTCATCCCCAAGGACAACGCCAAGGACGTGCGCGAGATCCCGCTCAAGGTGCGGCGCGAGCTGACCATCATCCCGGTGGAGCACGTGGACGAGGTGCTGCGCCACGCGCTGGTGCTGGAGAACCCGGACGCGTTCTTCCGATCTCCCTCGCCGGAGCAGAAGATTCCGGCGCCCGGGAACACGCCGCAGACGGCCGTGTAGCGATCGGGGAGTCCGCTCTTCGCCCCGGCTGGACCGCACCCTGGCGGGCCACTCCCCCGGCCGGTGCGCACCGTCTTCGCATGGACAAGCTGGCGAAGAAGAACGTCTCCCGCGTGGTCGACCTGCTGAACGAGCGGCTTGCCTTCGAGCGGACGGGCGTGAGGCTGTACGACACGCTGCTCGCCCGCCTTCAGGTGTCCGCGGAGCCCTCGCTGAAGGCGCTCGCCGGGCAGGTGCAGGAGCAGCGCGACGAGGAGAAGGAGCACGAGGAGTGGCTGGAGGAGCAGATCCGCGCGCTCGGCGGCACGGCGCACGGCCTCTCCGAGCACGCGGTGCTGGCGCAGGCGGAGTCCGAGGGCGTGGAGCGCGTGATCCGGCGCGACGACAGCATTCCCCACGACTTCCACGCGCTGCTCACCGCCGAGCTGGCAGACAACGCGGGCTGGGACCTGCTCGTCCAGATCGCGGACGAGGTCGGCGACTCCAGGGCGAAGAAGGAGCTCAAGAAGCGCCTGCACGAGGAGGAGAAGCACCTGCTCTTCGTGCGCAAGACGCTGCTCGAGCTGACCCGGAACGACCTCAGCTCGCCGGAGGCGGCGGCTCCAGCGGAGTAGCCGCGGCGTTCAGGCAGGGGCCGCCGGGGCGGCTGCCGAAGCCAGCGGCCAGAGCTCGCGCCCGGTGAGGGTGCCTTGCGGCCCGTGCCCGCGGAGGATGCGCACCACGGCATCGCAGAGCGTCTCCACCGGAAGCGGCCGCAGGTCGTCCGATGCGCCGCGCAGCCCGGGCACGTGGCCGATGGCGCCGAGCAGCGCCGAGGTGAAGGGCGGCGGCTTGCGCTGCGTGCCGTCGCTGGCCTGCGAACCCGAGTGCGTGGAGTCGAGGAACGAAGGGCGAAGGACGGTGCAGGGAAGGCCGCTCTTGCGCACCGCCTCCTCGGCCCTGAACTTCCACCCCAGGTATCCCCCGCCGGAGCGCGCGCCGAGCGCCGAGAGCAGCACGAACTGCCTCGGCGCGGCCGAAGGAACGCGACGCGCCGACTCGGCGAGCTGCACCACCGGCAGGTAATCGGAGCTCTCGTAGGTGTCGCCCGCGGAGAAGCGGCGGCGCATGGTTCCGACGAGGCAGACCACGGCCTGCGCGCGCGCCATCACCACATCCAGCCGCTCCGCATTGCCCAGGTCGGCAATGAATGCCACGGGATCCCTGCCCAGCGGGTGATGGGTGGCGGTCTTTGGCCGCACGTGCGGAATGACTTCGAACCCTGCGGCCCGCAGGCGCGGCACCAGCGCCGTGCCCACGGCCCCGGTGGCGCCCGCGACGAGGACGGTAGTCATGGCGGCACCCTACACCCTCCGGAGCGGCTCCGCTGTCTACGGGCCGAGCGCCGGCGCCCAACCGAAGGCAATCGCGGCAGAGCGCCGCGTCAATCGCGGGACGAGGCCCAGCCGCCCCAGCTCGAAACCGGGCGCCGCGTCCTTGACCAGGACGCCCCGGCGCGCCACCCGCTGCGCGAGCCGAAGCGTCTCGAGGTCGAGGGCCCCGTGCTCGGCGCGCACCCGCAGGAGATCGAAGAGCGGCGCCGCGTCGCCCGCCCGCCGGAACATCGGATCGAGCAGCACCACGTCGAACGAGCCGGCGCGCTGCTCGCGCAGGAAGGCGCGGTGATCGGCGCGCAGGACGGTGACGAGGCGCGCCGGCCCTT
This sequence comes from Myxococcales bacterium, assembly GCA_035702105.1. Classification (GTDB taxonomy): domain Bacteria; phylum Myxococcota; class Myxococcia; order Myxococcales; family 40CM-4-68-19; genus 40CM-4-68-19. The sequence goes on along the minus strand of DASSQZ010000131.1, from coordinate 2,583 downwards.
CGCCGTGCCTCGGCAGCCTGCGCAGCCCCGACTGCGTGAAGGCGGCGAGCAGGCCGTCCATCTCCAGCCCGAGCACGGGCGCAGAGGTGGCCTGCGCCGCGAGCAGCGCGTCCCCGCCCAGGCCGAGCGTGGCGTCGAGCACGCGATCGCCCTGGCGAAGGCCGGCTGCGGCGACGAGCGGATCCACCTCGCCCTTGCGCGCGCGCAGCATGCGCAAGTACGCCATGCCGGCGGTGGCGCGGAAGACGCGGCCGCCGACGTGGAGGTCGGCGCGGCCGGCCGCCAGCACCAGCACCGGAGCGCCCGCGGCCTGCTGCAGCACGCGCGAGAGGGTCCGGGCACCCCGCGGCTCTGCACGCAGCCCGAACCGCGCCGCCAGCTCCTCGGCTTCCGCCGGATCGCCGCTCGGTGCGGTGGTCACGATGGCCTGCACGTCCCTACTCTACCGCGCAGCTTTTGCGCGACGCGGCCCGCGGATCGCGCCCCGTGCGCATTTTGTTCGTCGCGGGCGCGCAAGCGCGTCGCACGAGCGGCTGGCACCCGCAATGCTTTCCACCGCGGCATGCCTATCGCCGCGGACGTCACGAAGCTGGTCGGAAACACCCCCCTGGTCCGGCTGCCGCGGCTCTGTGCGGGCCTTCGCGGCGACGTGGTGGCGAAGCTGGAGAGCTTCAACCCCTGCTCCAGCGTCAAGGACCGCATCGGCCTGTCGATGGTGGAGGCCGCCGAGCGGGCCGGGCGCATCGGACCGCAGACCATCCTGCTCGAGCCGACCAGCGGCAACACCGGCATCGGCCTCGCCATGGTGGCGGCGTCGCGCGGGTACAGGCTGGTCTTGACCATGCCCGAGACCATGAGCGTGGAGCGGCGCAAGCTGCTCGCGGCGCTGGGCGCCAAGCTCGTGCTCACGCCCGGCGCGGAAGGCATGCCCGGCTCCATCCGGCGCGCCCAGGAGCTCGCCGCGGGGGATTCGAATTACCTGATCCTGCAGCAGTTCGAGAACCCGGCCAACCCCGAGGTGCACGAGCGCACCACCGCCGAGGAGATCTGGCGCGACACCGCCGGCGAGGTGGACGTGCTCGTCTCCGGCGTCGGCACCGGCGGCACGCTCAGCGGCGTGGCCCGGGCGATCAAGGCGCGCAAGCCATCGTTCCGGGCAGTGGCGGTGGAGCCCACCGACTCTCCGGTCCTCTCCGGCGGCAAGCCGGGGCCGCACAAGATCCAGGGCATCGGGGCGGGGTTCGTGCCGGCGGTGCTCGATCGCAAGCTGATCGACGAAGTGATCCAGGTCTCCTCGGAGGACGCCGGGCGCGTCGCGCGCCGGATGGCGCGAGAGGAGGGCATTCTGGCCGGCATTTCCGGCGGCGCGGCCCTCCATGCGGCCATCCAGATCGCGGCGCGGCCCGGCAGTGCGGGCAAGCGCATCGTGGTGATCGTGCCCGATACCGGCGAGCGCTACCTCAGCACCTGGCTCTTCGAGGAGGGCGCGTGAACGACGTCATCGCAGCGCTCTCGCAGGCCGCCGGGACCCCGCGCAACCGCGAGCTGCCCTCGCGGGCGCTCCTGGTCGAGGCGGTGGACGCGCTGCGCTCCGCCTTCTTTCCCGGCTACTTCGACCCGGCGCCCACCGGGGTGACGGCGCTGGTGGCGGAGAAGGTGGAGTTCGCCATGCGCGTGCTCACCGGGCAGATCCAGCTCGCCCTGGGCTTCGCCTATCCCGAGCGCGACCCCAACGGCCGGGCGGTGCAGGCGGCGCAGGCGTTCCTGAAGCGCCTTCCCGAGGTGCGCGCGCTCGCGGCCACCGACGTGGAGGCCGCCTACGCCGGCGACCCGGCGCTGCGCAACCGCGACGAGGCCATCCTCTGCTATCCCGGCCTTCTCGCCGTGACCCGCCAGCGGCTCGCGCACGAGCTGTGGATGCTGGAGGTGCCGCTCTTGCCACGCATCATCACCGAGGCGGCGCACTCCGACACCGGCATCGACATCCACCCCGGCGCCTCGATCGGCGAGGCGTTCTTCGTCGACCACGGCACGAGCGTGGTGATCGGCGAGACGGCGCGCATCGGCAAGCGCGTGCGCATCTACCAGGGCGTGACGCTGGGGGCGAAGAGCTTCCCGCTGGACGAGCAGGGGCGGCCGGTGAAGGGCGTGGACCGGCACCCGATGGTGGAGGACGACGTCGTCATCTACGCCGGCGCGACCATATTGGGGCGGGTGAGCATCGGCCGGGGATCGGTCATCGGCGGAAACGTCTGGCTGACCCGGTCGGTGCCACCTGGTAGCCGCATCACGCAGGTGGCGGCGGAGGGGGCGTCGTACGACGCCGGCGCAGGCATCTGAGCGGGCGCTCGGTTCGGGGCGGGGGGGCGTATCGCTCAGGGACAGGCGCCGCGCGCCCGCAAGGACGAGGGCCGCGCGCGGCGCTTGACTTCACCTGCCCGGTCCCGTAGAACCCGCCCCCGCTCGCTGCCGCCTGGGCGGGTAGCTCAGCGGTAGAGCATCGGTCTTACACACCGAGGGTCGCAGGTTCGAAACCTGTCCCGCCCACTCTGTGGGGTGTTAGTTAAGCTGGTTATAACGCCG
>DASSQZ010000130.1:0-2494 GCA_035702105.1 Myxococcales bacterium | reverse complement strand
TAGACAGCATGGTTGGACCAGCGCTCACGCGAGCGTGGGTTACGCGACCCACCTTGTGGAGAGCTGCGCAGAGCCACAGCGGGAGGCTGGTCCATGCAAATGGTGCGCTTCGTCGGTCTGGACGTCCACAAGGACAGCATCGCGATCGCAATAGCAGACAGCAGCGGGAGCGATCCCTCGCTCGTCGCGGTTGTGCCGAATGACACGGCGGCACTGATACGGCGGCTGAAGAAGCTTGGCAGGGGAAGACGGCTGTCGTGCTGCTACGAGGCAGGCCCGACCGGGTATGGGCTCTGCCGCGATTTGAATCGGGCAGACATCGAGTGTCGGGTCGTTGCGCCGTCGCTCGTGCCGGTGCAGGTCGGCAGCCGCGTAAAGACGGATCGGCGTGACGCCGTGAAACTGGCGCGCTTTCTGCGGTCGGGCGACCTTACCGAGGTCACCGTACCGGACGCCGCGACGGAGGCGATGCGGGACCTCGAGCGCGCTCGCGAAGATGCGAAGCGGGCCGAGCGAACGGCGCGGCATCACCTCTCCAAGTTCCTACTCAGGCACGGCCGGATCTATCCGGGTAAGACCGCTTGGACGACGAAGCACCTGGAGTGGGTGCGGCAACAGCGATTCGAGCAGCAGGCGCAGCAGCGCGTGCTCACCGATTACTTGCATGCCGTCGAGGAGAGCAGCGATCGGGTGGAGAGGCTGACCAACGACATCCGCGAACTGGTGGAGAGCTGGTCGCGAAAGCCGCTCGTCGATGCCCTCCAGGCGCTGCGCGGGATCCAGCTCGTCACCGCCGTCATCCTCGCGGCCGAGCTCGGCGATATGCGCCGATTCAAGACGGCGCCGCAGCTGATGGGCTACCTCGGGCTGGTGCCCTCCGAGCACTCGAGCGGGGAGACGAAGAAACGCGGTGCGATCACAAAGACGGGCAACGCGCACGTCAGACGCATCCTCACGGAGTCTGCCTGGGCGTACCGCTTCCGGCCCGCGATGAGCCGCGCGATCCGCCAGCGCGGCGGTGGCGCGTCACCGGACGTAAAGCGCATCGCCTGGAAGGCGCAGGAGCGGCTGCACAAACGCTACTGCCGACTGAGCGGTCGCGGGATGAGCCGGCAGAAAGTCATCACCGCGATCGCGCGTGAGCTGGCTGGCTTTGTCTGGGCGATCGGCCAGCAAAAGAAACTCCTAGCCTGAGGAACTGAGCGGCAGAGGCAGCCGGCCGCGGCGCCGGCCAAAGGGGAACCCTCGCAATAGCTATGGACAGCGGCTGACGCCGCCACGTCCGCCCGCTAGACCGAGGCAGCCCCCGACGGATGAGGGTCATGCGGTAGCCAACCCGCGAATCTCAGGCTGATCAGCCGTCGACACCACTCCACGGCCGGCTGCCTCTGCCGCTCACGAAAAGGACTTGCGTCCAACCATCTCAGCTATCCGACGAGCCTTCCCAGCAGGGCGCGCTGCTCCCAGAGGAGGAACGCGCCGCTCGCGGCCATCAGCCAGATGACGAGGACGCGGAACGTCTTCGCGGAGAGGCGCTGGAGCCAGCGCGCGGCCATCCAGTTGGCGGGAATCGCGAGCAGGCCCACGACGAGGCCATAGACGAGATACTCTCGCTGGATGGCGCCGAGCGTCGCGTACGTTCCAATCTTGGCCACGTGCATCACCGAGGAGTTGACGGATTTCGTGCCGACCATCTCCTCCTTGACGGTGCCGTAATTCAGGTACAGCGGGTTGAGCACAGGGCCCATTCCTCCGATCAGCCCGGAGAGGAACGCGACGGCCAGCCCCGCGGGGAGGAACCACCACAGACGCGCCCGGAACGAGCGCTCGCGCGCGCCGAACCGGTACTGCAGGGGAGCGCTGAGAAGGAAGAGCGCGACCACGATCTGGAGCCACTGCGCCCTGGTGTGCGCGAACACCCAGGCGCCGAGCAGTCCTCCCGGCACCGCGCCGGCCAGGAACCAGCGCACGATCTGCCAATCGATGGTCTTGCGGAAGATGACGATGCGCGATGGCACCGCGAACAGGTTGCCCAGGGTGACGACGGGCGCGACGGCGCGTCCTCCGAGAAGGAGCGCCACCGCCGAGATGAAGATGAATTCACCCCCGCCGGCCGCGGCAGTGCTGATCGACCACGACACGAACCCGGCCAGCGCGACGAGCGCCAAGGTCAGGGGAACGTCTCCTCGATCCGTGTGGAGAACGCATCCTGCATCGGGGCGCCCTATCTCTTGACGTTCGTCTTGGACAGCGCCGCGCCGAGGCCCTGCGCCAGCTTGACGGCGTCGTCGTTCGCCCAGAAGTGCATGTAGAACAGCCGCGGCACGTCGTCGAGCGCGTGGCTGTGGAGCGCGGTGGCGACGATGCCGTTCTGGCGGAGCACGTTGAGCACCGGCTCCACTTCCTTGCCGGTCATGGCGAAGTCGCCGGCGACGGCCGCCTTGCCGTTGCCGGTGGGCTGGAAGTTGATCGCCGTGCCCATGCCCATCGACGG
>DASSQZ010000129.1:0-2176 GCA_035702105.1 Myxococcales bacterium | reverse complement strand
CGAGTCCACCGGCATGGCCGAGCGGCTCAAGGAGATGACCTTCTGGGGCTTCCCGGTGCTGGCCTTCATCTGCATCTGCTTCTTCATCGGCGCCACCGGCAAGAGCGCGCAGCTTCCCCTCTACGTCTGGCTGCCCGACGCGATGGCGGGGCCCACCCCGGTGTCCGCGCTGATCCACGCCGCCACCATGGTGACCGCGGGCGTCTACATGGTGGCGCGGCTCAATTTCCTCTTCGCGCTCAGCCCCGCCGCCATGACGGTGGTGGCGATCGTCGGCTGCCTCACCGCGCTCTTCGCCGCCTCGATCGGCTTCTTCCAGTACGACATCAAGAAGGTGCTCGCCTACAGCACCGTCTCGCAGCTCGGGTTCATGTTCATCGGCGTGGGCGTGGGCGCGTACTGGGCGGGAGTGTTCCACCTGATGACGCACGCCTTCTTCAAGGCCTGCCTCTTCCTCGGCTCCGGCTCCGTCATCCTCGCCTGCCACCACGAGCAGGACATGCGCAAGATGGGCGGCCTGCGCGAGTACACGCCGATCACGCGCTGGACCTACTTCGCCGCCTGCCTCGCCATCGCCGGCTTCCCGGTGGCGAGCGGCTTCTACTCCAAGGACGAGATCCTCTGGAAGGCGTTCACCGCGCGCGGCCTCTCCGCCCCGTGGATTGGCCCCGCCATCTACGTGGTCGGCACCATCGCCGCGCTCGGCACCAGCTACTACATGTTCCGCTCCTACTTCATGACCTTCACCGGCAAGTACCGCGGCGGCGAGGGGCACGAGGACAAGGAGCGGCTGGAAGACCCGCACGCCATGGCCGCGCATGCCCACGCCGCGGCCGCCGATGCGGCGCCCACCCATGCCGCGGCGGTCGCCCAGGTGCACGCCGGCCTCACCCCGCACCAGCACGACACCTCGCACGGAGCCGCGCCTGCGCACGACGACCACGGACACCACGGCGGCGTTCCCCACGAGTCGCCCCGGAGCATGACCTGGGTCCTGATCGCGCTCGCCTCCGCGGCGGTGCTGGCGGGCTTCGTCTTCGGCTGGCCCGCCGCCTGGGGCGGCCATGAGCCCCTGCTCGAGCGCTGGCTTGCGCCCAGCCTTCCCGCGGCGGAAGGCGTTCCCTTCGCCGAGGCCTCGCACGCGACCGAGCTCTTCTTCCAGCTCATCGGCGGCGTGATCGTGGCGGGAGGCGGCTATCTCGCCGCCTACGCGCTCTACAACGACAACCGCAGCACCGTGCCGGCCCGGCTCAAGGAGATGTTCCCGCGCGCCTGGGGCCTGGTCTTCAACAAGTACTACGTGGACGAGGCGTACGGCGCCACGGTGGTGCGCGGCTCGCTCTGGCTCAGCCGCGCCTCCTACTGGATCGACCAGAACGTCATCGACGCGCTGGTCAACTTCGTCGGAGCGGTGGGCCGCGCCGTGGCCTACGTGGACGCGGCCATCGACAAGTACGTGGTGGACGGCGCGGTCAACGGCCTCGCCTCGCTCACCTGGAACAGCGGCAAGACCCTGCGCCGCGTCCAGACCGGCCACATCCAGGCCTATCTCTACGGCGCGCTCGGCGGCGCCATCGCCTTCGTCATCATCCAATACGTCATCCGGTGACCGACATGTACCCGACCACTTCCACGCTCCTGACCTGGATCACCTTCCTGCCGCTGCTCGGCGCGGTCGCCATCCTCGGCGTCATCGGCCTGCGCGCGGCCGGTGCCCTCGCCAAGGAGGCCGCGGACCAGGCCTCGCGGGTGGTGGCGCTCGCGGCCTCCGGGCTCACGCTCCTGCTCGCGCTCGGGCTCTGGCGCGTGTTCGACTCCAGCAACCCGGGGCTCCAGTTCGTGCATCACACCCGCTGGATCCCCGCCTACAACATCGAATACTTCGTCGGCGTGGACGGGCTCTCCATCACGCTCGTCATCCTCTCGGCGCTGATCAGCTTCATCGCCACCATCGCCTCGATGCCCTGGTGGCCCGGCAACGCGCACCTCGACGAGCACCACTTCACCCAGCACGGCGTGCCCGGCTACATGGCCCTGCTGCTCCTGCTCCAGACCGGCATGCTGGGCGTGTTCGTCTCCATGGACATGTTCCTCTTCTACGTGTTCTGGGAGGTGATGCTGCTGCCGATGTACTTCCTCATCGGCATCTGGGGCGGCGCGCGCAAGGAGTACGCCG
>DASSQZ010000128.1:0-2956 GCA_035702105.1 Myxococcales bacterium | reverse complement strand
CCGAGCACGTGCTTGGCCACGTGGTAGACGTCGTGGTCGCAGTTCGAGCCCGGGAAGACCACCACCGCGAACATCATCAGCGGATCTCCTCCACGCGGTACTCCTCGATCACGGTGTTGGCGAGCAGCTTCTCGCACATGTCGCGCACGCGCTTCTGCGCCTCGGCGGCGTCCCGGGTGTCGAGATCCAGCTCGATGATCTTGCCCAGCCGCACGTCCTTCACCTCGCCGAACCCGAGCGAGCCCAGGGCGCGGCCCACGGCCTGCCCCTGCGGGTCGAGAACCGACTTCTTCAGCGTGACCACGACGCGCGCTTTCATGGGCAGCGGCCTCCGGAGGCGCGCACCCTAATGCCGCGCGGCCGGGGATTCAAGCGCGACGAGCCGGCAGCGCCAGGGCCGCCGGGGCGAGTGCGCGGAGGACGACTCGCAGGCGGCGCAGGGATTGGCGCGCGGCCCGGCGCGAGCTACGATTCGACGATATGCTCGAGCTCCTTGCGGCCGGCGCCGCTCTCGCGGGCCGCGCGCTGCTGCAGGCTGCGGAAGCCGCGGTGCTCGCCCTGGGCGAGGACGAGATCCGCGCCCAGGTGCAGCGGCACCCGCTGCGGGCGGGGTGGCTGCTCCAGCTCAAGAAGAGACCCGAGCCGACCGCCGCCTCGCTGCGGGGCGCCTCGTCCGCCCTTCTCGCTTTTGCCGCGGTGGCCTGCGCCATCGTGGTGGGCGACGTGCTCTTCCGCGCCGGCGTCCACGCCAGCTCGCGCAGCAAGCTGCAGCTCCTGGCGGGCCTCCTCGCAGGCGTGGTCGCCCTGGCCATCGACGTTGCGCCGCGCTCGCTCGCCTCCGCGAGCCCGCTGGCGTGGGGCCTCGCCCTCTCCGGCCCTGCCCGCCTGGTCTGCCTGCTGCTCAGCCTGCCCGTGCGCGGAATGCTGCGCTTCTTCGACGCGCTGCTGCTCCGCCGCGGCGCCACCGCGCGCTACACCCCGCCTCCTCCGCCGCTGCAGGAGATCGAGCGCATCCTCAGCGAGGAGGCGCGGGGGGGCGCGCCGGGGGCGCCCTCGCCGGAGCTTGTGCACGGCCTCTTCTCCTTCGCCGACCGCACCGCCAAGGAGATCATGGTGCCGCGCACGCGGGTGGTGGGCGTGCCCATCGACGCGAGGCCCGAGCAGGTGATCGAGCTGCTCGCGGAAGAAGGCCACACCCGGATGCCGGTCTACGAGGACGACCTCGACCGCATCAAGGGCGTGCTCCACGCCAAGGACGTGATTCCGCTCCTGGCGCATCCGGAGCTGATCGTGCTTCAAGACCTGGTGCGGCCGGCGCTGTTCGTGCCCTGGACCAAGCCGGTGGGCGATCTCTTGCGCGAGATGCAGCAGAAGCGGTCGCTGATCGCGCTGGTGGTGGACGAGTACGGAGGGTTCTCCGGCATCGTCACGCTGGAGGACATCCTCGAGGAGATCGTGGGCGAGATCCGCGACGAGCACGACCGGGAGGGCCCGATGCCGCAGTTCGGCGCCGACGGCACGGCGCTGGTGCGCGCGGAGATCCGGGTGGACGACCTGAACCAGGCGCTGCAGGCGCACCTGCCCGAGCAGGACGATTTCGAGACGCTGGGCGGCCTGCTCAACTCCGCCGCCGGCGCCATCCCGCAGGCCGGCGACCGCTTCTACATCGGCGGGCTGGAGCTGACCGTCGTTCAGCGCGACGACCGCCGCGTGCGGCTGGTGCGGGTGGCGCGGCCGAAGCCGTCCTCTCCGCCCGCGCGCGCTACCTGACCCTGCGTTCGAGGATCAGACGGCGCGCCGCCGTCTCGAATCCCAGCGACCGGTAGAGCGCGCGGCCTTCGGCGTTGTCCTCGCTCACCGAGAGGAGCGCAGCGGTTCCTTCGCGCAGCGCGTATGCCACGAGCGCGCGGCCGATGCCCAGCCGGCGGAAGTGCGGCAGCACCGCCACCTGCTCGATCCCCAGGGCGCCACCGAGCCGGACTGCGGCAAGATAGCCCGCGGGCCGCCCTTCCCATTGCGCGAGGAGCGCGAGGCGGCCCGGCCCCGAGAGGATCTGCGCGACGTCGTCGGCGTTGGAAACGAAGGCGTCCGGCGCTCCCGCCCACGCCTCGGAGGACAGGCGCTGTACCACCTGTCCGTCCTTCGCAGAGGCCGCGCGGATGCGGAGCGTGGCAGGCGATGCCGGCGCCTGGATGGGCGCGGACGCGCGCTGGAGCAGGAGCTGGGCGGAGGTCTCGGCGAACCCCAGCGCCGCGAGAAAGGCGCGCCCCGGCGCCGCGCCCTCACGGACCCGCCCGCGCACGGCGATGCTGCAGGCCAGCGTCGGCTCACAGAGCGCGCGACCGAGGCCCTGGCGGCGCAGCGCCGGATGCACGGCGCAGTACAGGTCGTGAGCCCTTCCTCCCCGCCCCTCGCGCAGCGCCGCGAAGGCGATGCCCTGCAGCGCGCCGCGCTCGTCCGCGGCCACCCGCCAGAGGGGAAGCTGGGCGCGGCCCAGGGCCGCGAGCGCCGGCAGATGCTCGCCGAACGGTTCGATCTCCGGGTCCAGCGCGCGCGCCGCCTCGCAGAAGCGCGCGGCGGCGGCGACGTCCGCGGGCGCGAACTTCCGCACCGTGACCGCGGCGCTCAAGGCAGCGACTGCGCCACCAGCTCGGCGATGTCCTTGGCCTCCACCTGCTCCGAGCGGCCGGTCTCGCCGATGCCGTCCTTGATCATCGTGAGGCAGAAGGGGCAGCTCGTGGCGATGGTGCCCTTGCCGCCCAGCGTCTGCGCCGCCTCCTCGACGCGGTTCTGGTTGATGCGCTGGCCGATGGTTTCCTCCAGCCACATGCGCCCGCCTCCCGCGCCGCAGCAGAAGGTCTCGGTGCGGTTGCGCTCCATCTCCCGCACCTTGATGCCCAAGGACACCAGCGCCTGGCGCGGCGCCTCGGTGATGCCGTTGTGCCGGGCGAGGTAG
>DASSQZ010000127.1:0-7117 GCA_035702105.1 Myxococcales bacterium | reverse complement strand
GGTGCTGGGCATCACCCTGCTCATCGTCTGCGTGGAGCGGGTGGGCGGCTTCGGCCTCTTCGATCCGGCGCGGGGCGGCGATCCGGTGCTCTTCCAGCACATGTTCTGGTTCTACTCGCACCCGGCGGTCTACATCATGGTGCTGCCCGCCATGGGCGTGATCTCCGAGTGCGTCTGCACCTTCTCGCGCAAGAATCCCTTCGGCTACCGCGCCATCGCCTACAGCTCCATCGGCATCGCCTTCGTCGGCTTCTTCACCTGGGGCCACCATCTCTTCGTCGCGGGGCAGAGCACCTTCGACGCCGGGGCCTTCGGGATCCTCTCCATGTTCGTGGGCATCTTCACCGCCATCAAGGTCTTCAACTGGGTGGGCACCATGTACCGCGGCGCCATCTCCTTCCGCACGCCCTTCGCCTACATCTGCGGGTTCCTCTTCTTCCTCGTCTTCGGCGGGATGACCGGCATCGCGCTGGCCACCACCTCCCTGGACATCCACTGGCACGACACCTATTTCGTGGTGGCGCATTTCCACTTCGTGATGGTGGGCGCCTCGGTGATGGCCTTCCTCGCCGCGCTCCATTACTGGTTCCCGAAGATGTTCGGCCGCACCTATCACGAAGGCTGGGGCCTGGTGGCGGCCTCGCTGATCATCCTCGGCTTCAATGCCACCTTCATTCCCCAGTTCCTGCTGGGAAACTTCGGGATGCCGCGGCGCTATTACCAGTACCCGGAGCAGTTCCAGGCGCTCAACGTGGCCTCCACCGCGGGCGCCACGCTGCTGGCCTTCGGATTCATCATCATCCTCATCTACCTGGTCATCGCGCTCCGGTACGGCACCCGCTGCGCTCCCAATCCCTGGGGCAGCAAGGGATTCGAGTGGATGACGGCCTCGCCGCCGCCCACGCACAACTTCGACGAGATCCCCACCATCACCCAGATGCCGCACGACTACCGCACCCACGAGCCCCCCGGAGTGATCCGTGTCGTATAGAGGGCATGACAGAACTCCTCCCGTCGCCGGATCGGCCGATCCGCGGCGCCGGGCAGCGTCTCTCCTCCTCGGCGTGGTCTTCCACGCCTTCGTCGTCGTTCCTTGCGCGGCTTGCGGCTCGGCCGCCAGGCTCGGTCCGGAGTCCTGTCATGTCCTCTGAAGCCGACGCTCTGGACCTGCCCGAGGGGATCGTCGGGCACCACTTCTCCTCGCTCGATCGCCAGAACGAGGCGATGCGGCTGGGCATGTGGCTCTTCCTCGCCACCGAGATCCTGCTCTTCGCCGGCCTCTTCACCGGCTATGCGGTGTACCGGTTCGAGTTCCCGCTCGCCTTTGCCGAGGCGAGCCGCCACCTGAACATCGCCGCCGGCACCATCAACACCGTGGTGCTGATCACCTCCAGCTTCACGGTGGCGCTGGCCATCCATTTCGCGCGCACCGACAAGCCCAAGGCGGCGGCGATCTGCCTGGTCATCACCCTGCTCTTCGCGCTGGCCTTCCTCGGGATCAAGGCCATCGAATACACCGAGCACTTCCACGAGCACGCGCTGCCGGGCAAGTACTACGCCTTCGAGGAGGTGAAGGTCCCGGGCGCGGCCATGTTCTATTCGCTCTATTTCCTCATGACCGGCCTGCACGGGCTGCACGTGGTGGCGGGCATGAGCGTGCTCTCCTACATCCTCTGGCGCACGCTGCAGGGCCGCTATTCGTCGAAGTACTACACCGGCATCGAGCTGGGCGGCCTCTACTGGCACCTCGTCGACCTGGTCTGGATCTTCCTCTATCCGCTGCTGTACCTGATCTAAGGAGCACCGCCGTGAGCGAATCCGGGCCGAGCGGCCGCGGGGTAACGGGCCTCCACGCCGACGAGTCGCACGAGCACCGCGAGCACTCCGCCACGGGCTACGTGGTGGTCTGGATCGTGCTGCTCTTCTTCACCGTGCTGACCTGGTGGACGGGCACGCGGCACCTGGGAGAGTGGGCGCTGCCCATCGCGCTCGCCATCGCCTGCATCAAGAGCGCGCTGGTGGCGCTGATCTTCATGCACCTGATCGACTCCAGCGGCACCACCCGGCTGGTGTTCGTGACCTCGCTGGTCTTCGTCGGACTCCTGCTCTTCTTCACCGTGGCCGACGTCGCCACCCGCTACACGCCCTCGACGCCGGCCGGCGCCCCCTTCGGCACCGAACGCTCCCAGCCCGAGGGCCTGCTCGAGCACGAGATGCCGGAGGAGTAGGCGCGCGCGGACCGGCTATGGGTGTCTGGACTGGTCTTCGGCGGCAATGCGGCCGAGGTTGTCGCGCCGCCCGCGGTCGTCCGGCAGGTTGCCGAGGGCAAAGCGCCGCTCCGCCTCGGCGAAGTCGCGCAGCGTCTCCTCCGCCGAGCGATAGTTCTCCTTCGGCAGCGACTTGAGGAAGTTGATCACCTCCGCGGGCGCCTCGTTGTCCTCGGCGGTCTCGACGATCTCGGCGCGCGATGCAGGAAACGAGACCTGCGCGATGTGCGCTGCCGGGCTGCGATTCGGGTCTTCTCCAATGCCTCTCGCCATTCGTAAAACTAGGACGCGGGTCGCGCCACGGCCGGGCCGGCCGTGCCCCGGGGGCGGGGGCAGCCGCCCGGCGCTGGCGGTGCCGGGCGACTTCCCGTATGCTTGGTTACCAACAGTTGTGCCAGACGAAGGTCCGTGTAAATGCATTTACGCGAAATCCACGTCCGGCTTCAGAGCGGAAACCTACACGCCGCCCCTTTCTTCCCACCCGGGTCTGGTGTCTAGGTTTCCTTGGTGCGGCCCTCGACACCGGCTCACGAGCCCCAACTCCTTCTTTCGGTGCGGGAGGCGACCCAGCGCGCCGGCAGCCTGGAGTCGGCGTTGCGCGCGGCGCTGCAGCGCATCTGCGCGGCCACCGGCTGGCAGGCCGCCCGCGTGGAATTCTCCGACCATGCGGGCGAGCTGTCGTCGCGCAGCGTGTGGCACCTGGAACGGCCCGAGCGGCTGCCCAAGCTGATGCCCATCGCCGAGCAGCGCCGGGCGCGCCGCGAAGGCCTGGTGGGCACGGTGTTGCGGGACGGCGCGCCGCAGTGGCGTCCCGGCGCCGACGACGGGACCACCGCGGCCATCTTCGCCTTCCCCGCCGTCGCGCACCACAAGACGCTCGCCGCGGTGGAGTTCTTCTCCGCGGCGTCCGAGCCGCCCGACGACGCGCTGCTCTCCGGCATCACCCGCGCCTGCGCCGAGCTCGGCCGGGTGATCGAGCAGAAGCCCGCCGAAGACATGCTGCGCAAGGTGGAGCGCAGCTATCGCGACCTCTTCGAGAGCGTCTCCGAGGCGCTGGTGGTGGTCGATCCCCGCACCGGCATCATCCAGGACGCGAACCCCCGCGCGAGCGAGCTCTACGGCGTGCCCCGCGACCGCCTGCTCGGCGCTTCCGTCCACGGCCTCTGGTCCGACGCCGGCGTGGCCCGCGCCGCCATCGCCCGCGGCCGCAGGTTCGAGACGGTGCTCCGCCGGGGAACGCTGGAGACGGTGCTGGAGGTGAGCGCCAGCCCGGTCCAGTACCACGGAGAGCAGGCCACGCTCCTGCTCACGCGCGAGGTGACGCAGCGGGTGCGGGTGCTCGATGCGCTGCGCGCTTCCGAGGAGCGCTACCGCATCCTCTTCGAGAACAACCCGCAGCCCATGTGGGTGGAGGACGCGGAGACGGGCATGTTCCTCGCCGTCAACGAGGCGGCGGTGCGCCACTACGGGTGGGCGCGCGAGAAGTTCCTCACCATGCGCAGCGCGGATCTGCGGTTGGATCCCAGCGCGGCGGCGGAGCAGCGCGCCGGCGCGCCTGCGGTGGAGCGGCACCGCACGTCCTCCGGAGAGGCACACGATCTGGAGCTCTCCGTCCACGAGGTGGTCTTCGAGGCGCGCCGCGCGCTGCTGGTGGCCGCCACCGACGTGACCGCGCGGCGCAAGGCGCAGGCGCGGCTGCTCCAGGCCGCCTTCTACGACCCGCTCACCGGCCTGCCCAACCGCGCGCTCTTCAAGGACCGCCTCGAGGTGGCCTTTGCCCGCGCCAAGGGGCGCGAGGCGGCGCGGTTCGCGGTGCTCTTCCTCGACCTCGACCGCTTCAAGCTGGTCAACGACAGCCTGGGCCACCGCGCCGGCGACGAGCTGCTGGTGCAGATTGCCCGCCGCCTGGAGAGCTGCCGCCGGGCCGGAGACACGGTGGCGCGGCTGGGCGGCGACGAGTTCACCCTCCTGGTGGAGGGCGTCGGCACCGAGGAGGAGGCCATCGCCATCGCCGAGCGCGTGCACCGCGCGCTGGGTCCGCCCTACCTGATCGAAGGGCACGAGGTCTTCGCCGGCGCCTCCATCGGCATCGCCCTCGGCGGACCCTTGACCGAGCGGGTGGAGCACCTGCTCCGCGACGCCGACACCGCCATGTACCGCGCCAAGGTGCGGGGCTGCAGGCACGCGGTGTTCGACTCGTCGATGCACGAGCGCGCCATGGCCGCGCTGCGCCTGGAGAACGAGCTCCGCCGGGCGCTGGAGCGCGGGGAATTGCGGGTGCACTACCAGCCCATCGTCGAGCTCTCCGGCGGCCGTGTCACCGGAGTGGAGGCGCTGGTGCGCTGGGAGCACCGCGAGCGGGGCCTGGTGCCGCCCACCGAGTTCATTCCGCTGGCCGAGGAGACCGGCCTGGTGGTGCCGCTCGGGCGCTGGGTGCTGGAAGAGGCCTGCCGCGCGCTCTCGGTGCTTCCCCAGGGCATCGTCCTGTCGGTGAACCTCTCCGGCCGGCAGCTCCTCCAGCCGGAGTTCATCGCCGAGCTCAAGGAGATGCTGGGCCGCTTCCACATCGATCCGTCGCGCCTGCGGCTGGAGCTCACCGAGAGCATGCTGATCGGCAACGGCGCCGCGGCCATCGCCGCGCTCCAGCACCTGCGCGAGAGCGGCGTGCGCCTCTGCATCGACGACTTCGGCACCGGCTACTCGTCGCTCAGCTACCTGCATGAGCTGCCCATCGACGCGCTCAAGATCGATCGCTCGTTCATCGGCGCCATGGTGGGCGACGAGCGGAAGATCAAGATCGTGCAGAGCATCCTGCTGCTCGGCAAGGGCCTGGGCATCGACGTGGTGGCAGAAGGCGTGGAGAACCCGCAGCAGGCGGAGCTCCTGCGCAAGCTCGGCTGCGAGCGCGCGCAGGGGTACTTCTTCGCGCGCCCCGTCCCGCTGGAACAGCTCAGCTTCTGAGCGCCACGGCTATTTCTTCTGCGGCTTGGGCTGCCAGAGCGCGAAGCTCGCGCCGGTCGGGTCGGTGAGGATGCTCATCCAGCCGAACTCGCCGACCTCGGTCTTGTCCATGACCACCTTCGCGCCCAGCTCCTTGGCTTTGCGGGTGGAGGCCGCGACGTCGCTCACCCCCACGTAGGCGAGCCACTGCGGCGGCGCGCCGGCCAGCGCCTGCGATCGGATCATGCCACCGCCGGTTCCCTCTCCGACGCCGATCATGGTGTAGGTGCTGCCGTCGGGCATGGGCGCGTCTTCCAGCTTCCAGTCAAAGAGCCGGGAGTAGAAGGCCTTCGCCTTGGACAGGTCGTTCGTCTGCAGCTCGATGTGAACGAATGGATTGGCCATGGCACACCTCCGTGAGCCGGTGACGCTGCGCCCGGCGGCACGGGCCGTCAAGCGCGCCGGCGGCAGCGCGGCGGGCTCAATGGACCGTGGTCCGGGCTGCCGCCTGCGCGGGAGAAATCCGCTCGATGCGCATCGTCTCCAGGAGCGATGCCGGATCGTCGATGTCTGCGGTCAGTGTGGTCCGCCAGGAGCGGCCGTCGCGGTCCCTCTTCACGAAGACGCGCTTCCCCTTCTTCGCGTGGCGAAGGGACCACCCCTTTGCCGCGATCTGCCTGGCGGAAAGGTCGAGGAGCTCCTCCACCGTCAGTTGCGCCCGGAGCCGCCCCTGGACTTCCCAGCGCCTGGTGTCGCCGTGGCTCGCCAGCTTCTGCCAGGAGACGCCCTCCGGCAGCCGGACATCGGGGAGCATCACGTCGGCCAGCATTCCCCGCGCCCACTTCGATTCGGGATCCCAGCGGTACTCGATGTCCCGCGCGATCTCCTCGGCGCGGGACCGTCCGTAGATGCGCTCCACCAGATGCAGCGCGCCGTCCACGCCGGCAGAGAGGCCGCCTGAAGTGACGATCCTGCCGTTGTCCACGAAGCGCCGGTCGCGGACGACCCTGGTGGTGGGTGCCGCCGAGGCGAGATCGTCGAGGAGCGTCGCGGTGGTGGTGGCGGAGAGGCCGTCGAGGAGGCCGGCCCTGGCGAGAAGGAAAGCGCCGTTGCAGACGGAGAGGACGTAGCGAGAGGACGCGGCGCGCTCGCGCAGCCAGGTCATGGCCCCGGGATCGTCGCGCAGCTTGCCGATCGAACCGCCCGGCACCAGCAGCACGTCGGCCGCCGGGGCATGCTCCAGATCGTAGTCGGGCTTGACCGCCTGCCCGAAGACGGAGTGGACGATCCCGGTTCCCGGCGCAACCGTGAAGATCTTCGCGCCGGTCTGCCCGAACACCTCCCATGGACCTGCGTAATCGATGATCTCCGCTCCGTCGAAGATGAGGATGGCGACCCGGAGCCGGCCCTCCTTCTCCACCAGCTCCATCCCGCAGATGGGACAGTTCCCCGGATGGTCGAACTCCTGCGGGTGTTCGTCCATGGGACAGACGTAGACGTGATGCTGCGACGGGTGCCCTGCCGCCAGGACGGGCGCTGCGATGAGGACGAACGACAGCCAGACAGCCGAACGTCGCATGGGAGCCTCCGCAGACATGCCTGCGGACAGACGTGCTTCGAGGCGCGCGGCGGTTTCATCCAGAACCCGGTGGCGGCATGGAGAATCGTCGTCCCGTCAGGCGGAGCTTAAGGCCGCCGATCGGAAGTACGTAATCAACTTCGTGGCACGACTTCATAGTTCCAGTCGCCATGGAAGGCGTGTTCCCGCAACGCCAGTGCTGCTGGTGAGCTTCCCATTCGCGTCGTAGCTGAAGGTCATCCCGCTGGAGAGGGAGATGACCGCGTGCGGCCCCGACTCGACTGTCGCGACAAGCCTCTGGTTCCGGATGGTCAGGCCGAGATCCTGGAGC
>DASSQZ010000126.1:0-24095 GCA_035702105.1 Myxococcales bacterium | reverse complement strand
TCGGCGGCCTGCAGCAGGTTGACGATGATGTTCTCCACGTCCTCGCCGACGTAGCCCGCCTCGGTGAGGCAGGTGGCGTCGGAGATGGTGAAGGGCACGTTGAGGATGCGCGCGAGCGTCTGCGCGAGCAGCGTCTTGCCGCTGCCGGTGGGGCCGAGGAGCAGGATGTTGCTCTTCTGCAGCTCCACGTCGTCCATCGAGACCTTGCTCTCGATGCGCTTGTAGTGGTTGTGCACCGCCACCGAGAGGATCTTCTTCGCCCGCTCCTGGCCGATGACGTACTCGTCGAGGATCTGCTTGATCTCGCTCGGCCGGGGGATGCGCAGCTTCTGGTCGCGCGCCTCCTCCTTGTCGATCTCCTCGGCGATGATGTCGTTGCACAGGCCGATGCACTCGTCGCAGATGTAGACGGTGGGCCCCGCGATGAGCTTCTTCACCTCCTTCTGCGACTTCCCGCAGAAGGAGCAGCACAGCGTGTGGTTTTCGCGCTTGTCTACCAAGTCCTCCGCCTTTCGGCTCCAGCCCGGGCGCCGGCAAGGCCGCCCTCCCCAATCGACCTACGAATCTAACCCTACTTGGGCGCGCCGGCTGGTTTCTTGATCACGACCTCGTCGATCAGGCCGTACTCCTTTGCCTCACCCGCGCCCATGAAGTAGTCGCGGTCGGTGTCCTTCTCGATGCGGTCGAGCGGCTGGCCGGTGTGCTTCTGCATGATTTCGTTCAACTTTGCCTTCAGGCGCAGGATCTCCTTGGCGTGCAGCTCGATGTCGCTCGCCTGCCCGCCGAAGCCGCCGGAGGGCTGGTGGATCATGATCCGCGAGTGGGGCAGGGAGTAGCGCTTGCCCCTCGCGCCGGCGGCCAGCAGCAGCGCTCCCATGGAGGCGGCCTGGCCCATGCAGATGGTCGAGACCTGACACTTGACGTACTGCATCGTGTCATAGATGGCGAGGCCCGAGGTCACCGACCCGCCCGGACTATTGATGTAGAGGTTGATGTCCTTGTCCGGATCTTCCGACTCGAGGAAGAGCATCTGCGCGACGATGATGTTGGCCACGTCGTCGTCCACCGGCGTGCCCAGGAAGACGATGCGGTCCTTGAGCAAGCGACTGTAGAGATCGTAGGCGCGCTCGCCGCGGTGCGTCTGCTCGATGACGGTCGGATAGGGGATCATGGCCATGGCGGAGCCCTCGTTACGGTTGCGAGAAGTTGGCCTTGGAGAGCAGGAAAGCAAGCGCCTTGTCCTGCCGCAGGCGCGATTTCAGGCTGTCGATCGACTGCTCGCGCCGGAAGGCGGCGCGGATCTTTTCCGCGGGCTGCTGGAAGTTCGAGGAGAGCTTCTCGAAGTGCTTGTCCACGTCTTCGTCCGTCACTTCGACCTTCTCCTTCTCCGCGATCGCCTCCAGGAGCAGATAACCTTTCACCTCGAGCAGCGCACGCTGGCGTAGCTCGTCGCGCATGCGCTCGAGGTTGAGCCCGAGCTGCCGCGGGTCGATGCCGCGGCGCATGAACCCCTCCAGCATGCTCTGGAGCATGGCGTCCACGTTGCGCTCCACCAGGGCGGGAGGCGCCTCGATGGGGTTCTTCGCCACCAGCGCCTCGATCAGCTTCTCCCGCTGGCTGCTCTCGGCGCGGTCCCTCGCCTGCTTCTCCATCTCGGCGCGCAGGTTCGCGCGCAGCTCGGCCAGCGTCTTGGCCTCGCCGCCCAGGTCCTGGACGAAGGCGTCGTCGAGCGCCGGCACCTCGCGCTTCTTCAGGCCCTTGACCTGGACCTGGAAGCGCGCCTCCTTGCCGCGCAGCGGCTCGGCGCTGTAGCCCTCGGGGAAGGTGGCGGAAATCTCGCGGGTTTCGCCGACCTTTGCGCCGGCCAGCCCCTCGGCCTTGTTGTCGAGGATGGAGCCGGGCACCACCTCGAGCAGCACTCCTTCCTGCTTCGCGCCCTGCAGCGGCTTGCCGTCCACGGTGGCGTCGTAGTCGGCGGAGACGAAGTCGCCCGCCTCGACCACGTCGCGGCCCTCCACCGGCACGAACATGGCCTGGCTGGAGCGCATGTCCTCGATGCGCTCGTCCACCTGCGCGTCGGTGACCTGCGCATCCGCCGGGGGGACGGTGAGCCCCTCGTAGTCTTTGGGCTCCACCCGCGGCCGCACCTCCACCGTGGCCGTGTACTTGAAGGGCCGGCCCGGCTCGACGGATCCGTTTTCCACCCTGGGCGGCGCCACCGGGTCCAGTTTGTGCTCGGCCAGGGCCTCGTGGATGGAGCCGGTGACCAGCTTCTGCGCGACGTCCTTCTTCACGTCGTCGCCGAAGTAGCGCTCGACCAGGCGGCGCGGCACGTGGCCCTGCCGGTAGCCCTTGAGCTTCACCGTTCGCGAGACCGACGTGTAGGCGGTCTCGAGCGCGTCCTTGACGCGGTCCGGTGTGAGCTCCACCGACACCTTCTTCACCACCGGGCTGAGATCCTCGACGCGGGACTGGACCACTGAAGCTCCTTGGACGAGCAGGCGAGTGCGAGAGGCGGGAATCGAACCCGCACGGGTTGCCCCACAGGCTTCTAAGGCCTGCGCGTCTGCCAGTTCCGCCACCCTCGCAAAGCTTGCTGGCAGGAGGCGGGTCATAGCGCCCGCACCCAGGTGAGTCAACGCGTGCGGCCGGCGCGCCTGGCGGCTTACCTCGATGGGAGGGCCGTTGCGGGCCGTCCCGCGTAGGCGCTAGAAAGACAGGGAAATGGCCAAGGCACGCGCCATCCGGGTACCGCGAGGGCCAGCCAAGGGTGAGATCTCGGTCGAGGAGATCCTCGAGCGCCTCCGCGCAACGCACAATCTCGACTTCCGCAACTACAAGCGCCCCACGCTGCGCCGCCGCATCGAGCGCCGGATGGCGGCTCGCAAGTGCAAGACGCCGGCGGAGTACCTGGCCCTTCTCGACCACGACCCCACCGAGTACGACGCGCTGATCGACTCGATGCTGATCAAGGTCACCAGCTTCTTCCGCGACCCGGAGACCTGGGAGCAGCTCTCCAAGAAGGTCATCCCCCACATGCTCTCGGAGAAGCGGGTGGGCGAGGACATTCGCATCTGGTGCGCCGGCTGCGCCACCGGCGAGGAAGCGTTCACCGCGGCCATCCTGCTCGCCGAGGTGATGGGCGACTCGTTCCTCAACCAGGAAGTGAAGATCTTCGGCACCGACATGGACGAGAGCGCCGTCGTCTTCGCGCGGCACGGGATCTACCCGCACGACCGCGTCCGGGCGGTGGCGGAGCCGCTGCTCAAGAAGTGGTTCGTGCGTGAGTCCGGCGGATGGGCGGTGCGCAAGGAGCTGCGGCGCTCGGTGGTGTTCGGGGTCAACAACCTGGTCTCCGACCCGCCCATCTCCCGCCTCGACCTGCTCATCTGCCGCAACGTCTTCATCTACCTGGACGCGCCGCTGCAGAGGCGGGTGCTGACCCGCTTCCACTACGCCATCCGCCAGCACGGCATCCTGGTGCTGGGCAAGAGCGAGCTCATTCCCTTTGCCGCCAAGCTGTTCGAGCCGGTGGACCTGCACCGGCGCATCTACCGCAAGGACGGCCATGGCGACCTGACCCTGACGCGCAACCGCGCGGTGACGCTGATGGAGCGCGACTCCCTGGTGCGCGCCGACGAAGAGAGCACCGAGCTGGCGACCGCGGACGCCGTCTACCGCGACGCGGTGACCGCGATGCGCACTCCCGTCATCGCCACCGCGGCCGACGGCACCGTGACGGCGTGGAACGCCGCCGCCGCGGTCCTCTGGGGGCGCAGCGAGGAACAGGTGGTGGGCAGGAAGCTCACGACGCTGGCGCTCGCCGGCCTTTCCGGCGAGCTGCTGGTCGAGAAGACGGCGGCGGTTCGCGAGGGGCGCAGCGACGTCGAGCGCAGCACGGCCGCGGTCACCCGGCCTGCCGACCAGCGCGCGCTCCAGCTCGCGGTGGAGGTCACGCCGCTGCGCAACCTGGCGCGCCGGCTGGTCGGGCTGCTCTACGTGGCCTACGACGTGACCGCCTTCCGCGAGCTGGAGGCGGAGCTGCGCAAGGCCAACGCGGAGAGGCAGTCCGCGCTCGAGGAGCTGCAGACCAGCAACGAGGAGCTGCAGAGCGCCAACGAGGAGATGGAGACCACCAACGAGGAGCTGCAGAGCACCAACGAGGAGCTGCAGACCACCAACGAGGAGCTGGAGACCACCAACGAGGAGCTGCAGAGCACCAACTCGGAGCTCGACGCCACCAATCGCGAGCTGGGCGAGCGCACCGGCGAGGTGAACGCTGCGGGCTACGTGCAGCGCGCCATCATCCGCACCGTCACCGCCGCGGTGGTGGTGCTGGACGAGGCCGGCCGCGTGCGGGTGTGGAACCTCGCCGCCGAGCGCCTCCTCGGCATCTCCGAGGACGAGGCGCTGGGGCAGCTCCTCTGGACGCTGCGGGTTCCCTCGCTGCCGCGGGGGGCGTTGCTGAAGATCCGCAAGGCCCTGGCGCAAAACGGCCCGCTCCGCGCCGAGCAGGTGTCCTACGCGCTGCCCAACGGCAGCCAGGGGCGCGCGACCGTGACCGCGGTCCCGGTGGTGGAGGGCGGCAAGACGGTGGGCTCCGTCATCATCCTCGAGGACGTCACCCGGCTCGCGACCCTCGCCTCCGAGGTGGCGGCCCTCAAGGCGAACCATGGCGGAAAGCGAAAGCAGAGCTGAGCGGCTCTCGCTCGAGGCCCTGCACGACAAATATTCGGAGCTTGCGACCAAGTACCAGAACCTGGTCGCCCGCGTGGAGCGGCGCGCCACCGCGGATCTCGCCATCTACCGGCTGGGAAACTGGGGCCTCGAGGCGACCTCTGCCGCGCTGGCGGTGGTGGACAAGGATCACATCGCGCTTGCCAACACGCGCTTCACCTCGCTGGAGCGCACCATGGCCGGACCGCTGCTCTGCACCGGCCCGGCCGGGCGACGCTCATATCCGGATCTGCGCGCGCTGGCCATCGCCGAGGCGGCGCCGCTGCTCCGGGGGCGGCGCCCCACGGGGGAGATGCGGTATCGCGACGCAACCTCCGGCGTCGAGCTCCTGATCCGGCTGGAGCGGAGCCGCGGCGTGCGCTCGCCGACGGTGCTGATCATCGCCGAGGACGTGACCGAGAGCGCCCGACGCGACGTCGAGCTGGGGAACGCCCGCGAGGCGCTCGTCCACCGCGAGAGGCTGCGGGTGCTGGGCGAGCTCGCGGTCTCCATCGCCCACGACCTCGGGAACACCCTGCGCGGCACCAGCTTCCAGCTCGCCTCGCTGGACGATCCGTCGGTCACCGCGGACCAACGCGCGAGAGCGCTGCGGGGCATCGCGGAGCGCATCGAAGTCGCCTCGCTGGCGATCTCGCGCCTGCTCGACTTCGCGCGCACCGGCTCGCTCGAAACCCAGGCCGTCCAGCTCGGGCGCATCGTCTCGCAGGCGGTGGGAATCGTCCACTCCGAGCTGCGGGAGGGCAAGCCGGTGGAGATACGCGTCTCCGTTCCCGAGCTGCCGCCGGTGCGCGGATCGGTGTCCGAGCTCTCGCTCCTCTTCGTCAACCTGCTCCGCAATGCGCGGCAGGCGATGCCCGAGGGAGGAACCATCTTCATCGACGCACGGCGGAAGGGCGACTGGGCGATGGTCACGGTCGCCGACGAGGGCCGCGGCATCGCCCCCGAGCTCGAGGCGCGCCTCTTCGAACCCTTCTTCAGCACCAAGGGCGCGCAGGGCACCGGCCTCGGGCTCTGGCTCGCCGCCGGCACCATGGCCCGGCTGGGCGGCTCCATCAGGGGAGTCAACCGCCTGCAGGGCGGCGCCCTCTTCTCGCTCCGATTTCCCCTGCTGAAGGTCAGTCGGCGGCCTCGCCCTGCGGAGGGAACTGAAGCGCCTGCCGGACGACCTTCGCGTGCCCCTCGGCGGCGGAGGCCCGCTGCTCGAAGCGGCCGGCGGCCTTGAGCTGGCCGAGCTTCCGCGCCCGGTCGAACATGCGCCGCGCCAGCGCTCCCTGCTCCTCCAGCGCCCGCAGCGCGGCCCAGAGCGCCGACTCGAGCACGCTGCGCTGCTCGTCGTAGAGGCTCTCCGGCGCGTAGGCGTGACCCACCCTGCAGCGGAAGCGCAGAAGACCGCCGTCATGCACCTCGTTGAGGACGCCGCCGCAGGCCGGACAGCCAAGGCCCGAGGGCGTCCCCACCTTCAATTCGCCGGCGGCTCCGCCGAGCTGGAGCGCCGACTCCACCTCGAGGAGGGCGGTGCGCGCCGGCGGCGGCGATGCCTCCTCGCGCACCAGCTTGGGGAGCAGCGCCGCCATCTCGCTGACGGGGAGCACGTGATCGATCTCGACGTTCTCGAGCGCGCTGCGGGGCATCATCTCGACCAACGCCTCGTTGGGATCCTGCACCACCGCCACCCCCCCGCGCCCCTTGACGGCGACGAGGCCGGCGGTGCCGTCGTCGAGCGCGCCGGAAAGGACGATGCCGATGACCCGCGGCCCGAAGGAATAGGCGGCGGTGCGGAAGAGCGGATCGATGGCGGGCCGGTGGCCGTTCTCCCGGGGACCCACCACCACCCTCACGTGGGTCTCGTGGAGGAGCAGGTGATGGTCGGGCGGGGCCACGTAGATGCGGTTGGCGACGATGGGCTCGCCGTCGCGCGCATGCTTTGCCGGCAGCGCTCCCGCCGAGCTGAGGATGCGGGGCAGGACGCTCTTCTGCTCGGCGGCGAGGTGCAGGACCACGAAGATCGAGGCGCCGAGGTCGGCGGGAAGCTTTCGAATCAGGGCGGTCAGCGCCTCGACGCCACCGGCGGAGGCGCCGATCACGACGATGTCGCGGTGCGCCGTCGACCGCATGCAGTCAATGCTACGCCGATCAGGCTGGGTTGGCATCCCCCGGGGCCGAAAAAACTCCATACAGGATTCTACGCAGGTTACAACCCCGAGGGAGGTTGTACTATCGCGTACATGGATCCCTTACGGGTGGCGCTGGTCGACGACCATCTCCTCTTCCGCGAAGGGCTGCGCGCCATGCTCGCGAGCGCGCCGGATCTCGAGATCGTCGCCGAGGCCTCGAACGCCCAGGAGGCCCTTCCGGCGATCCGCGAGAGCAACCCGGAGGTGGTCGTCCTCGACGTGATGTTGCCGGGCATGAGCGGCATCGGGATCGCGCGCGAGCTCCTCAAGGAAGATCCCGGCCGGCGGGTGCTGGCGCTCAGCATGGTGGCCGACGAGTCGCACGTCGCCGACGCGCTGCAGGCGGGCGTGCTCGGCTACGCCTGCAAGGCGCAGTCGGCACGCGAGGTGGTGGACGCCATCCGCACCGTGGCGCGCGGCGAGACGTACCTGGCGCCGCAAGTCTCGGGCTTCGTGATCTCGGACTACCGGCGGCTGAAGAACGGCGGGGAGGCGGGGACGCGCCTGCCTACCGCTTCGCTCACCGCACGGGAGCGCGAGATCTTCGAGCTCTGCATCCAGGGCCTTCCCACCGCGGAGATCGCGCGGCAGCTCTCCATCAGCCCGCGCACCGTGGAGACGCACCGCAGCCGCATCCTGCGCAAGCTCAACGCGCACTCCGCCGTCGACCTGGTGCGGATGGCGGCACGCTGGGGCATGCTCTCGCATTAGTCCCGGCCGCCGAAGGCGGCTCAGGGACTACGCTTGTGGTGTTGGACCGCGACGTCATGAGACGCGTTCCAGTCGCGCCTTGCCAGCTCGCGAATGCGGCGTCATTCTCTGCGCATGGTCCAGCTCGTCACCGTCTCGCGCGAATACGGGGCGGGAGCAGGCGAGTTCGCCGCGCTGCTCGGCGCAGCCCTGGGCTGGCCGGTCTTCGACCGCGTCATCGGCGAGCACGCCGCCACGCGGCTGGGGGTGACGCTGGACGCGGTCATCCCGGTGGAGGAGCGCGAGGACTCGTACATGGAGCGGCTGGAGCGCGCCTTCTCGCTGGGCCCGCCAGAACTGATCGGGCACGCCCCGGCGCGCTCGTGGACCGAAGAGGTCTACCGCGCCGAGAGCAACCAGATCCGCGAGATCGCGAAGACGCCGCCCGCGGTGATCGTGGGGCGCGGCTCGCAGTGCCTGTTGCGCAACCGCTCCGACACGCTGCACCTGCGCCTCTACGCGCCCCAGGCCGACCGGGTGGCCCGGGTGGCGCAGCGGAGCGGCTGGCCGAAGGAGCGCGCGCAGAAGATGGTGGCCGGCCTCGACGCGGCCCGGCGCCGCTTCCTCTCCGCGCACTTCGGCTGCGGCGACGAGACCGAGACGCTCTACGGGCTCGCCATCAACACTTCGGTGGTCTCCATCGAGGCGGCGGTGGGGTTGGTGCGGCAATTGGTCCAGCCCGGCGGGGCGCCCCCGAAGGGGTAGCGGATCACCCTCGCGGACACGGCCCGCAATACCGCCGCGCGATCTCGAGCAGGTCGTCGATGGAGAAGGGCTTGCGCAGCACCGCGGTTGCCCGCGCGTGCGGCGCCGGGCGGATGTCGCCGGAGATGAGCACGGTGGGAACGCCGTCGAACTGGGGATGCGCCCGCATCCAGTCCAGGACCTGCTCCCCGGTCATCTGCGGCATCATGTCGTCGAGCAGGATGATCGCAGGCCGCTCCTCCCCGCGCAGGAAGGCGAGCGCTTCCCCTCCCGAGGCGGCGAGGCGCACGTCGTAGCCCTCGCCCACGAGGATGTCCTGCAGCGACTCCCGCGTATCCCGGTCGTCGTCGACGATCAGCACGCACGCCATTGGCGTCCCCACTGGGGGCCACTAACGCACGTTCCCGGCGCGGCGGCGATACGCAAAAATACTGACTGCGGATCTTACAACCAGATTGAAAGACAAAAAAAGAGGCCCGCGGTCCGTGCGGGACGCGGGCCTTTCTTGGATTGAGAGCGGAAGGAATCGAACCTTCAACCTATGGATTAAGAGTCCATTGCTCTGCCAGTTGAGCTACGCTCCCGTGTCATGACGGCAAGGGCGGCGCTGTGTACCCGCTTCCGGCGCGACCGTCAAGAGAAGTTGGGGTGGCTGACCGGGCTTGAACCGGCAACACCTGGAGTCACAGTCCAGTGCTCTACCATTGAGCTACAGCCACCGTAGTGACGGCTTCTGCGGTACTACCCTCCACGCTCTGCCCTGCAACTGCGCTGGATCCGGCGCCTTGCGGCGCCTCCACCAGGGTGGAGCTCGCTCCCCCCTGGACCCCCGACAAGCACCGAGCCCGTAACGCTCTGCTCGAGGGTACCTGGAAGGGCCGGAGGAAGTAACACCCTCCCGGCATCCCGCGCAAGTCGCGGCGTTGACCGGCTGGGGAGGGTGCGGTAGGTCGCGGAAGGCAAGCGCCCATAGCTCAGCTGGATAGAGCGCCAGCCTTCTAAGCTGGATGCCGCAGGTTCGAGTCCTGCTGGGCGCGCCAACATCCATGCAGGAAAGTCGGGGCGAGAGGATTCGAACCTCCGACCTCCTGCGCCCAAGGCAGGCGCGCTACCAGGCTGCGCTACGCCCCGCTCTGGCGGGCAGGGGAAGTACACGGTTCGTCCCTGCGGCGCAAGTCTCTCAGGGGGCGCCTGTGCCCGCCAGCCGCTCCAGCGCCGGCAGCAGCCGCTGCAGGGCGCGGCCGCGGTGGCTGAGCCGGTTCTTCTCCGCAGCCGGAAGCTCCGCCAGCGTCCTTCCCGGCGTCTCCGCCGGCAGGAAGACGGGGTCGTAGCCGAACCCGTTGGTCCCCCGTGCCGCAAGCGCGATGGCGCCGTCCACCCGCCCCTCGGCCCGGACGATGCGCCGCCCGTCGGGCGCGCAGAGCGCCACCGCGCAGAAGAAGTGTGCGCCCCGCCGCGCCTCGGGAACGCCCGAAAGCGCGCGCAGGAGCTTCGCCCGCCGCTCGACGTCGCTGGAGGCGTAGCGCGCGCTGTACACACCCGGGCCGCCGTCCAGGGCGTCCACGCAGAGCCCGCTGTCGTCGCCCAGCGTCCAGAGCCCCGTCTGCCCGGCGCAGGCGGTGGCCTTCTGGGCCGCGTTCTCGTGGAAGGTGATCCCGGTTTCGTCCGGGGCGGGCAGGGCGAGATCCTGGAGGCAGAGCAGCTCCAGCGGCAGCCCGCCCAGGATCTCGCGGATTTCCACGAGCTTTCCCGGGTTCGACGTCGCCACCAGCAACTTCACTTCGCGAACGCCTGCGCGATGGCCGAAAGCTGCTTCTGGTGGAGCTCGGCGAGCCCCTTCTGGGCCAGGGCCACCATGGCGGTGAGCTGCGCGGGCGAGAACGGCTTCTTCTCCGCGGGGCCCTGCACCTCGAGAAGCTCGCCGCCCGCGTTGCCCACCACGTTCATGTCCACCTCGGCGGCGAAGTCCTCCTCGTAGTCCAGGTCGAGCAGCACCTGCCCGCCGAGGATGCCGATGCTCACCGCCGCCACCGGCGCCCGCAGCGCCTTCTCCCGCTGCATGCGTCGCAGCGCGATGCCCAGCGCAACGTACGCACCGGTGATGGCCGCGGTGCGGGTGCCGCCGTCGGCCTGCAGCACGTCGCAGTCGATCAGCACCTGCCGCTCGCCCATGGCCTGGAGGTCCACCGCCGCCCGCAGCGCCCGGCCGATGAGCCGCTGGATCTCCTGGGTGCGGCCGCTCTGCTTTCCCTTGGCCGCCTCGCGGTCGCTGCGCGTGTGCGTGGCTCGCGGCAGCATGCCGTACTCGGCGGTGACCCAGCCGCGTCCGGAGCCCTTCACGTGGCTGGGCACGCGCTCCTCGGCGGTGGCGGTGCAGAGGACGCGGGTTCGGCCGAAGCTGCAGAGGACGCTGCCCTCGGCGTGCTCGGTGAAGTTGGGCTGCAGCGTCACGGGGCGAAGCTGGTCGGGCGCGCGGTCCTTGCGGGGCATGGGCGGCGGGACTTACCGCGTCCCGGAAGGCGCCGCAACCACGCCCGCGGCATCGACTTTCGGCGCCCGGGCCTGCTCTTCGGGCCGGACCTGCGCGAAGAGCCGCCGCGCCAGCACCTGGTCGGCGAAATCGCGCACTCCGTCTGCCAGCGCCCGGGCGATGCGGTCCTGGTACTTGTCGCGAGCCAGCCTGCGGCCTTCCTGGGGGTGCGAGATGAAGCCGATCTCCACCAGCGCGGAGGGCATTCGCGTCCCGGAGAGAACCAGGAAGGGCGCCTGGCGCACGCCCCGCGAGGGCGCGCGCGTCTCGCGGACCATCTGCCGCTGGACGATCTGCGCCAGCGCGGCGGAGTCGTTGCGCGCCTGCCCGAGCGCCAGGTCGTTGAGGATGCCCGTCACCGCGTCGGCCGCCCTGGGCAGCGGCACCGCGTCCGGCCCGCCGTTCTCCAGCCTCGCCAGCATCCGCGCCTCGGCATCGGTGGGGTCGGGCGAGAGGAAGTACGTCTCCACTCCGCGGGTGATCCTGCGGTCCTCGCGCGTCTCCATCGAGTTGCAGTGGATGGAGAGGAAGATGTCGGCGCCGGACTCGTTCGCGATGCGGACGCGCTCCGCCAGCGGGATGTCGGCGTCGGTCTCGCGGGTGAGGATCACCGTGGCGCCCAGCGCCTCGAGCGCAACCTTGGTCTTCTCCGCGACCTGGAGGGCAATCACCTTCTCGCGCAGGCCGTGGACGCCGTGGGCGCCGTCATGGGGAAAGTTGCCGCCGTGTCCGGGGTCGAGGACCACCACCACCGGCCCCTGCGCCGCGGAGGCGATCAGGGGTGAACCGAGCAGGCAGGCGCAGGTCAGGGCGAGGGTGCGGCGCACAGCCGCAAGCTTAGCAGAAGGGCCGCCGGGCCCGAAGAATTACAGCGACTCACCCTTGATGGCGTCGCGCATCTTCCGAGCAGTTTCGGGGCTGAAGACGGTGAGCAGCCAGTAGACCAGGCCCACCACCAGCAGGACCTTGAGGAGCAGCCAGGCGAGCGAGAGCAAGAGCCCGATGATGCCTCCGGTCACGCCGAAGACGATCTTGATGGCCACCCAGCAGATGAGCCCCACGATGGCGATGGATGCAGCGGTCCGCATTTGCTTCCTCCTGCCAGCTCAACGAAGGGGCGGGGCGGAAATTTCGCCGGTCACGTCCACGCCGGGCGCCTGCCCGCGCCTCGCCCGCACCACCTCGCCGATGGCCCGCGCCGGTGCGCCCGCCGCCTCCAGCGCCTTGAGCAGCCGCGACGCCGCCCTGGGATCCACCGCCGCGAGCAGGCCGCCATTGGTCTGGGCGTCGGCGAGGATCAGCCGGTCGGGCGCCGTCATCGCGTCGGGGAAGGTGCCGCGCTCGGAGACGAACTCCAGGTTCGCACGGCTGCCCCCCGGCACGGTCCCCTCGCGCGCAAGCTCGCGCACGCCGGGAAGCACCGCGAGGGCCGCCGCGTCCACCCGCGCCCGCGTCCTCGAGGCGCGCATGGCCGAGTCGAGGTGGCCGAGCAGGCCGAAGCCGGTCACGTCGGTGAGCGCGTGCACCGACTTCCAGTTGCGCGCGTACACCTCGCCTGCGGCGCGATTGAGCGTCCGCATCTGCGCCGTTGCCTCGCGAATCAGGTCCGCCGTCGCGGTGCCCTTCTTGATGGCGGACACCGCGATGCCGATGCCGAGCGCCTTGCCCAGGAGCAGGACGTCGCCCGGCTTTGCCCCGGCGTTGGTCATCACCCGGCGCGGATCCACGAGGCCGGTGACCGCGAGGCCGTACTTCGGCTCCAGATCGTCGACGCTGTGCCCGCCCACGATGGGGCAGCCCGCGTCCCGGGCGGCGTCGGCCCCGCCCGCAAGAATTTCGCCGAGCAGCTCGAACGGCTGCGACCGCGGCCAGCCAACCAGGTTGAGCGCGTAGAGCGGCGTCCCACCCATGGCGTAGACGTCGGAGAGCGAGTTGGCGGCGGCGATGTACCCGTAATCGCGCGGGTCGTCGACCACCGGCGCGAAGAAGTCGAGGGTCGCCACCAGCCCGCGGCGCGCGTCCAGCTTCCAGACGGCCGCGTCGTCGCGGGTCTCGGTGCCAACAACCAGGGCCTTGGGCCTTCGCGTGGAAGGCAGTTCGCGCAGGACCTGCGCGAGCTCCGCGGGGCGGAGCTTGCAGGCTCAACCCGACCCGTGGCTCAGGAGCGTGAGCCTCGGGGGCTTGGGATGGCCGGCCGCGGGGTCTTCCGCCGTCCGTGGTGTGGCGTTCTCGTCCATGGTGCGCGCCTCGTTCCGGTCCTGCCCGGAGCCGCTTGCTCTACCACGCCATGCGCCCGGCGCCGCATCGCGCTATCCTCGTGAGTGTGGAGCTCGCCTCGCCAGCGGTACGCCCTGCGGCGGTTGCCGGGTCCTTCTACCCGGCCGATCGGGAGGCGCTGTCCTCCGAGGTCGCCCGCCTGCTGGGCGCGGCCGCGCCGGGGCCGGTGCCCAAGGCATTGATCGCTCCACACGCGGGATACGTCTACAGCGGACCGGTCGCCGCCTCCGCCTTCCGGCGCGTGGAGCGAGCGCCCATCTCTTGCGTCGTCCTGCTCGGACCGGCGCACTACGCGCGCCTGCGAGGCGCCGCATTGCCGGAGTGCCGCTGGTTCGCAACGCCTCTCGGCGAGGTGCCCGTCGCCGCAACCGGGGCGGCGCGCGCCGACGCCCCTCCGGATCTGCCGCGCGACCGCCTTGCCCACGAGCGCGAGCACTCGCTCGAGGTGGAGGTGCCGTTCCTGCAGATGGCGCTTCCCGCGGGCTTCATCCTGGTGCCGATCCTCGTCGGCGACGCGGATCCCGCCGACACTGCGCGAATCCTCGATGCGCTCTGGGGCGGGCCCGAGACGCTGGTGGTCGTCAGCTCCGATCTCTCGCACTACCTTCCCTGGGAGACGGCTCGCCGCGCCGACGCCGCCACCGCCGCGAAGATCGTCGCGCTGCGGCCGGTCGCGGCCGACGACGCCTGCGGCGCCGCGCCGGTCAACGGCTTGCTCGCGGCGGCCCGCAGGCGGAAGCTCCGCGCGGAGCTGATCGATCTGCGAAACTCCGGCGACACCGCCGGCGACCGCTCTCGCGTCGTGGGATACGGCGCGTTCGCGTTCTACGAGGACGGAGGCCGCGCATGACGCATCCCGGCCGCTATTTCCACGCGCTCTCCGACGGCCGGGTCCAGTGCGACCTCTGCCCGCGCCTGTGCGCGCTCCATCCCGGCCAGCGCGGGTTCTGCTTCGTCCGCGTGCGCGAGGGCGACGCCATCGCCCTGACCACCTACGGCCGCTCCAGCGGGTTCTGCGTCGACCCGATCGAGAAGAAGCCGCTCAACCATTTCCTGCCCGGCACCTCCGTGCTCTCCTTCGGCACCGCGGGCTGCAATCTCGGCTGTCGCTTCTGCCAGAACTGGGATTTGTCCAGGTCGCGCGAGATGGAGATCCTCGCCGACCGGGCCTCGCCCGACGAGATCGCGAAGCGCGCGCAGGAGCTGGGCTGCCGCAGCGTCGCCTTCACCTACAACGACCCGGTGATCTTCCTCGAGTACGCGGTGGACGTGGCGCAGGCCTGCCACCGCCGCGGGCTCAAGACGGTGGCCGTGACCAACGGGTACATCTGCGAAGAGCCGCGCCGCGAGTTCTACCGGCACATGGACGCGGCCAACGTCGATCTGAAGGGCTTCACCGACGACTTCTACCAGAACGTCTGCCTGGGAGCCCTGCATCCGGTCCTGGACACGCTGCGCTACATCCGGCGGGAGACCGGCACCTGGCTGGAGATCACCACGCTCCTGATCCCGGGCAAGAACGACGCGCCCGGCGAGATCGAGGCGCTCTCGGACTGGGTGCGGGACGAGCTCGGTCCGGACGTCCCCATCCACTTCACCGCCTTCCATCCCGACTTCCGCATGCTCGACGTTCCCGCCACGCCGGAGAAGACGCTCTCGCGGGCGCGCAGCATCGCCTCGAAGGCCGGGCTGCGCTTCGCCTATACCGGCAACGTCCACGACCTGGCGGGCGGAGCGACGTACTGCCCCGGCTGCGGATCGCCCGTGATCGGCCGCGACGGGTACGACCTGACCCGATGGGATCTGTGGCATGGCGCCTGCGGCCGCTGCGGCGTGCCGGTTCCCGGCGTGTTCGAGGCCCGTCCCGGGGACTTTGGCGCGCGCCGCTTCCCGGTGCACATCGGCGGGTGAGCGGATGCCCGAGGCCTTCTTCATCCGCGACGGCGAGCGGTTCCTGCCCACCGAGCTGACCCGCGGGCCCTGGGACCCGGGCGCGCAGCACGGCGGCCCGCCGGCGGCGCTCCTGGGAACGGCGCTGGAGCAATGCGAGCCGCGCCCGGACGTGATGGTGGCGCGGGTGACCCTCGAGATCCTCAGGCCCATCCCCATCGCGCCGCTGACGGTGGAGACGCGCATGCTGCGCTCGGGGCGGAGCGTGCAGTTCGTCGGCGGCTCGCTGCTCTCGGGCGGCGAGGAGATCGTGCGCGCCCACGCGGTGCGCATCCGGACCGTGGACGTGGACGTGCCCGAGCCGCAATCGGCTCCGCCGCCCGGCCCCGAGCAGGGCACGGCGCCGCGGTTCTTTCCCACCGGCGTGGAGGTCGGCTACCACACCGCGATGGAAGGCTCGTTCGTGCGCGGCAACTTCACCGACCTGGGAAGCGCGATCGCCTGGATGCGCATGCGCTATCCGCTGATCGCCGGCGAGCCGGTGTCGCCGCTCGCGCGCGTGCTGATCGCCGCGGACTCCGGCAACGGCGTCAGCGCCGCGCTCGACTATCGCCGGTGGATCTTCATCAACCCCGACCTGACGGTCCACCTGCACCGCTACCCGGTGGGCGAGTGGGTGTGCCTCGACGCAGAGACCATTCCCACGCGGCGCGGCGTCGGCCTCGCCACCTCCACGCTGCACGACCTCCAGGGCCCCATCGGCCGCGGGCTGCAGAGCCTGTTCATCGCCGATCGCGAGAGCAGCCGGCAGAAGAAATGACCGCCCGCGCCAGGAGCTACTGGGGCTGGGGATGGGCGGACAGGTTCCCCGACGCGGCGGCGCTGCGCGCGCTGGCGGAGCGGGTGCGGCCGTTCTTCGCGAACGCCGCGCTCGAGCCCCGCGCTGCCCCGCCCGGGGACGAGGTGCGCCTGCCCGCGCCGCGCATCGAGGTGCCCGCCGCGCTCGCCGCGTTCTGCACCTCCGACCGCGACGCGCGCCTCGCCCACACCTACGGCAAGAGCTACCGGGACCAGGTGCGGGGCCTTCGCGGCGACTTCGCCGCCGCTCCCGACCTGGTCGCGCTCCCCGGGAACGAGGATCAGATCGCCGCGGTCCTCGAATGGTGCGGCGCGAGGAAGGTGGCCGCCATCCCCTTCGGGGGCGGGACCAGCGTGGTGGGCGGGGTGGAGGCGGCGGTCGGCGCGCGGTACGCCGGCGCCCTATCGCTCGACCTGCGCGGCCTCGATCGCGTCCTCGAGGTCGATCCCGTCTCCCGGGCCGCGCGCATCCAGGCGGGCGCGGCCGGGCCGGTCCTCGAGGCGCAGCTCGCCGCGCACGGCTTCACGCTGCGCCACTTCCCGCAGTCCTTCGAGTTCTCAACACTGGGCGGCTGGATCGCCACCCGCGCCGGCGGCCATTACGCGACGCTCTACACGCACATCGACGACCTGGTGGAGTCGACGCGCATGCTCACGCCCCGCGGCGTGCTCGAGACGCGCCGCCTGCCCGCGTCCGGCGCCGGGCCGAACCCCGATCGCCTGGTGCTCGGCTCCGAGGGTGCGCTGGGAGTGATCACCGAGGCCTGGATGCGGGTCACGCCGCGGCCGCGCTTTCGCGCCGGCGCGAGCGTCACCTTCGCCGATTTCGCTGCAGCGGTGGCGGCGGCGCGCGAGGTCGCGCAATCGGGCCTCCACCCCAGCAACTGCCGCCTGCTCGACGCCACCGAGGCGCTGATCAACGGCGTCAGCGCCGACGGCTCCGCCATCCTGCTCCTCGCCTTCGAGTCGGCGGACCACGCGCTCGACGCCTGGATGGCGCGCGCGCTCGGCATCGCCCGCGCGCACGGCGGGGACTGCCCGCGCGGTCCGGTCGTCGAGGAAGAAAGCGCGGCGGCGCCCGCAGAGGGGCTCTCCGGCGGCTGGCGCCAGGCGTTCCTCGAGGCGCCCTACCTCCAGAGCGCGATGATCAGCCTGGGCATGCTCGTCGACACCTTCGAGACGGCCTGCACCTGGCAGCGCTTCGACGAGCTGCACGCCGCCATCCTCGAGGCCGTGACCGCGGCGCTGCGGAACGCCTGCGGCGGCGGCATCGTCAGCACCCGGTTCACCCACGTCTATCCGGACGGGCCGGCGCCCTACTACACGTTCCTCGCCGCGGCGCGCCCGGGCGCGGAGTTGGAGCAGTGGGCCCAGGTCAAGAAGGCCGCGGCCGACGCGATCCTCGCCCACGGCGGCACCATCACCCACCATCACGGGGTGGGCCGCGTCCACCGGCCCTGGTACGACCGCGAGCGCCCCGACGCCTTCGCCGCGGCGCTGCGGGCGGCGAAGTCGGCGCTCGACCCGGACGGCATCCTCAACCCCGGCGTCCTCGTCGACCTCCGCTAGGGAGCGCGACCTCCACGCGCGCCTCGAAGTCGGCCTGGCCGCTTCCGAAGCCGAACGCGTCCACCGCGGCGTCGGGCAGCACGGTGCAGCCCGAGGTCAGCGTGTTGAGGCCTTCCCAGCCGTCGTGGATCCAGACCGTGCCGGAAGGGATGCGGTCGGTGACCAGCGCGCGCGCGCGCATCTCGCCGCGCTGGTTGAAGACGCGGATCGTGTCGCCGTCCTCGATGCCGCGGCTCGCGGCGTCCGCCGGCGAGAGCCAGAGGCGGGGCTCCGGGTCGGCGGCGGCCAGCGACGGCAGCGCGCGGCCGTGGTCGTAGAAGGCATGGAAGTGCGACAGCGTCCGCCCGGTGCGGAGCGCGAGCGGGTAGTCGGAAGCCGGCGCGGGCTCGAACACCGGCAGCGCCGGCAATCCCAACGCCGCCGCGCGCGTCGAGAACAGCTCCACCTTTCCCGACGGCGTGTCGAAGGCGAGGTCGGGATAGGCGACGTGCGAGACGCGCAGGGCACGGATGCCGCCCTCCGCCTCCAGGGCCGCGACGGTGGCGCGGCCGGTGGCGGGGTGGTCGAGGATCGCGTCGATGGGGCCTGCGGCGTCGCTCCAGGGAAAGAAGTCGTGGACGCCCAGGCGGCGGGCCAGCTCGCGCAGCACCCAGGCAGGCGGCCGGGTTTCCCCTGGCGGCTCGAGGATCTTCGGCATCAGGTAGAGGTGCGTGTTGGTGCTCTTGCACCCGGTGTCTTCCAGCCAGGAGGTGGCGGGCAGGACGAAATCCGCGTGGCGGCGCGCCGTGTCGTGGAGGAAGAGATCGTAGGTCGCGAGCAGCTCCAGCCGGGAGAGCGCGGCGCCGACGCGGCCGGCGTCGGCGAAGGACGAGAGCATGTCGGTGCCGAAGAGCAGGAGCGCGCGCACGCTGCCGTCCTCGAGCGACGCCGTGAGCCGCGACATCTGCCCGGGCACGCGCTCGCCGGGCGGCCTGCGCTCCGGGGCGGAGATGCTGGCGAGGTCCTGTCCCTGCGCCGCGGCGCCGTGCCTCGGTCCGAACCCGGCGCCGGGAATGCCGAGGTTGCCCGTGAGCGCGGGCAGGCACCCGACGGCGCGGCCTGCCTGCCACCCACCGGCGCCCTTGTTCATCGAGCTGCCGCCGAGGAGGATCATCGCGGGCCGGGTGCTCGCGTACCTGCGGGCGAGGGCGGCGATGCGTTCTCCGGGAATGCCGGTGGCCGCCGCCGCCCAGCCGACGTCGTGCTTCATCGCGTGAGCGGCGAGCGCGTCGAATCCCACCGTGTGCGCCGCGACGAAGGCCGCGTCGTGCAGCCGCTCGGAGACGATCACGTGCATCATCCCCAGCGCCAGGGCGGCGTCGGCGCCGGGCCGGATCAGCAGCGTCTCGTCCGCCTGCGCCGAGGCCTCGGTGCGCCGCACGTCGATGTCCACCACGTACGCGCCCCTCCTGCGCGCAGCGGCGAGGTGCCGGCCGGTGTTCGGCTGGCTGGCGAGGTTCGCCCCCCAGAGCACGATGAGCGCGGCGTGCGCGCCCATGTCCTCCTTGGTGTTGACCCGCAACACGCCGGTGAGACCCAGGCCGAAGGCGCCCAGGCCCCAGCAGATCATCGTCGGGTTCCACCACTGGCAGCCGTAGAGGTTGGCGAAGCGCCGCAGCAGCTCGGAGGAGATCCGCGTGCCGTAGTCGTTGGCGAAGAAGCCGTGTCCCGACCAGGTGCCCACCTTCGCCGGGCCCACCGCGCGCGCCTTCTCCGCGAGCGCGTCGAGCGCGTCGTCCCAGCCGATCCTCCGCCACGCGCCGCTGCGCGGCTTGCGCATCATCGGATGCAGCAGGCGCTGCGGGTTGCCGGCGATCTCGCGGGCGGCGTGGCCGCGGACGCAGAGGAAACCGCGGCTGTCGGGATTGTCGGGATCGCCGCGGACGCCCTGGACCCGCCCGCCCTCGTCCACGTCGACCAGCATCCCGCACAGGGTGGGATGGCAGTTCATCGGGCACATGGTCCTGACGGTGCGCAGCTTCATCGCCGGGGAGGATAGCGGATGCGGCGGGCTCAGCGCGCCAGGGCAGCCGCGGCCGGCGTGCGGCCGTGCCCGACGCGAAGCGCGGCAAGGACCGCGAGCGCCTGGAAGATCGCCACTCCGAGAAGGACGTGCGCGAAGAGCCCGCGGTCCATCAGCCGGCCGAAGAGCAGCGGCGCGATCGAGAGCCCCGCGTCCAGCCCGGAGTAGACGAACCCGTAGATGCGGCCGAACGAGCGGTGCCCGAAGCGCTCCAGGGCCGCCTTGCGCACGAGCAGGTCGCGCGAGGGCGTGGCGGTGCCGGTGCAGAACCCGATGGCCGCCATCAGCGGGCTGACCGCGGCGCCCGGCACGGCCGCGCTCGCGAGCAGGAGCGCCAGCAGCGCCGCCGCCGTGAGCAGCACCCCGACGACGCGCTCGTGCGCCTCGTAGCGCGCGGCGAGGAATCCGCCGGCGGCGATGCCCGCGGCTCCCCCGAGCAGGTAGAGGCTGAGCGCCGACGCGCCGACCGTGAGCGGCAGTCCGTAGACGTTCTTCAGCACCGAGGGCGCGAAGTTCTGCAGCGCGCCGAACCCCAGGGTCGAGGCGAGGAAGAAGAGGAAGCACATCCAGACGGCGCTGGAGCGCAGGAAGGCGAAGGTCGATGCCGGCGGCGGTTCGGCGGGCTCGCGCGGGCGGGCGGGGAGACGTCCCGAGAGCGTCCCGCGCAGGACCACCACGCAGGCCAGCGCTGTGGCCCCCACGGCGGCGGCCCCCACCGCGGCGGCGCGCCAACCGGCGAGGGCGGCGAGGCCGGCCATGAACACCGGCGAAGCCGCCCAGCCGAGATTGCCGGCGAGCCCGTGCGCGGAGAAGGCGTGGCCGAGCATCGGCTGCGAGACGCGGCGGTTCAGGATGGTGAAGCCGGCCGGGTGGAAGACCGCGTTGCCCGCCCCCGCGAGCAGGGCGGCGGCGACCAGCGCCGGAAAGCCGTGCGCCAGGGAGAGGGCCACGGCGGAGAGCGAGCAGAGCGCAAGGCCGGCCGCGAGCATGCGCTGCGCTCCATGGCGATCGACGAGGAACCCGGCCAGCGCCTGCCCCACGCCGGAGACGACGAAGAAGGCGGAGGTCAGCGTGCCCGCGCGGGTGAAGCTGAGGCCGAAGTCGTCCATCAGCCAGGGGAAGAGCGAGGGGATCACCAGGTGGAAGAAGTGCGAAGTGGCATGCCCGAAGCCGACCAGCGACATGACCCGGAAGTCGCCTGCGCGCGTGGTGGCTGCGGTCACGTCCATGGAGAGGGGAGTCTACGCGCGCACGCAGCCTCGCGAAACAGGGGCGGCCTTTACGGCGGGAGGGCAAAGCCCGAACATCGGGGCCGTGTTGGCGAGGGGCAGGCAGATCGCGGCGCTGGCGATGGCCGCTGCGTGCGCCGCGCGGGCGCCGGCGCCGGCCGGCGGGCACGACGAGATTCGCTTCTCCCACAACGCGCACGCCCAGGCGAACGTGAGCTGCGGCAGGTGTCATTCATCGGCCTCCGATGCGGGACAGCCCGCGGGCGATTTCCGCCCTTCGATGGCGCGCTGCCTGGAATGCCACGGGCAGTGGAAGGATCGATGCGAGACGTGCCACACGGACGTTCGCTCCGCCCGCCCCTGGCGGACGGGCTCCTGACTCACCAGCTCTCCATCGACTCCTCGAAGAGGTGCGCGAGATCGGTCTCGCTCGCCGCCCTGGGCGACAGCTTCGTCACCCGCGCCTGCGGCAGCGTGCCCTGGACCAGCGCCGGGATGTCGGCCTTTCCGTACCCCACCGCGCTCAGCCCGCGGGGAATCTTGAGCCGCTGCATGAATTTCACCAGCTGGTCGGAGAGGATCTTGCCCGCGTCCGCGGGCTTCGCCCGGGAGATGTCCGCTCCCAGGATCTCCGCCGCGGTGAGGTGCCGCTCGGGATTCGCCTGCGCCGTGAAGCGGAACACCGCCGGCGCGTTGAGGATCACCGACATCCCGTGCGGCACGATCGGGTGATCGCCGGGGAAGCCCTCGGGCCTGAAGTCGCGGACCATGCCCGAGACCGGATACGACATGCCGTGCGGGAGGTGGACGCCCGCGTTGCCGAACCCCACGCCGGCATAGGAGGCGGCAAGCTGCATCTTCTCCCGCGCCTCGAGGTCGCCGGGGTCCTCCACCGCGCGCACGAAGTATTTGGAGACCCAGCGCAGCGCCTCGAGCGACCAGACGTCGCTGATCGGGTTCGAACCCTGGTAGGCGGGCCGCAGCACCGGCCGCTCCGGCCGTTGCCGCTGGTGATAGGGCAACGCCGTGTACGACTCGATGGCATGGCTGAGCACGTCGAATCCGCTGGTGGCGGCCACCTGCGACGGCATGCTGCGCGTGTTCTCCGGATCGAGGATGCCCAGCATCGGCTTGAGCCGGCGGTGGGCGATGCCGGTCTTGGCGTGCAGCGGGGTGTAGTCGAAGATGGCGACGCCGGTGGTCTCGCTGCCGGTGCCGGCGGTGGTGGGGACGGCGATCAGCGGCTTGAGGGCGCCGGGGCAGGGCAGGCCCTTGCCGATGGGCGCGTTGACGTAGTCGAGGAAGTCCGCCGGCCAGGTGTCGTAGAGGTTCGTCGCCTTGGCGGTGTCCATGGTGGAACCGCCGCCCACGGCGACGAAGGCGTCGAAGCGGCCGTGCGCGGCGAACTCGATCGCCTCCTTGAACGACAGGTCGGTGGGCTCGACGCGGACCCGGTCGAAGAGCGCGTACGAGACCTTGTTGTCGCGCAGGCTCTCCAGCACCGTCGCCACCGGCGCGAGCCGCGCGAGATTGGGGTCGGTCAGCACCATCACCCGCCTCGCCTTCATCTCGGCGAGGTCCATGCCGATCTCGCGGGTGACGCCCCTGCCGAAGCGGATGCTGGAAGCGGCAAGCTCGAACGCATTCTCCAGCGCCATCGGTTCCTCCTCAGGAAGATGCCGGCCTCGCCCCCGCGTTCCACCCGAACCAGGCGATGGCGAGGCCCATCCCCGCGAGGATGACGGCGAAGCCGATGCTGGAGGCGGCGCTGAAGAGCGCGAGGGTTCCGCTGGACAGGCCGGTGAAGGCGAGCCCCACGACGGGCAGCACCGGGGCGCCGCAACCCGCGAGCGTGCAGGGTCCGGCGCTCAGGCCCACCACGCTGGTCACCGCGCCGGCGATGCCCGCCGGACGCGCCGCCGGGAAGCAGGCCGCTCCCTGGCGCCGCCGATAGGACCAGAGCGCGAAGTAGGTGCCGAAGATCAGCGAGGCGGCCGCGATGCGGAAGAGGGTCGGCACGTCGACGACGAAGCTCCACTCGACGCCCTCGCCCGGGTTGTCGGCGCTCACCCAGGCGAGGGCCATGCCGGAGAGGAAGGAGAGCTTCTGCGGCCAGGGATCGGAGGAGGCGAGATAGTCGGGCAGCCGCGACAGCCAGGCATTGACCGTGTACGAATCGGGCGGCTTTCGCGCCAGCGAGAGCACCGCCACCGGCGCCGCCAGCGAGAAGAGGAAGACCGCCGCCGCCGCGAGCCAGAGGATTCTTGCGCGCGCGCGGACCGCCGCGCCCGTCCCGCGCACGGTCTGCGCGATGGCTGCGGCGATTCCGCGCACCGTCCTCGCGATCGCTGCCAGGGCCCGATGGACCATGCCGCGCACCGCCTTCGCAAATGTTGAGCATACTTGAGATTTGGAAAGATCGACAGTGCGATCGTTGACGTTCGTGATCGGCGTGTGCTAGCGGCGTCATTGGCTCCACAGGCTGCAAAAATTGCAGGGAGGGCCAAGACAATGGCAGACCGACCGACTCGACGGGATTTCCTGTCCCACCTCGGTGTCACCGCAGCAGCTGCGGTTGGAGGCTCGGCGCTCGGAGTGGCCGTCCCTGGCATTGCCCGGGCCGCCGAGAAGCCGAAGGGAGCCATCCCCGACAAGCCGTTCAAGATCGGCCACATGACCTTCTTCACCGGCGCGGGCGCGGTGCTGGGCGAGCCGATGTACAAGGGCAACGTCCTCGCCGCCGAGGAGATCAACGCGCAGGGCGGCCTGCTGGGAAAGCGGAAGATCGAGATCCTCAAGGCCGACGAGGCCGCCGGCACCGACGCCAACACCAAGGAGATGCGCCGCCTCAAGCTGTCGGAGAAGATCGACATGTTCATGGGGATCACCTCCAGCGGCAACACGCCGGCGCTGGGTCCCGTGGCGGAGGAGCTGCGGCTCCTCACCATCTTCGTCGACGGCTGCACCGACTTCCTCTTCGACAAGGCCGTCCCCAACCCGCACTACGTCTTCCGCATCACCAACATCCAGTCGGCTGACGGGTCGGCCTGCGCCGTGGGCGTGGCCATGACCTGGCCGGACGTGAAGAAGGTCGCGCACATCCATCCCGACTACTCCTACGGGCGCAACTGCTACGACCACTTCAGCATCGTCACCAAGAAGCTCCTGCCCGGGGCGAAGAACGTCTCCGAGGCGTGGCCCAAGCTCTTCTCCACCGACTTCACGCCGCACATCACCAAGTCGCTGGCGGCCAAGCCGGACCTGCTCGTCACCTCGCTCTGGGGCGGCGACTACGTGGCCTTCTACAAGCAGGC
>DASSQZ010000125.1:0-18162 GCA_035702105.1 Myxococcales bacterium | reverse complement strand
GATCTACATGCCGATGGTGCCGGAGGCCGTCTTCGCGATGCTCGCCTGCGCGCGGCTGGGCGCCGTGCACTCGGTGGTGTTCGGCGGGTTCGCGGCGCACGAGCTCGCGGCCCGCATCGATCACGCGCAGCCCAAGCTGGTGGTCTGCGGCTCGTGCGGCCTCGAGCCCGGCCGCACCATCGCCTACAAGCCGATGGTGGACAAGGCCATCGCGCTCTCCACCCACAAGCCCTCGAAGGTGGTGGTGCTGCAGCGGCCGCAGCTCCGCGCCGAGCTGCAGAAGGGCCGCGACCTGGACTGGGACGAGGCGAACGCGGGCGCCGAGCCGGCCGCCTGCGTTCCACTCCCGGCCACCGATCCGCTCTACATCCTCTACACCAGCGGCACCACCGGC
Source organism: Myxococcales bacterium (assembly GCA_035702105.1). GTDB lineage: Bacteria > Myxococcota > Myxococcia > Myxococcales > 40CM-4-68-19 > 40CM-4-68-19. The sequence continues at coordinate 17,768 of DASSQZ010000125.1, read as the reverse complement.
CGTCCCAAGGGCATCGTCCGCGACAACGGCGGCCATGCGGTGGCGCTCAAGTACAGCATGGGGGCCATCTTCAACGCCCGGCCCGGCGAGCCCTACTGGGCGGCGAGCGACATCGGCTGGGTGGTGGGCCACTCGTACATCGTCTACGCGCCGCTCCTGAACGGAAACACCACCATCCTGTACGAGGGCAAGCCGGTGGGCACCCCCGACGCGGGCGCGTTCTGGCGCGTGGTCTCCGACCACAAGGTGCAGACGCTCTTCACCGCGCCCACCGCCTTCCGCGCCATCCGCCGCGAGGATCCGGAGGGCAAGCAGATCCAGAAGTACGGGCCCACCCGATCGCTGCGCACGCTCTTCCTCGCCGGCGAGCGCTGCGACCCGGAGACGCTGGCGTGGGCGCAGCAGAAGCTCGGCATCCCGGTGGTGGACCACTGGTGGCAGACCGAGACGGGCTGGCCCATCTGCGCCGACCCGATGGGCATCGAGGCATTCCCGGTCAAGCCCGGCTCCGCCACCAAGCCCGTGCCCGGATACGACGTCCGCGTGCTCGACGACACCTCCAGCGACGCGCCGGTCGGGCAGAGCGGCGCCATCGCCATCAAGCTTCCCCTCCCGCCCGGCTGCCTGACCACGCTCTACGGCGACGACGAGGGCTACCAGCGCGGCTACCTCTCCCGCTATCCCGGCTACTACCTCACCGGCGACGGCGGCTTCTTCGACAAGGACGGCTACCTCTCCGTCATGGGGCGCATCGACGACGTCATCAACGTCGCCGGGCACCGCCTCTCCACCGGCGCCATGGAGGAGGTGCTCGCCTCGCACAAGGACGTGGCCGAGTGCGCGGTGGTGGGCGTGAACGACCAGCTCAAGGGCGAGGTGCCGGTGGGCTTCGTGGTGCTCAAGGCCGGCGTGCAGCGCGACGAGAAGGACGTGGTGCGCGAGCTCTACGAGCTGGTGCGCGACCGCATCGGCCCGGTGGCCTTCTTCAAGCAGGCCGCGGTGGTGGCCAAGCTGCCCAAGACCCGCTCCGGGAAGATCCTTCGCGGCACCATCCGCAAGATCGCCGACGGCATCCAGTTCAACATGCCGCCCACCATCGAGGATCCCGCGGCGCTGGACGAGATGGGCTCCGTGCTCTCGCGCCTGGGGTATCCGCACAAAGCATAGCATTGAGAATCGGGCACGAGGTTCAACCGGTTGAACTGCGGCATTCAGCGCGCAGGACCCGCCGTGCCCGGCTGCGGCTGCGCCGCGAGAAGGCGTGACGCCACGAAGAGGTACGCGAGGAGGAGCGCGCAGGCCACGGCGCTCGCGGGGCCCAGCCAGTCGCCAAAGGCCAGAACCGGCGTCCACGACGGCAAGAGGCGGGGAAAGCGCAGGCGCAAGGCGGCGCGGGCACCGAATGCGGTGGGGGAGACCAACTCGCCGGTGGGCAGGATCAGCGCGGAGATGCCGGAGTTGGTGGCGCGGACCTGCGGCAGCCGCAGCTCCACGCTGCGCAGCGCCGCCGCGGCGAGGTGAAGCCGCGGACCGGCCGTTCCGGTGAACCAGGCGTCGTTCGACAGCGTGAGGAGCAGGCCCGCTCCCGCGCGCGCCTCCTCCGCCACGTAGTCGGCGTGAACGGCCTCGTAGCAGATCAGCGGAGCGATGCGGAGCATGGAGCCGTCGCGCAGCGGCAGCGGCAGCACCGAAGGTCCGCGCCCGGGAGCCCACCGGCCTGCCCAGGGCAGCGCCGCGCGCACCGCGGGGAACTCCAGCCAGCGCGGCATGCGTTCGGTGAGCGGAAAGAGCAGCGACTTGCGATAGGTGGCGAAGCGCCCGTCGGGCTGCAGGAAGAACGCGGCGTTGTGCTCCCCCGCGGGCGTGTCCTCGAAGGCGCCGAAGACCAACGGCACGCCCGCGCGCGCGGCAAAGGCCCGGATCTCGCGGTCCAGCTCCGCGCCGTCCTCGCTCTTTGGCGACCCGAACGTGGTCGGATACACCGTCTCCGGCCAGACCAGCAGATCCACCGGCCCTTCCGCCAGCACCCGCTCCGAGAGCGCGAAGTGCGCGTCGAGGATCTGCCGCACCGTCTGGTAGGCGCCTTGCTCCGCGGCGAGCTTGTCGTAGGCGGTGATGGCGGCTTGCACGACGCCGGCCCGCGCGGCCGGCGCGGCCCGGTCCTTCGCTTCCACCTGCCGCAGCCGCAGCGCGCCGCCTGTGGCGGCGACCGCGACCAGGCCCACAGCCGCGGCGGCGGGAGCGTACCTTCGCAGCGACACTGCCGCGGCGATCAGCGCGGAGCAGGCGAAGCAGAGCAGGGTGAGCCCGCCCTGGCCGGCCACCTCCGCCACCTGGCGCAGGGCCGGCGAAGGAAAGAGGCCGATGCCCAGCGTGTCCGCGAGCGGCTTGGCGAAGGCCCACTCCCCACCGACGTAGCCGAGCCCCACGATCGCGGCGGAGGCTGCCGGTGACGCCGCGAGCCTGCGCGCGAGCAAGAGGCACGCCGCGGTGGCGAGGAACTGCGGCTGCAGGAGCAGGGGAGAGAGCGCCAGCGACCAGATCCAGGCCTGCGCGACCGGCAGGTGCGCGTAGGCGGCGGCCGCGGGAGGCAGCCAGAAGAACGCCAGCGCCGTGACCGACGCCGCGAGGAGCGCGGCGGAAGCCAGCGCCGCGCGCGCCCCGGCGCGCTCCAGCCCCAGGAGCCACGGCGCAAGCGCCAGCAGCGCGGCCACCCACGAGGCGCCCTCCACCCGGGCAGCGATTCCGAACAGCGCCGCGCTCGCCAGCGCGCCCGCGAGCGCCTTCACCGCTTTCTTCCGCGTTCGGGCAGCTCCAGCCACTTCCGGGGCATGTCGGGCGGCGCCAGCTCGGGCGGCACCACGCCGTCGGCCGGGGCGCCCTGCGGCAGGTGGTCGGGATGGAACTTGAGGATGGGCGCGAGCTGCACGCCGTCGTCGGTGGCCTGGTAGTGGCGCACGAACCCCGGCGGCAGCTCGTATCCGTCGGGCACGATCAGCCCGCGCTGCAGCGGCTTCGTCCCTGGGCGGGGAAACGCATCGATGCCGGTGCCGTCGCTGCGGGGGAGCTGGTCCACGGTGATCTCCTGGCCGTCGCCGGCGGTCTCGCCTTCGGTGCCCTCCGCCTCCACGCTCTCTTCCCTTTGGGCCGGAGCCGGCGCAGCACGCCGTGGCTCGGGCTGCAGCGGCAGCGGCTCGGGCTCGCGCGCCATCGCCTTCGGCAGGCTCCTCGCCGCGGCCGGGAGCGACGATTCCCGCGGCGCCGGCACGGGCCCGGACTGCAGAAACATCCATCCCACGGCGCCGAGCACGGCCACCAGCACCGCGGCGCAGATCGCCAGCACGCGCGCCCGTACCGGGCCTTCGCCGCGCATCGTCCCGCCCCCGGTTCGCTCCGCGCCCATCCCGGGCTATCCTACGCCCAGCCCGTGCCCTCCGACGAAGCGGTCCGCCTGCGCGCGTACACGCCCCGATTGCGCGCCGCTGCCGCGGCCCTGCAGGCGATCGCCCTGGCCAACCTGGTGGAGCTGGCGCTCCGCGTCGTCGAGGACACGCTCCTGCCGCAGGAAGTGGAGCGCGCGCCGCTCTGGCTTCTCGTGCGCCGCATCTTCTTCTTCACCCTCTTGCCCTGGCTCTTCTGGCTGGTGCTGCGCGCCTTCTGCGGCGCCACGCTGGCGGTGCGCGACGGGGGACTGTGCGTGCGCGCGCAATGGGGATCGGTCGAGGTTCCGCGCGCCGACCTGGGCGCGGTGCGCGCCTTCCGGGTGCCGCTGCCGGAGCCGGGCTTCACCGTCGCGGCAAGAAAGAGCTCGCTCTCGTTCTCCGCCGCCGCCGCGCAGGCCCTGGGAGCGTCCCCTCCGGCGGACGCCGCGGCCCGGGAGCGCATGCGCTTCTTGCACAAGCCCGCGGTCAAGCTCGGGCTCGTGCCCGCCGCGCTCACCGCCATCCTCTTCCGGCTGCACCAGATCATCACCTACGGCGGGTTGATGGGCGAGGCCCGGCTCTTCGGCCTGCGCCGCTGGCTGAACACGCTCCTCGGCGTGGCGCTCTATTCGTTCTGCATGCTGCTGGTCGCGGCGGCGGCGCTGCGCGTGCTGGTGGAGCTGGCGGCGATGCTGACGTCGCTCTTGCCGGCGCGATGGGCGGCCCGCGCCCGCCTCGCCCTGGAGGGCGGGGCCGCCCTGCTCTACTACGGCGGCCTCGCCGCGATGCTCGTCCTCCGGCTGGGACTCTAGAGCCCGGTCAGGGCGTCGGCGGTGTCGCTCCCGAAGAGGCCCATCCCATGCGCTCGTGCCCGAGCTGGTTCCACACCGGGTTCTTGCCCGAGACGATCTGCGCGTCGGTGAAGTCGGGCGCGCCCGACCCGCTGCCGGTGCCGCCGAAGAACCCCACGCCCACGGTGCTGCCGGTGTAGGTCGGGTGCGTGTTGTCCGACTGGATGTAATCGAAGCTCGTGCTCGCGTTGACGAAGTGCGTGTTGGCGTCGCGCAGCGTGCCTCGCAGCGTCACCGAGATGCGGTTCACGTAGTCCGCCTCGCTCTCGCCGGCGCGGAAGGCGAGCGCGTCGGAATCGACCAGGCCGTCGCCGTTGGAATCGAAGTCCGCGCCCATGTACTGCGCGAACGCGTCCACGCAGGTGAACCCGTTCTGCGCGGCGAAGTTGCACGCGCGCCAGTTGGAGTGGGCGATGTAGGGCAGGAACTTCTGCTGCTTGTTGACGGGCACGCCGGTGGTCGGGTCGTTGCAGCTCGAGCTCACGTTGTCCGCGGCGTAGCCCGGATAGTAGAGGTTCACGATCATCTTCAATTTCGTGTTCGGGCTCGCGTTGGCATTGATGAACTGCATCGCCTTGAGCTGGTAGGTGGTGCAGTTCGAGAGCGCGGTGTCGAGCACCCCGTAGTTGCAGGTGCCGGTCTGCCCGGAGAAGCTGGAGCGGGCCTGGAGGAAGTCGTTGCCGCACATCTCGAACATGACGATGCGCGTGTTGGTGGTCTGCATGTACGAGCGCTCGTTCACGATCTTGTTGTTGTAGATGTCCGAGGCCACCGCCCCCGACTTGGCGCGCCGGATCGACTCGATGTTGGCGTTCCAGGTCTTCTGCGCGTACTCGGAGTCCACGTAGGGCGCGGCGCGCTTGGCCACGTTGGAGATGCTGCCGTGGTAGCCGGCGAAGATGGAATCGCCGTAGGCCACTACCCGGAACTTCTGCGTGGCGCCGCTGCGGTTGATGGTCCAGGAGAGGTTCTGCGTCACCGTGTTTGCCGGCGCGGCCAATGGCAGCGCCGCGACCAGGACGGCCAGTTGGAGCCTCATGTCTTGTCTCCGCTGTGAGTGGGGCGCATCGCGCGTCCGGGTTGCCCGAGCGGGTTGTGGGTCGATGCGGCCCGAAACCTAGCAAGCGCCACCGGAGGGTTCCAGACGCGCTGCAACAACCCTGCGACATTCTGTCAGGCAAAGCGACTTCAGCGGGGCTACATTGGCGGGCAATGGATCGGGCGCGGAGGGCAGGGTACAGGAAACGGCTGGAGGCGCTCCGACGCGAGACGCTGGCGAAGGGGCCCGCGCGCGTGGAGCCGAATCGCCGCGACGCCGCCGAGGTGGGCGTCGCCGACGAGGACGCGCAGGCGCTCTCGGAGATGCTGCAGGCCATCAGCTCGCAGCGGAACCGGGGTCAGGCCGAGCGGGTGGCGCGCATCGACCGGGCCCTGCGCAAGCTCGCCAAGGAGCCGGAGGAATACGGGCTCTGCGAGGAGTGCGGCGAGGAGATCGCGCAGGGCCGGCTCTCGGCCATGCCGGAGGCGACCCTCTGCGCGGAGTGCCAGGCAGCCCGCGATCCGCGCCGAGGCGGGACCCGGCGCAAGGTGACCGACTACCGCTAGGAGGGCGCGGGCGCGGCTGTCCCCGGGCCTCGCGCAGAGGCGGTGGGGCCTGGCCGCTCGTCCTGCGGCCGCGCGCCGCCGGATCGACGGGCCGCGAAATTTTCTATATAGAGTCCGCCTCCCCATCGGAGGTGACCATGGTTCGCGCGTTCTCCATCCTCGCGGTCGCTGCGGCGGCCGGTCTTGCGACTCCCGCTGCCGCGGCGCCGGTGAAGCTCGGCGTCATCGACTCGCTGACCGGTCCGGAAGCGCCCATCGGCGAGGACATCAGCAACGGGATCAAGCTCGCCGTCGAGGATCTGAAGAAGAAGGGCATCGAGGTGCAGGTGGTCTGGGAGGACGACACCGGCAAGCCGCAGGTCGGCATCAGCGCGATGGAGAAGCTGGCCACCCGCGACAACGTCGTGGGCGTGGTGGGAGCGTACACCTCGGCGGTGACCAGCGTGGTGGCGAAGAGCGCCGAGCGCCTGAAGATCCCGCTCGTGAACCCGGTGGCCTCGAAGGAGGAGATCACGCGGCAGGGCTACAAGTACGTCTTCCGCGTCTCCGCCACGACCAACGATTACGCGTCCGTCCTGCTCGACATGGCCACCTCGTTCGGCAAGCCAAAGACGGTCGGCATCCTCAACGAGAATACCGACTTCGGCGTCTCCGGCGGGCGCAGCGCCAAGGAGTACGCGGAGAAGAAGGGCCTCAAGGTCGTCTTCCACGAGGCGTACTCGAAGGGCTCGCCCGACTACCGCTCCACGCTGGTGAACCTCAAGAACGCGAACCCCGACCTCGTCTTCATGGTCTCCTACGTGGCCGACGCCATCCTCCTCATGCGACAGTCGCGCGAGATCGGGCTTTCGCCCATGGCCTTCCTCGGCGCCGGAGCGGGCTTCTCCAACGCCCAGTTCGCCAAGGAGACCGCCGTCTCCAACGGCATCTTCTCCAGCACCCAGTGGACGCCGGCGGTGTCGTGGACCGGCGCCAAGGACTTCGCCAGGACCTACGAGCAGCGCTACAACAAGCCCGCCAGCTATCACGCCGCCACCGCCTACGCCGCCATCTGGGTCCTGGCGCACGCCGCCGCCAACGCGAACGGCGACCGCGAGAAGGTCCGCCAGGCGCTGGACAGCGGCAGCTGGGACACCCTGGACGGCGCGATCAAGTTCGCCGACTACGACGGCTACACCAACCAGAACAAGCACCAGATGCTGGTCGAGCAGATCCAGGACGGGAAGTTCGTGACCGTGTGGCCGAAGGACCTCGCCACCGGCAAGCCGCTCTGGCCGTTCCCCGGCTGGAAGTAGCAGCGCCGCATCGGCGGGCGCCCTCCCGAACGATGGGCATCGGTGTGGGAAATTGGACGGCGGCCCCGCGCCGCCGTCGTTGGCACCGTTCCTCCCGATGGAGACTGTGCACGTGGCATCCATTCAACCGCTGGTCCACTCGCAAGAGCTCCGCGCGGTCATCGACAGCGTCAACGATTACGCCATCTTCCTGCTCGATCCCGACGGCCAGATCATGACCTGGAACCGCGGCGCGCAGCTCATCAAGGGCTACGCGCCGCACGAGATCATCGGCCAGAGCTACAAGCGCTTCTACCCGCCGGAGGACGTGGCGGCCGGCAAGCCGGACCGCCTGCTGCAGACCGCGTTTCGCGAAGGCCGGGTGGAGGACGAGGGCTACCGCGTGCGCAAGGACGGAACGCGCTTCTGGGCGGACGTGGTGATCTCCGCGGTCCGCGACGAGAACGGCGAGCTGCGCGGCTACGTCAAGGTGACGCGGGATCTCACCGCCCGGCGCATGGCCGAGGAAGAGCTCCGGCAGAGCGAAGAGCGGCTGCGGCTGATGATCGAGAGCGTCAAGGACTACGCCATCTTCATGCTCACTCCGGACGGCCATGTCGCGACCTGGAATCCGGGTGCGGAGCGGCTCAAGGGGTACACCGCGCGGGAGATCATCGGCCAGCACTTCTCGCGCTTCTACCCGCCCGAGGACCTGGCGGCGGGCAAGCCCGCCCGCGAGCTGGAGATCGCCGCCGCCACCGGGAAGTTCGAGGAGGAGAGCATCCGCGTGCGCAAGGACGGCACCCGCTTCTGGGCGGGAGTGGTCCTGAGCGCGGTCCACAACGCGAAGGGCGAGCTGGTCGGCTACGCCAAGGTCACCCGCGACCTGACCAGCCGCAAGCGCGCCTCGGAGGAGATGGAGCAGCGCAGGCGCCAGCAGGCCGCGGTCGCCGAGCTGGGTCTCTACGCGGTGCAGACCCCGCAGGTGCCCGCGCTGCTGGAGCGCGCGGTGCAGACCGCCCGGGACACGCTGGGGATCGACGACATCGCGGTGGTCGGCGGCGACGACCCTTCGGATCCGGCCGCCGTCCGCGTGCCCATCCACGCTGCCGACCGCCAGGCGACGCCCTACGGCTTTCTCCACGTCGCCGAGGGCCACGCGCTGAGCGCAGGCGACATCAGCTTCCTGCAGGCGGTGGCCAACGTGGTCTCGGCGGCGCTCGCGCGCTCGCAGATGGAGCAGCAGCTTCGCGCCGCCGAACGCTCCGCGGTCGAGGAGCGAGGCCGCACGCAGCAGGCGCAGGAAGCCTTGCGCCTGCGCGACGAGTTCATCTCGGTGGCCGCGCACGAGCTGCGCACTCCGCTGACGGCGCTGCACCTCAAGCTGCAGGGACTCGAGCGCAACGTGCGCGGCACCGGCACCAAGGAGGCGCAGCGGCTGGAGGCGGCGGTGCGGCAGGCGGAGCGGCTGGCGCGGCTGATCGACCGCCTCCTCGACGTCTCCCGCATCTCGCAGGGCAAGCTGGAGATGTCGCGCGAGCCGTTCGACCTGGTGGAGCTGGTGCGGCAGGTGCTGGAGGACTTCCGCGAGCCGGCGGCGCAGGCCCAGGCGCCGATGGAGCTGGAGTCGCCCCCCTCGCTGCAGGGCTCCTGGGACCGGCTGCGGCTGGAGCAGGTGCTGGTGAACGTGCTCTCCAACGCGGTGAAGTACGGGGCCGGGAAGCCCATCCGCGTCAAGCTCGAAGGCGACGAGGGTCGCGTCCGCATCGCCATCGCCGATTCCGGCATCGGCATTCCCGCCGCGGACCTGGACCGCATCTTCGGCCGCTTCGAGCGCGCCTCCTCCATCCGCCACTACGGCGGACTCGGGCTGGGTCTCTACATCAGCCGCCACATCGTCGAGGGGCACGGCGGCACCATCTCCGCCGCCAGCACGCCTGGGGAGGGCTCCACCTTCACCGTCGAGCTGCCGCGCTTCGGCAACCCGGCGGCGCGCGCGCGGCAGGTCAGTGCATGACGGCAGCGGGGTGCGCGAGGACCGTCCTCGTCATCGAGGACGACGGCGACATCCGCGACACCATCGGCGAGCTGCTGCAGGAGCGCAATTACCGCCCGCTGCTCGCCTCCAACGGCGCCGCCGCCCTCGCCGAGCTGCGCGCGGTGGACCCCAAGCCCTGCCTCATCCTGCTCGACGTGATGATGCCGATCATGGACGGCAGGACCTTCCGCGCGCAGCAGCGCACCGACCCGTCGCTGAGCGCGATTCCGGTGGTGGTGCTGAGCGCGCACGCCGACGCCAGCGCGGCGGCGGTGGAGATGAAGGCCGACGGCTACCTGCGCAAGCCCATCGATCTGGGCATGCTGCTCGAGACCGTCGATTACTTCTGTGCGCAGGATTCCGGGCTCATGCCGCCGGGCGGAGCGCCGGCAGGCTGAGGACGCGGTCCACCCGGCGGTAGACCTGGTCGGTGGCCCAGGTCAGCGCCCAGGTCATCGCCAGCAGCAAGGGGAGCAGCGCCCAGTACTGCGGCCAGGTGCAGCGATCGCGGAAGAAGCGGTCGAACGAGAGCCCGAAGATGCGGAAGAAGAGCAGCATCTCGTGGAAGAAGTACGCCGCCAGCGACGAGGTGCCGAAGAGCTCGACGAAGCGCACCGCCGGCCAGGCGCGGACCGCGCTGCCCCAGCGCTGCTCCACCGCGAGCAGCGCCAGCGCGATCAGGCTCACCTGCGTCCAGCGCCGCGCCGCATTGGCGGGGTTCGTCACCCAGAAGTGGTGCGGCGGGTAGATCGCGGCGAGCTGCGGCGTGGCCATCCACACCGCCACGCCGGCCGCCGCCAGCCCGCAGAGCCAGAGGGCAGTGGCGCGCGCTCCCCCCACCGCGAAGGTCGCGCCCAGCGCCGCCCCCAGGTAGACGTAGCCGGCCCAGGGCAAGATCGGGAAGACCGAGCCGCTCTGGTCGTTGGCGAGCGCCGCGAGCGGCCCGCGCACCTGCTCGCCGTAAGGGGAAAGACCGAACACCAGCGCCGCCAGCGCCAGCGCCACCCAGCGCAACAGCCGCGGCCGCGTCGCCAGCAGCGCCAGCGCGGGCAGGGCGATGAGCAGCGAAACGCCGATGCACTGCAGGATGTCGACGCGGAAGATCCAGCGCGGCTCGCGGAAGATGGGAAACCACATCCAGTTCACCAGCGTGCCCACCGCCAGCACCTCGCCCAGCCGCCGCAGCGTGCGCCGCAGCCGCCTCGCGCGCCCTCCCGGCTGCGCGGTGGAGCGCGCCAGGACCAGCGCCAGGGCGAAGCCGGCGGCGAGGATGAACGAGGGAGCGACCAGGCCGTCGATCCACTGCAGCACGGTGTAGAGGCGGCCGCTGCGCAGCCCCGGCTGCAGCAGCGCCAGCGCGTGCGTCTGCACCATGACCAGGACGGCCAGCCCCCGCAGCCAGTCGAACGCGCGCACCCGGGACATGGCCCGAGTGTACCCGGAACGCGCTGGTTGCCGCGCAGAGTGCGTCGGCCACCCACACGCACCCGTGCGGCTTCGCTTGACCCCCCACCCGCCGGCCATGCGACCGTATCGCGCCCCCCGGACGGGGCACCTGGAGGCTGCTCGGCATGCGCAAATCCTGGAAGCTCGCCGCCGCCGCGGCGGGCGCTGCATCGCTGGCCCTGCTCGCCGCCCCGCGCGTGGCCCGCGCCTGGAAGACCTGGCAGGAGAGCCGGCGGGCGGCGTGGATCGCGGCGTCGGTGGCTGCCCTGGAGCGGGGCGACGAGACCCTGCCGCCGATGCCCTGGGGCATGGAGACCGTGCGTGGCCGCGGAGAGCTGGAGCGCGACGATCCCAACATGCGCAAGCTGGTCAACCTCCTGGTGGAAGGGCCGCGCTCGCCGGCCTACCGCCACCAGCTCCTGGTCCTGGCTGCCGCGGAGAACCGCAAGGCCGAGGCGCTCCTCCAGCAGCGCGGGGGCGCCGTCGTCCAGGGCCGCCCGCTCGCGGCCGCCGTCGCGGCGACCACGCAGCCCAGCGCGCTCTCGTGGGACAACCTCGGCCCGGCCAATACGCACGACGAATACAACGGCAGCCATTACCAGGCGAACGACACCGGGCGGCCCACCTCCATCCGCGTCGACCCGACCAACCCCGACGTGGTCTACCTTGCCGTGTCGGGCGGCGGGCTCTGGAAGGCGTCCAATTTCACCACCGGGCAGCCGGACTGGAAGCCGCTCACCGACAACCTGGGCGCGCTCGCGCTCGGGGCCATGGACATCGATCCCACCAATCACCTCACGCTCTACATCGGCACCGGCGATGCCTTCGATCAGCAGGGCGGCTCGGTGGTCAAGTCGACCGACGGCGGGGCCACCTGGGGCGCGCCGGTGCAGCTCGTCGCTGCCACTCCGGTCGGCGCGGTCGCGGCCGGCAGCATCCGCTCCATCGCCGTGGACCCCGCCAACGCGCAGGTGGTGCTGGCGGCGACGGACGTGGGCCTCTTCCGCTCCGCGGACGGCGGCGCGGCGTTCGCCTGGGTCGACCTGCCCAACCCGGCCGCCTGGAACTGGGGCTCGGCGTTGGGCGTCCCCGATTTCGATCTCGAGTCCACCTGGGACGTGGCCTGGCTGGGAGCGTCGAGCTTCGTCGTGAGCGGATTGTACGCCTGCCCCACCGCGCTCCCGCCGGCCGCCGGCTTCTCGGGCGACTGCGCACCCCCGCTCGCTCCTACGACCGGAATCAGCAACCTCGGCGACCTCTGGGTCAGCGCCGACGACGGCGCCACCTGGTCGTCCGCGCGCATCGGCGGCAAGCTGCCCACGCAGGCCGCCGGCTGGGGCACGGGCGACAGCCTCGGACTCGACGACGTGGGGCGCATCGCGCTCGCCGCCGTCCCCAACGCCAATCCCGCGCTCGCCACCGTCTACGCGGAAGCGGGCTCGGTCAACGAGACCAGCCCCCGGACGGTCCTCCTCTTCAGCAGCCGCGACGGCGGCGGCACCTGGAACAAGCTCGGCACGCCGCTCTCGACGAACCTCACCAACCCCACCACCACGGTGACCTTCCCGGACGGGACGACCGAGAACGACTGCGCCACGCTCGACCTGGGCCACGACCAGAGCTGGTACAACCTGGCGGTCGGCGTCGATCCCGCCAATCCCGACCACGCCATCATGGGCGGAAACCTCTGCAGCGTCCGCACGGTCGACGGCGGCGCCACCTGGCAGAACGCCTCGCACTGGCTGCCCGCCGCGGGCATCGGCAATACCCAGGGCGGCCGGCTTCCCTACGTGCATGCGGACTGGCACACCGTCACCGTCGCGTCCCTCGGCGCGGGGTCGGTGGTGCTGGCGGGCACCGACGGCGGCCTCTTCACCTCTTCGGACGTCTTCGCCGCCGTCAATCCGGAGAGCGCCTCCTGGCTCTTCCCCGACGTGGGATTGGTCACGCACCTGGCCTACGCGCACGCCACCGGCGATCCGGTCCGCGGCAACGCGCAGGTCCTCTACGCCGGGTTCCAGGACAACGGCACGCGGTTCCGCCTCTTCCATCCCGAGACCCTCGGCATCCCCGAGGCGGGCCGGACCTTCGACCAGGTCATCGGCGGGGACGGCATCGGCTGCGCCGTCGCCACCGGCCCCTACGGAGAGAACCCCGTCTACTGGGCGTCGGTCGAGTTCGGCCGCTTCTTCTGCAGGCCGGACGCGCGCGACTGCAGCGCCGCCACAACGGTGGTGAACGGCGCCGACAGCCAGAACTGGATCTTCGCCGCCATCCCTGCCGCGCAGATGCCCGCGGGCGACGGCGAGGTGTTCCTCGAGCGGTTCAGCCCCACCTGGGACGCGCAATCGTCGGTCCTGGCGGCGACCGCGAACCACGCCTGGAAGATCACCGTCGACGCGAGCGACGCCGTCACCTATACGCAGCTCAACGGCACGCCGCTGAAGCTCCAGAACCAGTCCGTCTACGCCTCTCCATGGACGTACTCGATCGGCGGAAAGCCGGCGCGCATCTACGGCCTCGTCAGCACCGGCGGAACGTTCGCCACCATCGTCGACGACGGTTCGGGAACGTACCCGCTCACGGCTTCGGCCAGCGGAATGCACCTCGGCGCCGAGTCGATCTTCGGCGCCACCAGCATCGCATTCCCCCGCGATCCGGCGAACCTGGGCGGCACCGACATCCGCCAGACGTACGTCGGCACCTCCGGCAACACCTCGGACACGGCGGGCAACCCGGTCTCCGACGCCATGGGGCACATCTTCAAGACCACCGACGGCGGCGCCACCTGGACGCCGATCCACGGCGCGGGCATCGCGGCGCCGGGCGGCGTGGGCACCATGGACCTGCCCAACGTCGCCCTCACCGTGGTGCGGTTCGACCCGGGCGATCCCGGCGACCGGACCCTCTGGGTCGGCACCGATCTCGGGCTCTACCGCACCACCGACGGCGGCTCCACCTGGGCGCGCTTCGGCAATCTGCCCGCCGTGCGCGTCACCGACATCAGTGTCTCGCAGAACGGCGGCCTCCTGCGCGTCAGCACCTACGGCCGCGGGGTCTGGGAGGTGTACCCGCACAGCGAGGCGGCCGCCGCGCCGGGCAACGGCGACTGGGACCGCAGCGGCGTCATCGACTTCCTCGATCTCGCCGCCCTCGCCTCCCGCCTCGGCACCTCCGCGGGCGCGCCCACGCCGGTTCCTCCGTCGCCCAGATACGATTCCAGCCTCGACCTCGCGGGCGGAGCAACGCTGATCGAGGACGCAGACCTGGGCGCTCTCCTCTCCAGGTTCGGGAGCACTCCATGAAACGGACCTGCATCATCTCCTGCGCCGCGGTGCTCGCGGTCCTCGCCGGCGCCTGCGGCTCGAAGGGCGGCAGCGGACCTTCCGGCCCCGGCCCGGCGGCGGCCTGCGTCTTCGCCGCCGTTCCTTCCTCGGTCACGGCCGGCGACACGGTGGTGGCGCAGGTCACGGTGAAGGATGCGCAGCAGAACGTCGCCACGGCGTACCGCGGCACCGCGCACGTGATCTCGAGCGACGGCGCGGCGCAGCTCCCCGGCGACCAGTCCTGGACGGCGGCGGATTCCGGCACGCACACGCTCTCCGTTCGCCTCGTGACCGCTGGCAACCAGACCCTCACCGTCACCGACGCGGCGAACCCGTCGATCACCTGCACCAGCGCGCCGGTGGCGGTGCAGCCCGGCGCTCCGCGCCTGGTCGTCGGTCTTCCCGCCGACGTCAATGCCGGCATCGCCACCAACGGGAGCGTGGCCGCCCAGGATGCGTTCGCCAACCCGGTGATCTCCTACGCGGGCACGGTGAACCTGACCTCGACCGACCCCGCCGCGAGCTTGCCGGCGACGGTTCGCGTGGCGGAAGGGCACGCCGTCTTTCCCGTCACCTTCGCGACCATGGGTGCGCAGACGGTCTCGGCCGCTGACAGCGTCGCCTCGATCTCGGGCTCCGCCGGCGTGCGGGTCCACGGGCTCGTCTACACCGACCCGGCGCAGCCGAGCGCCGCGGTGACGCTGGTGCTGAACGCCGCCGCGTCCAACGCCCACGCCGTCCAGCTCGATCTGGTGGCCCGGCGGGCGGTGGGCGCCGGCTTTGCCGTGGGCATGAACCTCCCCGCCGACGGCAGCAGGGTGGTCCTGCACCCCACGCCTCTCGTGGATGGGAACGTCTTCGATCCGGGGCTGCCGCCCAAGGCGGAGGCCGTCCGGCTCACCGGAGGCGTGCTCTACTCCGGCGTCAGCCAGAAAGCGGGCGGGGCTGGCGGCGGCAAGGGCGACGTGGCCATCGCCGCCGGCGGGACCTATTACTCCATCCGCCTGGCGCTGGCAGCGAGCGCCACGCCGGGCACGGTCTTCGATGGCTCGGCGCCGATGCCCGGTTTCCGGGCGGCGGTGCGCGACCTGCTCGGCAACGACGCGGTGTCGCAGCGCGACTTCGCGGTGGGAAAGCTGGAGGTCCGCTAGTCCCGGCCGCCGAAGGCGGCTCAGGGACTACGTTTGTGGTGTTGGACCTGGACGTCATGAGATGCGTCCTAGACGCTTTCCAGTGCGCGCGAGAGCCTCGAGTCCACCTCGGCGACGATGGGCTCGAGGCCGGGCTTCTTCACCACCTCGAACATGGCCTTGGCCCGGACCGCCTGGACCACGATCTGGCCCTCCTCGCCCTCGAACACGGTGACGTTGCAGGGCAAGAGCAGCCCCACACCCAGCTCCGCCCCCAGCGCGCGGTGGGCGAGCTGGGGATTGCAGGCGCCGAGGATGACGTACCGCCTGAAGTCGGCGCCGATCTTCTTCTTCAGCGTGTCCTTGACGTCGATGCTGGTGAGGACGCCGAAACCTTCCGCCTTGAGCGCCGCGGTGATCCGCTCGATCGCCTGTTCGAAGGTGGCGCCGCGAAGCTCGCGGGTGATGCCGTAGGGGACTTCGTATCCAGCCATTGGGAAACCTCCAGGGGGAAATTCAGGCGCGCGCCGCGGCTTGCGCAGGTCCGGTGATGCTGCGGGTCCATCGCTCGGTCTCCCCGCGGGGCAGGACCCCGGTGCGCCGGGCCACCTCCTCGCGATGCCGGAAGATGGCGAAGGTGGGAATGGAGTGGATGGCGTGGGCCGCGCCCGCCTCGGGCGCGTCCTGCACGTCGACCGAGAGCACAACGATCTCCCCGGCCATCCTGCAGCCGAGCGCCTTCACCACCGGTGCCGCCATCAGGCAGGGGCCGCACCAGGGCGCCCAGAAGTCGACGAAGAGCGGCACCGGGGAGCGCGCGATGGCGCGGGCCAGGGCCTCCGCGTTCACCTCCTGCGGCCTGCCGCTCAGGTCCAGCTTCGCCTCGCAGGCCGCGCACCTGCGGGGCGCGGCGTCGGCGAGCCGGTTGAATGCCTCGCACACGCTGCAGCGGAAAACGGGCATGCAGTCTCCATCGCGCGGCGCGAAGGCCGCCGATGGGTGAGAGCCGCCCGTCGGGGAAAGGGTACGCCGGCGGGTTCAAGCCTGTTGCCGCGCGCCGAGGAGCGCCGCGCGCACCGCCGTGCGCACCGCCAGCGGCACCTCGTCGCCGGGAATCTGCCGGCAGAGCGAGACGGTTCGCTGCAGGGTGGCGCAGGCGCCGGTACACCGGGCGCAGTGCTTCAGGTGCTCCTCGATGCGCGCGCAGGTGGCCTGGTCGATGTCCTCGGCCGCGTACGCCGCCAGCTCCTCCGCTAGACCGGGGCAGGGCGCCGCCGCGTCGGGCCTGCCGTCCCCGCCGAAGAACGCCACCATCCGCTCCCGCAGCTCCGCGCGGGCGCGGTGGAGCCGGCTCTTGAGCGCGCCCACCTCGATGCCCACCACCCTGGCGGCTTCCTCGGCGGAGAGGCCCTCCACGTCGCGCAGCACCAGCACCTCGCGGTGCGCCTCCGGGAGCGAGAGGATCGCCGCCTGCAAGAGCGAACCGATCTCGCGTGCGTGCGCCTGCGCGTCCGGCCCGGCTTCGGCAGACGGCACCGCCGCCGCCTCCGGCTGATCGAGCGGCTCGGTCTGCTGCGGCTCGTTCACGCCGCGCCTCCGCGTCTTCAGGCAGTAGCTGCGAGCGATCTGGTAGAGCCAGGTGGAGAGCTGGGCGTCGCCGCGGAAGCCGTTCAGGTTCCTGAACGCCGCCAGCAGCGTCTCCTGGAGCACGTCGCGCGCGTCCTCTTCGTTGCCGCACATGCGCAGCCCGAAGCGGAAGACCTGCCGCTCGTGGCGCGCAAGGATTTCGTCCACGGCAAGGCTGTCACCCCTCCTTGCCTTCGCCAGCAGGTCCGCCTCTGTGGTCGCCATCCCTCAATTGTAAGCGACGGCCTGTCCGGGCGCTTCGCCGGAACCCTTCGCGGCGGCAGTGGCTCAAAACCTTCATGCCCGACCTGCTCGTCTTCGTGCTCGTCCTCGCCGGCTGGATCGCCCTGCAGCGCTTTGTCTTGCCGCGCTTCGGCGTCTCCACCTGAATGGCGCCGCGGGCCCCGGGCGGGCCCGATGGCGACGGAGACCCCGGCTGCGGCGGCAGATGACGGCCGGTGCCCGCGCGCGGAGATCCTTTTTTGGCCCGTTTCTAGGGAATCGGGTGTAATCCGGCATAGGCGTCAGCTCGCGAGCGACTTTGAGGGCAGAAACTCGGCTCTCCGTCGGAGGTTTTCCGCCGGACGGCGGATCCATCGACGCCTTCAGCCAGGTCAATTCCTGGCCTGCGTACGTAATTGTTCGCAATTCCATCGCTCGCGAGACCTCGCGATCCCGATTGAGCGGCGCGTCTGATTTTCCCGAGTGACGACTTCTACACATTAAATTCCGTCAATCCACGGGAGTGGGGCGTTCATCGCGACGATCGTCCGAGCAGGAACTGAACCGGCAGTCCGCGAACCTGCATCCGTGTCCGTTTCTCCAGCGAGATCAGCCATGTGGGTGCAGGTGGCCAGAAAAGCGCGCCTTTCCGCGCGAGTTGCCAGTCCAGTTTCTGTACCTTTGGGCTCCCACGATCCGACGTCTTTGCCGGCAGTTACCAATGGCATTTTGGTTGCACAAACCCGCGCACAAGTTCCGCACTGCGGACGCCCTGGGGGGGGGGTCTCAACCCGGTCCTAACGGACCAACCAGGAGGCCGTAAATGCG
>DASSQZ010000124.1:0-20027 GCA_035702105.1 Myxococcales bacterium | reverse complement strand
GTAGAGGTAACCCACCGCGACGATGAGCACCGCAGCGAGCAGCGCGACGCGAAAGCCCGGCGACGCCCGCGTGAGCAGTCCCTTTTCCGCCGCCGACCAGACCAGCGCGGCAGCGACGAGCAGGAGCGTGACGCGGAGCGCAACGCGCTTGACGGACCCTCGAGTCCGCCCGAGCGCGAGGACCCACAGCCACGCCAGCGCCGCGGCGGCGGCGGGCGCCATGTAGACGGCCTGCACCGGCCCGGTTTAGGCCGCGCAGCCGGTCAAGGCAAGTTCGCCGGCTCGCCCCTGTCAGAACAACCGCGACCGCAGCCTGCGCAGCCGCGAAAGCCGCTTGCGTCCCTTGCGCTTCATGTTCTCCCCCCGGAAAACCGCACCAGTATATCCGCGATCCGCCCGGCGGCATGACCGTCCCACAGCTCGGGGAGGCCGCCCTTCTTGCCCCGGCCCGCCAGCACCTCGCGCGCCGCCGCCACCGCCCGGCGCGGATCGGTGCCCACGAGCTGGTTCGTGCCCAGCTCTACCGTCACCGGACGCTCGGTGTTGTCGCGCAGCGTCAGGCAGGGCACTCCCAGGGCGGTGGTCTCCTCCTGGATGCCGCCCGAATCCGTCATCACCAGCCGCGCCTCCGCGATCAGGGCGAGGAAGTCGAGATACCCGAGCGGCTCCACCAGCTTGAGGCCGGGCGCCTCGAATCCCGCAGGAAGCCGCGAGCGCGTCCGCGGGTGGATGGGAAACACCACCGGCACCTGCGCCGCGACTTCCGCCAATGCCGAGAGCAGCCTGCGCAGCGCCGCGGGCTCGTCCACGTTGGCGGGCCTGTGCAGCGTCGCCAGCGCATAGCCCTTCCGGGGGAGCTCGAGCCGCTCGTGGATGCGGCTCTCCCGCGCCCGCGGGAGCGCGGCAGCGAGCGAGTCGATCATCACGTTGCCGACGAAATGGATCCGCGAGCTCTCGATCCCTTCGGCGCGGAGGTTCTCGTCGCCGTCGCGCGAAGGAGTGAAGAGCAGCGCGCTGAGGCGATCGGTGAGGACGCGGTTCACCTCCTCGGGCATGCTCCAGTCGCGCGAGCGCAGCCCCGCCTCCACGTGGGCGATGGCGAGGCCCATCTTCGATGCCACCAGCGCCACCGCGATGGTGCTGTTCACGTCGCCCGCCACCACCACCACGTCGGGCTTCTCGCGCAGGAGCACCGGCTCGATCTCGATCATCACCTTCGCCGTCTGCTGCGCGTGCGAGCCCGAGCCGACGCCCAGGTGCACGTCCGGGTCCGGCATGCCCAGGTCGCGGAAGAAGACGTCCGACATCTTCGCGTCGTAGTGCTGGCCGGTGTGCACCAGGACCTGCCGGACCCCTTCGCGCCTGCGCAGTTGCGCGAGGATGGGAGCCACCTTCATGAAGTTGGGGCGCGCGCCGACGACGTGGAGGATCTTCACCCGCCTACCGTGCGCACGCCCGCCCGGCCCGGCAACCCGCCCTGTTATACAGAGGACGGGGGAGAGCACCGGAATGGGCGACGACTCGCTGATCCACTACCAGGTCGAGCCCAACTACGCGGGCTGGACGCTCGCCGACTACGTCGCCGAGAAGCTCAAGCGCCCGCTGTCGCCGGAGCGCCTGCAGCGGCTCCTGCGCGGGCGCACGCTGGTGCACGCCGAGCCCGAGCTCCTGCCGGAGACGCGGATCTGGCCGGGCCTGCGTTTCGCCCTCCGCAAGCGGAGCCCCGGCGACACCGGCGAGCCCGCGCCGCTCGCGGTGGTCTACCAGGACGAGGCCCTCCTGGTGGTGGACAAGCCCGCCGGCCTCGCCGTCCATCCCACCGCCCGCTATCACGTGACCACGCTGACCTGGGCGCTCGAGCAGCGGCATCGCAACGCCGCCGGGCAGAAGCCCGATCCGGCGCACCGCCTGGACCGCGAGACCAGCGGGCTCGTGGCCTGCGGCCGGACGCCCGCGGACACGAGACGGCTGAAGGCGGCGTTCGCCTCGCGCCAGGTGGAGAAAGCCTATCTCGCGCTGGTGGAGGGGTCGCCGGGGCAGGACCGGTTCGACATCGACCTGCCGCTCGTGCTCGACGGCGGGCGGGTCAAGGTCAAGATGCGCGTCGATCCCGCGGGCGCCCCTTCGCTGACCTCGTGCGAGGTGGTGGAGCGCCTTGCCCGCCTCACGCTCCTGCGCTGCGTGCCCCGCACCGGGCGCCAGCACCAGATCCGCGCCCACCTCCAGGCGGCCGGGTTCCCGCTGGTGGGAGACAAGCTCTACGGGCCCTCGGAGGAGATCTTCCTCCGGCTGGCGGAGAGCGGCGGCACCCCCGCGCCGCCCGGCCGGTTCGACGAGCTGATCACCGATGCGGAGCGCGCCAGCCTGCGGCTCTGGCGGCAAGCGCTGCACGCCTCGGAGCTCTCGCTGCCCCATCCGGCGACGGGCCGGATGATGACCTTCGTCTCGCCGCTGCCGCCGGACATGGCGGCGCTGCTCGCCTCGCTCAGGCCGCCTGCGCGGTGATCCTGCGGAAGAACTCCACCACCCCGGCCAGACCCTCCGCGAGGGGGACGCGCGGCTGGTAGCCGAGCAGGGCGCGGGCTTTGGAGATGTCCGCGGACGACTCGCGCAGGTCGCCCGGGCGGGGCGCCTGGTGCTCGATCTCGAGGTGCTGCGCCCGCGGGCCGATCACCTGCTTCAAGGTGGCGATCAGCTCGATCAACGACGCGCTCTTGCCGCTCGCCACGTTGATGATCTCGCCGGGGGCGCGCGGGGCGGAGGCGGCAAGCAGGTTCGCGCGCACCACGTCGTTCACGTGCACGAAGTCGCGGGTCTGCAGGCCGTCGCCGAAGACGATGGGGCGCTGGCCGGCGAGCAGCCTGGTGGTGAAGCGCGGGATGGCGGCGGCGTACTCGCTCTTCGGATCCTGCCGCGGGCCGTAGACGTTGAAGAAGCGCAGCGCCACGCAGGGAAGGCCGTAGGCGCGAGAATACGTCTGCGCGTAGAGCTCGCAGGCGATCTTCTGCGCGGCGTAGGGGCTCATCGGCCGCGCGAGCAGCCCTTCGTGCTTGGGCTGCTCGGGGCCGTCGCCGTAGGCCGCGCAGGAGCAGGCCAGCACCACCCGCGCCACGCCGCTCCGTCGCGCCCTCTCCAGCACGTTCACGGTTCCCGAGACGTTCACCGCGGTGGTGCGCTCCGGCTCGGCCATGGAGAGCGGCACCGAAGGGATGGCGGCGAGATGGAACACCCACTTCGCGCCCTCCACCGCGCGCCGCACCGCCTCGCCGTCGGCGATGGAGCCCTCCACCAGGGAAAACCGCGGGTCTTGCGCGAGCAGCGCCGCGTTCTCCCGCTTGCCGCTGGAGAAGTCGTCCAGCCCGGTCACCTCGTGCCCCTCGCGCAGGAGCGCCTCGGCGAGGTGCCCGCCGATGAAGCCCGCCGCTCCGGTCACACAGATCTTCGCCACTTCGCTTCCCCCTTTGCCGTCAGCGGGAGGGCGCGCCGTCCCCCGGGGACACCGAGAGGGAGATGCCGCACCCCTGCCGGCCCTCCGGGGTGGTCAGCTTCTGGCAATCGCAGGAGTTGGAGTCGAGCAGGTTCTGGCAAAACCGCTCGTCGGCCTTTCCCACGTTGAAGATGCCCTCCTGGTCGCGCGCCCGCTGCTGGCAGTTTGCCTGCGATGCCTGGTCGGGCTGACAACTGCAGATCTCGTCCGCGAGCTTCAGGCAGGCGTCCCCACAGCCGGCAGCCAGCAAGAGAGTGAGCATGCTGGCGGGCAGGAGCAAGGGCAACCGGCGTCTCATCGGGCCCGCGATCTAACACACCTGCGCCCGGGGACGAGCTAAAAGAGCCCCGATGCGTTTCGCCTGGTTGCACGGCTTCGCCAGCGGTCCGACCTCCAGCAAGGGTCAGTTCGTGCGCGCGCGCCTGCGGGATCGCGGCGCCGACCTGCTGCTGCCCGACCTCAACGAGCCGTCGTTCTTCGAACTGACCGTGACGCGGATGCTGAGCCAGCTCGACGCGCTCCTTCAGGGGATCGAGCCGGTGGTGCTGTTCGGATCGTCCCTGGGCGGGTTCACCGCGGCCACCTGGGCGGCGGGAAACCCCGGCAGGATGGCCGCGCTGGTGCTGCTGGCGCCGGCCTTCGACCTGGGGCCGCGCTGGGAGCGGCAGATGGGCGCGGATGCCGCGCGTTGGCGCGCCGCCGGCCGCTTCGCCTTCGACCACTACGCGCGCGGCGGCCGGCAGGACCTGTCCATCGGCTTCCTCGACGACGCGTACCGGTACGAGAGCTTCCCGCTCCCCCGCTGCCCCACCCTGGTCGTCCAGGGCACCCGCGACGAGGTGGTGGACCCGTCGCTCGCTCGCGAGTTCACGCGGCGGATGGACGGGCGCGCGCAGCTCGTGGAGCTGCCCGAAGGCCACGAGCTCAACGCGGACCTGCCGGCGCTGTGGAAGCGGATCGAGCCGTTCCTCGACGCCTACGCGCCGCGGCCCACGCCGTAGTAGGTGAAGCCCAGCTCGCGCATGCGCGCCCCGTTCCAGATGTTGCGCCCGTCGAACACCACCGGCTGCTTCATCGAGGTGCGGATGCGCGAGAAATCGGGCTGGCGGAACTCGTTCCACTCCGTCACCAGGAAGAGCGCGTCCGCGCCCTGGGCCGCCGCGTAGGGGCTCTGCACGAACTGGATGCGGTCGCCGAGGAGGCGGCGCGCGTTCTCCATGGCGACCGGGTCGTGCGCCGAGATCTGCGCTCCGTCCGCGAGCAGCTCCTCGATCAGCGCCAGCGCCGGCGCCTGCCGCAGGTCGTCGGTCTTGGGCTTGAAGGCGAGTCCCCAGACGGCGAACTTCTTGCCGCGCAGGTTCCCCGCGCCGAAGTGCTGCTTGGCCTTCTGCGCCAGCAGCCGCTTCTGCCGGTCGTTCACCGCGTCCACCGCCGAGAGCAGGGTGAAGTCGAGCCCGTTCGAGCGCGCGGTGGCGATCAGCGCCTTCACGTCCTTGGGGAAGCAGCTGCCGCCGTAGCCGCAGCCCGGGAAGAGGAACTTCTGGCCGATGCGCTCGTCCGCGCCCATCGCCTTGCGCACCGAATCCACGTCGGCGCCCACCCGCTCGCAGAGCGCCGCCACCTCGTTCATGAAGGAGATGCGCGCCGCCAGCATCGCGTTGGCGGCGTACTTGGTCAGCTCCGCCGAGCGCGGGTCCATGAAGTAGATGGGACCCTCGGTGCGCACGAAGGGCGCGTAGAGCTCGGCCATGATCGCCCGCGCCCTCTCGCTGGGCGAGCCGATCACGATGCGGTCGGGCCGGAGGAAGTCGTCGATGGCGGCGCCTTCCTTGAGAAACTCCGGATTGGAGACCACGTCGATGGCCACCGCGCTGCGCGAGGCGATCTCCGCCTGCATGCGCGCCGCCGTGCCCACCGGAACGGTGCTCTTGTTGACCACCACCGTGTAGTGCTCGGCGGCCGCCGCGACCTCCTGGGCCACGGTCATGGCCGCGCGCAGGTCGGCGTTGCCGTCGTCCCCCTGCGGCGTGCCCACGGCGATGAAGACCACCTCCGCCGTGCGCACCGCGTCCTTGAGGACGGTGGAGAAGCTCAGCCGTTCGGCGGCGATGTTCTTGAGCAGGAGCTCCTCGAGCCCTGGCTCGTAGATGGGACTCTTTCCCTGCCGCAGCGCCGCGATCTTCTCCTCGTCCACGTCGACGCAGACGACGCTGTGTCCCGAATCGGCGAAGCAGACTCCTGCCACCAACCCGACGTAACCCGTGCCAACGACCACGATGCGCATGCGCGCCTTCTACGCCGACACCCAGCCTCCAGTCGAGCGCACTTTTTGCAGGGCGCAGGCGGCCGGATCCCGGCCGCAAGCCCTACTCGACGGTGACGGATTTGGCGAGGTTGCGAGGCTGGTCGACGTCGGTGCCGCGGTGGTCGGCCACGTGGTAGCTGAAGAGCTGGGTGGGAATGACGGAGACGATGGGCATCAAGAGCGGATTCGCCTGCGGCAGGGGAATGCTGGCTTCCGCGAGCCCCGGCACCTCCGCATCGCCCTCGCTGTGGATGGCGATCACCCTCCCGCCGCGCGCCCGGACTTCCTGCAGGTTGCCGAGGATCTTCTCGTAGTTGACGCCCGGGTCCTCGGCCGAGTCGCGCGGCGCCAGCACCATCACCGGCATGTTCTCGTCGATGAGGGCGATGGGGCCGTGCTTCATCTCGCCCGCGGCGTAGCCCTCGGCGTGGATGTAGGAGATCTCCTTGAGCTTGAGCGCTCCCTCCAGCGCGACCGGGTACTGCGGACCGCGGCCGAGAAAGAGCAGGTCGCGGGCGCCGGAGAACTTGTAGGCCGCCTGCTTGATCAGGTCCTCGTACTTGAGCACCCGCTCCACCAGCATCGGCACCTCGTTGAGCGCCTGCAGGTGGCGCTGCGCCTCCGCCGCGCTGAGCGTGCTGCGCAGCCGTCCCAGGCGCACGGCGAGCAGGAAGAACGCCGCCAGCTGGGTGGTGAAGGCCTTGGTGGAGGCGACGCCGATCTCCGGCCCGGCATGGGTGTAGAGCACGTCGTCGGCCTCGCGCGCGATGGCGCTGCCCACCACGTTGCAGATGGCGAGGCCGCGCGCGCCGCGCGACTTCGCCTCGCGGAAGCTGCCCAGGGTGTCCGCCGTCTCGCCGGACTGCGACACCGCGATGCAGAGGGTGCTGGCGTCGACCAGCGGGTCGCGGTAGCGGAACTCGGAGGCGAGGTCCACCTCCACCGGCACGCGGGCGAGCGTCTCGATCATCAGCTTGCCGGTGAGCGAGGCGTGCCAGCTCGTGCCGCAGGCGACGACCTGCACCTTGCCCATCCGCTGCACGAACTTCGCGTCGAGATGGCACCCGTCCAGGTAGACGTCGCCCTCCTCGATGCTGGCGCGGCCGCGGATGGTGTCGGTGAGCGCGCGCGCCTGCTCGTGGATCTCCTTGTGCATGAAGTGCTTGTGGCCGTTCTTCTCGGCCATGGTGGGCGTCCACTCGATGCGCTTGACGCCCCGGTGGAGCGTGTTGCCCGCCTTGTCGGTGAGCTCGATGCCGCCCTTGGTGATGACGGCGAAATCGCCCTCTTCCAGGTAGATGACGTCGCGGGTGTGCGCGAGGATGGCGGGCACGTCCGAGGCGACGAAGTTGCAGTGATCGCCCAGCCCCAGCACCAGCGGGCTCGCGTTCTTCGACACCACCAGCATCTTGGGGAACTTCTCCGAGACCACCGCGAGCGCGTAGGTGCCGCGGACGTTCCGCAGCGCCGCGCGGACCGCGTCGGGCAGGCCGAGCCCCTTCTCCAGCTCCACGTGGATGAGGTGGGCGAAGATCTCCGTGTCGGTCTCCGAGCTGAAGTGGTGGCCTGCCTTGACCAGCGCCTCCTTGAGCTGGAGGTGGTTCTCGATGATCCCGTTGTGCACCACCGCCACCCCGCCGTACTTGTGCGGGTGGGCGTTCTCGTCGGAGGGCTTGCCGTGGGTGGCCCAGCGGGTGTGGCCGATGCCGGTGGCGCCCTGGGGCATGGACTCGACCAGCCGCTTTTCCAGGTTGGCGAGCTTGCCCTTGGCCCGCACCACCGAGAGGCCCTTGTCCCCGAGCACCGCCACGCCCGCCGAGTCGTACCCGCGGTACTCCAGCTTCCGCAGCCCCTCGACGAGGAGGCCCGCGCACTGCTCGTCGCCCACGTATCCCACGATGCCGCACATGAGTATTATTCTCCCGGCTCTTTCTTCTTCGGCGCCTTGCGCGGCGCCTTCTCCGCCACCCAGCCCTCGATGTTCCGCTGCTTGCCGGCGCTGACCGCCAGCGCTCCCGGCGGCACGTCTTCGCGCAGCGTGGTGCCGGTGCCCACGTAGGCGTTCTTCCCCACGGTCAGCGGAGCGACCAGCTGCGTGTCGCTGCCGATGAACGCCCCGTCTTCAATCGTCGTGACGTGCTTGTTCTTCCCGTCGTAGTTGCAGGTGATGGTGCCGGCGCCGATGTTGCAGCCCTCGCCGACCACCGCGTCGCCCAGGTAGGTGAGGTGGTTCGCCTTGCTGCCCTTGCCCAGCACCGTCTTCTTCAGCTCCACGAAGTTGCCCACGTGCGCCTGCTCGGCAAGCTGTGCACCGGGCCGCAGGCGTGCAAACGGCCCCACGGTGGCGCCCGGGCCGATGCGGGCCTCGGTCATGTGGGTATAGGGAAGGATCTGGGCGCCGTCGGCGATCTCGCTGTCGACGATCACGCAGCCCTGCCCGATGCGGACGCCGCGCCCCACCCGGGTCCTGCCGCGCAAGGACACCATCGGCTCGAGCACCGTATCGGCGCCCACCTCGATGCCCTCGTCCACGTAGGTGACCGCGGGATCGACGAAGCTCACGCCATCCTGCATCAGCTGCGCATTGCGCCGCTCGCGAAGCTGCGCCGCGCTGCGGGCGAGCTGCGCGCGATCGTTCACGCCGGACACTTCGGCCTCCTCCGCTTCCACCGCGACGGCGCGGCCCCGCTCGACGATGTCGGTCAGATAGTACTCTCCCTGCGCGTTTCCGCGGCCCACGCCGCGCAGCGCGGAGAAGAGGAAGCGCGCGTCCGCAGCGTAGATGCTGGCGTTGACCTCGTCGATCTTCCGCTCCGCCTCGGAGGCGTCCTTCTCCTCCACGATGCGGAGGACGGCTCCCTTCGGCCCGCGCACCACCCGGCCGTAGCCCCTGGGGTCCCTGGCGCGGCAGCTGAGCAGGGCCACGTCGGCGGAATCGCGCGCGGCGATCAGGCGCTGCAGCGTGGCCGGACGGATCAGCGGCACGTCGGCGGCGAGGATCAGCACCGTGCCTGCATGCCCGCGCAGCGCCTCCTCCGCGCAGAGCACCGCGTGCGCCGTTCCCAGCTGCTCCGCCTGGACCGCGAAGCGCAGCGGCGCGCCCGGGAACTGGCGCGACAGCTCCTCCTCCACGCTCTTCGCCTGGTGGCCCACCACCACCACCACCGGCGATGCGTCCAGCGAAAGCGCGGCCCGGATGGGGAAGAACGCCATCGGCCGGCCGCACGCCTCGTGGAGCACCTTGGCCCTGTCCGACTTCATCCGCGTGCCCTTGCCGGCGGCAAGCACCACGGCCGCGAGCTTCTGTCCGCCTTGCGACACGGCTTTCCCCCTGCGCAGGTGTCCCGGTTTGGTAGGCAGTCGAACGCTTCCTGCCAAGTGCATGCCACATGTTAGCGTCTTCGAATGCTCGTCGATCTGCACCTGCATGCCGACGGCATCCCTTCCCAGGATCTGGCCACCCTGGCGTATTTCGGCGTGAAGGCCGCCGTCACCTGTGCGCGCGATGCGGGCAGCGCCGCAGGCCTGCGCCGGCACTGGGACGGCCTGGTGGGCACGGAGACGCGCCGCCTCGAAGCCGCGGGCATCCGCCCCTTCGTGGCGCTGGCGCTGCATCCCTCGCGCATCCCCTGGCACGGCGTCGACGAGCTGCTCCGGCTGCTGCCGCACTACTTCGACGACCCGCGGGTGGTGGCGCTGGGCGAGATCGGCCTCCAGGAAGGCTCCCAGCGCGAGGAGGAGATCTTCTCGCGCCAGCTCGAGCTTGCCGCGCGCCTGCGAAAGCCCGTGATCGTGCACACGCCGGGGCGCGAGAAGCTGCAGCGCACGCGCAGGGTCCTCGCGCTGCTCAAGGACTCGCCGATGGAGCCTGCGCGGGTGCTGGTGGACCACGTGAGCGCCGAGACCTTTCCCCTGGTCCGCGGCATGGGGTGCTGGACGGGGCTCACGCTGCAGCCCGGGCTCTTCGACGCGCGGTCCGCGGCGGCGGTGATCTCGAAGAACGGCGCGGAGCGCATCGTCCTCACCAGCGACATCGGCGAAGGCGCAAGCGACCTGCTGGCGCTGCCCAAGGCGGCGGAGGCGCTCCAGCGGGCGGGGCTGAGCGTGGAGCTGCGCGAGGCGCTGCTCTGGCGCGGGCCGCTCGCCTTCCTCGGAGCCTGAGCGAAGGCGGCCCCCTGGCCGCGAACCTGTGCGCCGCTGCGCCGGACGCCATGTCGGTGGACGTGGAACTTGAGCCCGGAGGCAATGCCGTACAGACTGCCGGGGGAGGGCCTGCCTGCACGGCTGCGCTGTGCTACCGTGTAGGTTGCGCTCATACGCTTGCCTTGCGGGAAGGCGGAGGCCTCGCCCGCGTGTTTGAACTGCCAGCGATGACTGACCACACCCGCCACCTCTCCGCCCTTGCCGTCGCTTCCGCCGCCCTCGCGCTGGCCGCGCCCGCGTGCCGCAAGCAGCCGGCCGCGGCGATCGTCGCCTCGCCGCCCCTGCAGCAGAAGGCCGCAACCGTCGGCGGTCCCTCGGCGGCGGTGGCCAAGCCGCTGGTCGTCCCTGCGGAGGCTCGCCCGCAACCGCAGCCTCCGCCCGCCCCTTGCGTGGAGATCGCGGGCGGCGGAGAGCCCAGCCTTCCCGATCTCCTGGAGCAGGCTGGCCGCGAGTTCGAAAAGGGCCGCTACGAGGACGCGCTCGAGTGCGCCAGGGAGGCCGCCCGGACCGACCCCACCTCGGTGGCGGCACACCACTTTCGCGGCGCCGCCCTGGCGGAGCTGGGCCGCATCGAGGAAGCGCGGACGGCCTACGCGCGCGCCCTGGCGCTCGACCCGGACGATCCGGAGGTCCTGCGCTCGGTGGCGGACCTGCACGTCCGCCGGCTCGGCTCCCGCGACGACCTGGAGCTCGCGCTGCAGTACGTGAAGCGCGCCATGCCCCGGGCGTCGCGGTCGCACGACAAATCGCTTCTCAAGGAGCTGTTCCTGCTGCAGGCGATGGCGCTCGACGACCTGGGCCGGCCGGGCGATGCGCTCGCCGCCGCCAACCGGTCGCTCGAGTACGACGCGAAGGACCGCGAGACCCGGCGCGAAAAGGGCGTCGCCCTCTTCGAACTGTGCCGGTTCGACCAGGCCCGCGTCGAGCTCTCCAGGCTGGCCGAAGAGGAGCCGGACGCGTGGTCCGAGCACTACCTCGGCCTGATCGCCGAGCGCGCCAACGACGAGGTGGCCGCCCAGGCGCACTTCGCCCGCGCCCACCAGCTCGATCCGGACGCCTTCAAGACCACCGCCCAGGCGCCCCGCAGCGTGTTCCAGCAGATCGTCCAGGACGAGGTCGCCAAGCTGCCGCCCGACATCAAGGAGGGGCTGGCGCGCTCGCGGTTCGAGGTCACCGACCTGCCGGACGTGAGCGATCTGACCGCGACCGATCCGCCGCTCTCGCCGGGCATCCTCGGGCTCTTCCGTCCCGCTCCGGAGGGCAGCCCGGCCGACGCCAGGCCCAGCATCCTGCTCTACCGCCGCAATCTCTCCCGCGCAGCGCACAACGACGAGGAGCTCCACCGCGAGGTGCGCGACACCCTGATGCACGAGGTCGGGCACCTCAACGGCGAAGACGACGAGCAACTCAGGGATCGGGGCCTCTAGCGCCATGAAGATGATCGACGTCGGCGAGAAGCAGCGCACCTCGCGGGTGGCGGTGGCCCGCGCCGAGTTGCGCTGCGCGCGCGAGACCCTCAAGCTGCTCAACGAAGGGCGGCTGGAGAAGGGCGATGCGCTCGCCGCGGCGCGGCTCGCCGGCATCATGGCGGCGAAGCGGACGCCGGACATCCTGCCGCTCTGCCACCCCATCGTGCTCGCGGGCGCCGACGTGGAGGTCGCCTGCGACGAGAGCGCGGGGCTGGTGCGCATCGAGGCGCGCGTGCACGCGGTGGAGCGCACCGGCGTGGAGATGGAGGCGCTCACCGCGGCGGTGGCGGCGGCGCTGACGATCTACGACATGGCCAAGCGCAACGACCGCGGCATGGAGGTGGTCTCGGTGCGGCTGGTCCACAAGAGCGGCGGCCGCACCGGCGAATGGAACCGCGAGGACGAGGCGCCGCAGCCGCGCCCGAACGAGCCGCTGACCACGCCGCGCGCGGCGAAGAAGAACGGCCGCTGAGCTAGTGCCCGCCCTGGGCGGTGAGGAAGCGCTCCGCGTCGATGGCCGCCATGCAGCCCGTTCCAGCCGCGGTCACCGCCTGACGGTAGACCGGATCGGCGGCGTCGCCTGCAGCGAAGACGCCGGGCACGGTGGTGCGCGTGGTGCCGGGGGTGACCTTGAGGTAGCCCGTCTCGTCCATCGCGAGCTGGCCCTTGAAGAGCGACGTGTTCGGCTGATGGCCGATGGCGATGAAGAGCCCGCCCATCGGGATTTCGCGCAGCTCGCCGGTCTTCGTGTCCTTCGTGCGCACGCCGCGGACGCCGCTCTGCTTGTCGCCCAGCACCTCCACCACGTCCTGGTTCCAGGCCCAGGCGATCTTCGGATTGGCCATGGCGCGCTGCTGCATCACCTTGCTCGCGCGCAGCGAGTCCCGCCGGTGGATGACGGTCACCTTGCTGCACATCTTGGTGAGAAAGGTGGCTTCCTCCATGGCGGTGTCGCCGCCGCCCACCACGCCCACTTCCTTGCCCCGGAAGAAGAACCCGTCGCAGGTGGCGCAGGCGGAGACGCCGTGGCCGGAGAGCAGCTTCTCCGACGGGATGTCCAGCCATTTGGCCGAGGCGCCGGTGGCGATGATCACGGTCTCGGCGAGCATCTCGTGGCCCTCGCCGACGATGTGAAACGGGCGGCGGGACAGGTCGGCGTTGGTGACCACCCCGTCGATGATCGAGGTGCCGAATCGCTCCGCCTGGGCGCGGAACAGCTCCATCATCTCCGGTCCGAGGACGCCCTTGGGGAATCCGGGATAGTTCTCCACGTCGGTGGTGATGGTGAGCTGCCCGCCGGGCTGCAGCCCGGAGAAGAGTACGGGCTTGAGGTTCGCGCGCGCCGCATAGATCGCCGCGGTGTAGCCGGCAGGCCCGGATCCGATGATGACCACCTGGTGCTTCTCCACTGTGGCTCCTTGCGAAGGGCGCGGAAGTCTAACCCGAATCCGCGCCGCCGACGTGCGCTTCTGTTAGAGTGCGGGACGGTCGAGGACCACCTCGAGGACCCCTTGGATCCCGCGCAGCTCAAGAAGATTCCCCTCTTCGCGAATCTCACCGCCGACCACCTGGCGAAAGTGGCCAACATCGCCACCCAGAGGCAGGCGCGGGCGAACGAGAAGATCTTCTCGGAGGGCGAGGTGGGCAGCGAGATGTACCTGATCGCCTCGGGCAAGGTGCGCATCTCCAAGATGGTGCCGGGGGTGGGCGAGGAGGCGCTCGCGATCCTCGAGCCGGGCAGCTACTTCGGCGAGATGGCGCTGATCGACGACACACCGCGCAGCGCGGACGCCACCGCGCACATGCCCTGCATGCTCTACGTGATCCAGAAGGCCGACCTGGAAGAGCTGATGTTCCTGCACAAGGACCTGGCCTACGAGCTCCTCTGGACCTTCGTGCGGACGCTCTCGGCGCGGCTGCGCGAGACCAACGACAAGATCAAGGCCTTCTTCGCCCTCTCCGCTCGCTTCTAAAGAAGAGAAAATTTATTTTTTTTTCGCCGCGATCCGGGACACCCGTATCGGGGAGGTCGCGTTACAGGGCTTCCGATTCGACATGGTCCCCTCGAAGGCCGCGTGGCACGGCCGCTGCAACCGGTGGCGGCGTGGCATACGCCGAGCGGATCCTGAGCGAAGGGCCGTCGAACCTGCCCGACTGCGAGCTCGTCCGGCTGGTGCTGGGAAAGCGCGACGAGCTGCTCGCCTCGCGCCTCCTCTCGCGCGGCCTGCCCGCGCTGCGCCGCGCCACTCCCGGAGAGCTGCTGCTCACCTCGGGCATGAGCACGCCGCTCGCGGTCCGGCTCCTCGCTGCTCTCGAACTGGGCCGCCGGGTCGCGCTCGCTCCCGTCCGGGAACGGCGGCGACTGCTCCGCGCGCACGACGTCGCGTCGGCGCTCTGGTCGCAGCTCGCGCACCTCGCCCACGAGGAGTTCTGGGCGGTGTTGCTCAACGCCCGCCTCCAGGAAATCCGCTGCGTGCAGGTTGCCCGCGGTGGGCTCACGCAATGCTCGGTCTCGCCGCGCGAGGCCTTCGCGCCCGCCCTGCTCCACCGCGCGCCCGCGGTGGCCTTCGTGCACAACCACCCCTCGGGCGACTGCACGCCCTCCGGCGAGGATCAGCGCCTGCAGCTGCTGCTCGACGAGGCCGGCCGGGCACTCGGGGTCCGCGTCGTCGACCACCTGGTCCTCGCCGAAGGCGGGGTCCACAGCGCCGTGGAAGGCGCCTGCCCGCCGCCGGATCCGGTTTCGCTCGTTGCTCGCGAAGGCGTGGGATAAGGAGAAGAAGGATGGAACTGCAGCAGGCGCTCCAGGAGCACTTCGGATACGGCGCGTTCCGCAAGGGCCAGGAGGCCGTGGTCCGCTCGGTGCTGTCGGGCCGGCCCACCATCGCCATCCTGCCCACCGGGGGCGGAAAGAGCCTCTGCTACCAGCTCCCGGCCTTGCTCCTCGAGGGGACCACCGTCGTGGTCTCGCCGCTGGTCGCGCTGATGAAGGACCAGGTGGACGCGCTGCGCGCGCGCGGCATCGCCGCCACCTTCATCAACAGCTCGCTCACCGACGCCGAGCGGCAGGAGCGGCAGTCGGCGCTACGACGCGGAGAATTCCGGCTGGTCTATGTCGCCCCGGAGCGTTTCAAGTCGCCTTCCTTCCTCTCCGCCATGGCGGATCTGACCGTTCCGCTCCTCGCCGTCGATGAGGCCCACTGCATCTCCGCCTGGGGCCACGACTTCCGCCCCGAGTACCAGCAGCTGGCGCGGGCGCGCGTCCAGGTGAAGGCGGAGCGGGTGCTGGCGCTCACCGCCACCGCGACTCCCGAGGTCCGGCGCGACATCGCCGACGCGCTGGAACTGCGCGACCCGAAGGTGTTCGTCGCCGGGTTCGACCGGCCCAACCTGTTCATCGAGGTCCTGCGCGTCGCCGGCGACAAGGACAAGCTGGGCCGCCTGCTCGCCCTCGCGCGCAGCGCAAACCCGGGCATCGTCTACGCCGCCACCCGCAAGAATGTGGAGAAGGTGGTGGCGGCGCTGCGCGCCGGCGGCATCGAAGCGGCCGGCTACCACGCCGGCATGGACGACGCGGAGCGCACCTCCGTGCAGGACCGGTTCGTTCGCGGCAAGGCGAAGGTCATCGTGGCCACCAACGCGTTCGGCATGGGGGTGGACAAGGCGGACATCCGGTTCGTCGCGCACTTCGACGCGCCGCGATCGGTGGAGGCGTACTACCAGGAGATCGGCCGCGCCGGCCGCGACGGCCTGCCCAGCTACGCGCTGCTGCTCTTCAACTTCGCCGACGTGATGATGCAGCGGCGCATGATCGAGGGCGGCCGCCCCTCGCGCGATCTGGTCGAGCGTGCCTGGGTTGCCGCTCGGGCGCAGGGCGAGGGTTCCCTGGAGGCGCTGGCGCGGAGCTGCGGCGTCAGCGCCGCGGAGTTGTCGGGCGCGGTGCGCCTGCTCGAGTCCGCGGGACACCTGGAGCGCGGGCGCTCCCGGGACGCCCGCTTCGGCGTGGCCACGCCCGCGGTGGGCCCCGAGGACCTGGCGGTGGATTTCGAGCTGCTCGAGCTGCGGGTGGCGCGCGAGCGGCAGATGCTCGACCGGATGGTGCGCTTCGCCGATACCCGCGGGTGCCGGCGCCAGAACCTGCTCCGCTATTTCGGTGACGCCGAGGCGCCGCGCGGCTGCGATGCGTGCGAGAGCTGCAAGGGGAGCCGCGCCCCCGAGGCGGAGGCCGTCGCGCCGAGGCCGCGCAGGAAGGCGGACGGCCCTGCGCCGTTGGACGACGCGCCATTCGACGCAACCGTGTTCGAGCGCCTGCGCGCGCTGCGCACCGAGCTCGCGCGGGAGGCGCGGGTGCCTCCCTACGTGGTGTTCCACGATTCCACGCTGCGCGAGCTTTCTCGTGCGCTCCCCCGCGACGAGCGGAGCTTTCTCGCCGTGAAGGGTGCCGGTCCGGCGCGGTGGCAGCGCTACGGCGCGCGCGTGGTCGCTGCCATCGCTGCCGCCGCTCCTGCACCCGCCCCCACCGGTGCGGCTGCCGTCCCTCGTGCCCCGGTCGCCGGGATGCCTCCCTCGGTGCGCGAGCCGCACGACGATCCGCAGCGGAGGCTGGCGTTCGTGGCGCCGCCGTGGCTCGACGGCCCCGTGCCGGTGGAGTACGGAGCGCCTGCGAGGGAAGCGCAGATCGGCGAGGAGCTCTGGGCTCTCTGCGATGCAGGCGCCACCCTCGACGAGATCTGCGCTCGACTGCGCCGCACGGCTGCGGAGGTCGCGTCGGAGCTTTCGGAAGGGGCGCAACGCGGGAAATCGTTTGACGTGGGCCGGCTCCTGGGCGCCGAGCGGGTGCAGGCCATCCGCACGGCGGCGCGCGGAGCGGACGGCGACGTGGTCGCGGTGCGCCGGCGTCTTTCTTTTCCCGCTGCTCTCGCCGAGATCCGGCTCGCGCTCGCAACCATCCTGTCGAGGGCGCCTTCCACGGCTGGCAGTGGAGGCGGGCGGAGCGGAACCGCCAGGCCGCCTCGGGCGGCCGGCGATTAGAGCGCATCTCATGACGTCGCGGTCCAACACCACAAGTCCCTAAGCCGCCTTCGGCGGCCGGGACTAGAAGGGGACTAGAAGGGGACTAGAAGGGAATGTCGTCGTCGCCGCCCTTGGGAGCGGCGCCACCGGACGGCGCCTCCTCGAGACCCGGAGGAGGCTGGCCGAAATCGTCCGCCGGTGCGGCGCCCGCGCGGGCGCCGCGTCCGCCGCCCTGGCCGCCGCCGGCGAGGAAGACCACCCCTCCCACCGGATTTGCGACCACCTCGGTGGTGTACTGCTTGGCGCCCTCCTTGTTGGTCCACTCGCGCGTCTGCAGGCGGCCCTCGACGTAGACCTGGCGGCCCTTGGACAGGTACTCACCGCAGTTCTCCGCGGCCTTGCCCCACACGACGACGCGGTGCCATTCGGTCCGTTCCTGTTTCTGGCCCGCCTTGTCGGTCCACGCCTCGTTGGTGGCCACGGTGAAGTTCGCCACCGCCTGCCCGCTGGGTGTGTACCGGACCTCCGGATCGCGGCCCAGGTTGCCGACCAGGATGACCTTGTTGACGCTGCCCGCCATGCTCGCCTCGCTTCAGGTTGAGGCCAGCACCCTAGCACAGGGCCCTGACAAGACGCGGACGCGGCCTAACCGCCGCCGGGGCACGACGAGGCGGGTCCGGGGCACACCGCGCTGGCGGGCTTGGCATCGGTCGGCGGAGCAACGAGCACGGCTGGATTCGCTGTCGCGGAAGGCTTCGCGGCGGGCTCGGAAGGGGCGGGAGCCGGCGGCGCGACGGGCGCGGATGCAGCCGCGGGAGCGGGCAGCGGCGGGGCAGGAGTGTTCACCGATGCTGCAGCGGGGATGGGCAGCGGCGGAGCGGATTCGGCGACCGCCGCGGGCGCAGCAGCGGGACGCGCCTCCACCAACGCAAGCCAGCCGTCCAGCTGCGCGGCGGGTGCGCCCGGCTGCGCCAGAGCGGCGCGAAGCGACTGCACGAGCGGGTAGCGCGACCGCTCCGTCCCGGCGGCCGCGAGGCCCTTCGCCACCAGCTCGACCGCGGCCTGGGCCTGCGGCGCGGGCGCGACCCGCAGGGCGGCCAGCATCTCGTCGGGAGAGGCCTCGCCCACCTCGAGCAGTCCGTCCGAGAGCAGCGAGGCGAGCTGCTCGTCGCGCTGGGGGCCCACCGCGAGCGGCGAGAGAGCGAAGAGACGCGCCAGCGCCTCGGCGCTGCCGTCGACCGC
Organism: Myxococcales bacterium; assembly: GCA_035702105.1. Taxonomy (GTDB): domain Bacteria; phylum Myxococcota; class Myxococcia; order Myxococcales; family 40CM-4-68-19; genus 40CM-4-68-19. The sequence goes on along the minus strand of DASSQZ010000124.1, from coordinate 2,308 downwards.
GAGGTCGAGGAGCGACGACACCGCCGGCACCGGCAAGGAGAGCTCGCGGCCGATGCTGCGCAGCCGGACGAAGAGGTCGGGCGATGCCGGCATGGCGTCGAGGAGCGCGCCGCCGCCCTGGTCGGGATCGCTGCGATAGACGGCGTCCGCCAGCACCACCCGGAGCAGCGGATCGCGCTCGGTGCGCAGGGCGGATCGCAGGAAGGGCAGGTTCTTTCGGTCGCCGGCGGACGCCAGCGCGGCGTAGGTGGCGATGCGGGCCCGCAGCTCGGCGGGCTGCGCGTCCTGCGGCTGCACCGCGGCGAGCGCCGCGTCGCGCGCAGCCGCTTCCGGCGCGCCGATGGCGGCGAGCAGCGCCCCCAGCCGATCGATGGATGAGATCACCGGCGCGGTCTTGCCGTTCCAGTCGTTCACCATCACCGAGAAGACGAACCGCTCGCCTCCGAGGCTCTGTACGTACCCGGAGAGCGCGGTCACCCGCTCCAGCGTTCCCGTCTTCGCCCGCAGCCGCCCGGCGGCGTCGGTGCCCTCCATGCGCAGCCGCATGGTGCCGTCGCGCGCGGCGATCCCGAGCGAGGAGATGAACTCTGCGGCGACCGGGAAGCGCTTCCAGACCGCCTGAAGGAGCGTCGCGATCTGCCGGGGCGTGAAGCGGTTGGTGTCGTTGAGGCCGCTGCCGTTCTTGAGGACGTAGGTGCCGCGGGGCAGGCCCAGCTCGGCGAGGAGATCCTCGGCCACGTCCAGGCCCTTGGGCCACGAGCCCGGCGTCCCCTTCAGCTCCGCGCCGAGCGTCTTGATCAGCATCTCGGCGATGAAGTTGGAGGAGACCTTGTTCATGTCGCGGACGATCTCCGCGAGCGCCGGCGAGTCGTAGCTCTGGATGAGCACCGCCCCTTGCGGCGCCTCTCCCCGCATCACCTTGCCGGAGACGCGGATGCCGCGCTGCCGCAGCAGCATGCGCAGGGTCTGCCCGTAATAGAAGGTCGGATCGCCGACGCGGCGGTACATGACCACCGTCTCGCCGCGCAGCGGCACCCGGCCCTCCACCACGATGCGGGTGCGCTCCCCCTCGGAGACGGTGTGCGGGCGCAGCTTGCGGCGGCCGGTCGCGCGCACCGTCGAGACGCGGTCGTCGACGATGAAGTAGTCGCGCGCTTCCGGCTCGAGCTCGATACGGGCGCGCGCCCCGATGCGATCGGCAGGGGTGATGTAGACGGCGACCGAGTTGTGGTTGAGCGAGAGCGCGCCCACTCCTGCCGCCCAGGACTTGTCGCTCGACTCCTGCTCCCAGCCGGGGCCGAACTCCTCGCGATCGAAGAACGTGTCGTCGAGGACGATGTCGCCCACGCTGCGCACGCCGCGGTGCCAGAGATCCGCCACCAGCCCGTCGAGGCGCTCGGTGGTGACCGCGGGATCGCCGCGTCCCTTGACGTAGAGGGTGGCGACGCGGCCGCGCGAGATGGGCGCATCCGCCAGGTAGTCGGTGGTGAACCGGTATTCGGGACCGAGCCGGAGCAGCGCGGCGGCGGAGGTGATGAGCTTGGTGTTCGAGGCGGGGTTGAGCAGGTCGTCGGCGTTGCGCGAGAGGATCACCTGGCCGTCGTCGAGCGACTCGACCTCGAGTCCCACGTGCGCGCCGGAGAGCGGCGGCTGCGAGAGCAACTGCTCCACCGCCTTGCGCAGCACCTCGCGATCGGACGGCGCCGCCGCCACCGCGAGGGGAGCGAACGCGAGCAAAACGACCGGCAGAATCCTTCTCACGCGAGCCCTCTCCGTTCGCCCGTGCCCGCCGGGGATGCTAGCAAGCGCATGCCCGCCCGGCAAACAAAAGTGTCCGGTATTCAAATGTTTGCGCCCGGCCGGGCTGCAGGCCGTCCGCGCGGACCAGTGCACGCATGCAGAACAACCGGGCTTTCCGGCAGCATCCCGCCATGCGAGAGTGCGCGCGCTTTTTTCTCGCAACGAGGTAGGTGCATGGACGACTTCGACCGCGCTGCAGCACGCTGCGTCTTCGCAGGGATCAAGGGGCCCACGCCCAACCCGGAGGAGCTGGAGCTGATCCGCCGCGGGACCGGCGGCGTCATCCTCTTCTCGCGCAACGTGCACGACCCGGCGCAGGTGGCCGAGTTGTCCCGGACGCTGAAGGCGGCGGCTCCCGGGCCGCTGCTCGTCTGCATCGATCAGGAGGGCGGCCGCGTGCAGCGCCTGCGCCCGCCGCACTGGACCGCATGGCCCAGCATGCGCAGGCTGGGCGAGATCGACGAGCTGGGCGGGACCGGCGGCCTCAACGGCACCGCCGTCGCCGAGC
>DASSQZ010000123.1:0-3698 GCA_035702105.1 Myxococcales bacterium | reverse complement strand
TTGACCTCGACGGCCGCGGACGGGACCGTGAGCATCGTCTCCGGGATCCGGCACGGGGCGCGGCTGCCGACCGTCCCCAAGTTCAAGTTCGCGGCTGCGGCCACCTTCCAGTGGGAGGTCCGGACGGGATACCTCGCCTATGTCACGGCGGTGAACCAGTTTGTCGGCACCCGCTACACGCAGGTGGGTGACGAGGGCCTGGGGACGCTCAACCTTCCGGCGTTCGGGGGTACGACGCCCGGGGCTCCGTACAACGCGACCGTCTTCACGTACAACCCGAAGCTGCCGGCCTACGACATCGTCAACGCGCGGATCGGCGTCAAGCAGGAGAAGTGGGACTTCTCGCTGTACGCCAACAACCTCACGGACGAGCGCGCCTTGCTGGCATTGGACCAGGAACGCGGGACAAGGGCGCGGATCGGATACCTGACGAACCAACCGCGCACGTTTGGGACGTCGCTGCGGGTGAATTTCTAACCGGCCATTCGGACGCGGGTGCGTCGACCAAAAGCGTCGGACCCTGCGGCTCGCGCCTCGTCAAAGAGACGGCCCGAAAACCCCAGCTCGTCGCACCAGGATGGCAACGTGGCCCGGCTTCGCCCGATGCGCTAGATTCAAGTGATGGACTGGCGTCAGCGCATCGAGGTGAACCCCGCCGTGCTCGTCGGCAAGCCAGTCGTGCGCGGCACGCGGCTCTCGGTCGAACACGTGATCGGTATGATGGCCGCGGGCGTGCCTGAGGCCGAGATCATCCGCAACCATCCCCGCCTGAGCCACGAAGACATCCTCGCCTGTCTGGCTTACGCCGCGGAGTCGGTCAGCGAGCAGCGCGTCTTCCCGCTCTCCGCCTGAGGATGCGCGTCCTCGCCCACGAGAACGTGCCGTTGCTGGCCGTCGAGGCGCTCAGAGCAGCAGGCCACGAGGTCGACTGGATAGCGGAACTGGGACAGTCGACGGAGGACAGCACAGTGCTGACGCTGGCAACCGAGCGGGCGCTGACGCTATTGACCATGGACAAGGACTTCGGCGAGCTCGCCGTCCAGCGCGGCCTGCCGGCTCCGTCCGGCATCGTGCTTGTCCGAGTGCCGCCTGACCCGGGGCTGATCGCACGCGTCTGCGTCGCGGCCCTGGCCCCTCCCGCCGACTTCGCCGGGCAGTTCGTGGTCGTCACGGAGGATCGGATGCGCATCCGCCCGTTGACCCACGCGCGGTGATGTGTCGACATCCTGTTGGCCCTGATGAGCCCCGAGGGGCTCGACCCACGTGCGCCGCTCTCGCCGGGACCTGGGCCACTGGCACGATCTCGTGCAACGAGATGTGCAGATCATCCGCTGGTTCGTCCAAGATGAGATGGGCCTTAAGTTCGAGGAGTCGCCGCTGAAGGACGCGCTCGACATCTACGTGCAGGTGGACCCTAACATCGTTGTGCCAGCCTTCGACGACATCCCGGTGAAGCGCAGTCAACACGGGCTCCACTTCTCTGCGCAGTTCGAGCGACTGGCCTGGGCGATCTGGGTCCTCTACGGCAATGACGCGGTGGAGCGCATCGACGGGAGCTTTGTGAGACGCGAGATCATGTCCACGGACTCGAAGGAGCGCGGGGCCGAACAGGTGCTGCCTGCCGGCGTCGGGACGATGGTGTTCGCTGCCCGCCTCGTACAGGCTGGCGGCGGGCGCGTCTGCCTCTACGGCAACCAGGTCGAAGGTCACGACATACGATGGGTCACCGACGACCGCGACCTCGTCCTCGTTGAGCGGAAGGATCGGCCGTACGAACCAGACCTCAACGACACGCCCGCGAAGCGTTCCCGCTGGATCATCGGCAAGGTGAACGACACGAAGATCCCGACCGACGAACCCGGAGCGTTCCGCGTCTTGTCGGTCGGCTTCCAGTCTCTGGTCCGCAAGACCGAGACGGAGGAGATCGACAAGCACTACGAGCGCGCGTTGCAGGAGGCGTTCAGCGACAAGCCGAAGTCCGATCTCCCGCACGTCGTGATCATCGAGCACCTCGGTCTGGAACCGCGTGCGGGCGAGGATCACAGCAACTTCTTCTCGCCGCAGCCGTTGAACCTCAGCCGCGACCAGATGGACGCCAAGCAGAAGCGCGTCTTGCGGTTGCTGGTTCGGGCTATCGGCGCCGACGCCGGGTGATCCATGGGGCCTGCGCGCGAGAACCCTGACGCGGTGTGATTCAGGCGCCGGGGCACGCCGCGGTCGTCGGACTCTCTCATTCCGCGCCCGCGAGCGGCGCGGTGGGTGGTGGAGGCGGCGGGAATCGAACCCGGCCTCAACGCCTGCTCGCGTCTGCTCGCGCCAGGCATGAGGCCGCACTTCTCTCTGCGGCACGGCGCAGCGGCGACCGCGTTTGCAGACGCGACACGACGGTCACCGTAGTGACTGTAGGAAGCCGGGCGGAGACGTAACGAGGTGCAGGGCGTTCTCGGTACTGGAGCTTCGGACTTGCGAGGCCCACAACTCGGAACTTGAGCACGACCCGCGCCGGACTGCCCTCTCTGCCAACGTGCGTGAGACACCGCCTTCGGGAAGTTTAGTGTAGGGGGCGATGAAGGCAGGGTCGATGGAAACGATGGCGCAGGCACCGCAGGAAGAGCACGCTGTCGAGGTGACGGAGAAGGCGAAGCGGCGGCAGTACACGGCCGCGTACAAGCTGAAGATTCTGCAGGCGGCAGACGCCTGCACCAAGCCGGGCGAGTTGGGCGCGATGCTCCGGCGAGAGGGCCTCTACTCGTCGCACCTGGCAGCGTGGCGCAAGGCACGGTCGAAGGGCGAGCGCAAGGGCCTGGAGGCGAAGCAGCGTGGGCCGAAGGCCAAGGTGGCCGACCCGAGCACGCAGAAGCTCGCCGAGCAGGAGCGGGAGATGGCGCGCTGGAAGGCCCGCGCCGAGCGGGCCGAGGCGCTGGTGGAGATCCAAAAAAAAGTGGCTTCGCTGCTGGGCATCGATCTGCCCGAGAGCGGGAAGCGCTGATGAGCAGCGTGACGGAGATGAGCGTGGTGCTGGGCGTTGCGGCCGTCTGCGCCGCGGTCGGAATCGCCCGGTCCACCTACTACCGGCGACTCAAGCCGAGGGAGAGAAGGCCGCCGGCGCGTCCGCCGAGAAAGCTCGGCGACGCTGAGCGCGCTGCGGTGCTCGCCGTCCTCCACGAGCCGCGCTTCGCCGACCTGGCTCCAGCCGAGGTGTATGCATCGCTCCTCGACGAAGGTCGTTACCTCTGCTCCGAGCGCACGATGTACCGCGTGCTCGCCGAGAACAGCGAGATCCGCGAGCGGCGCAACCAGCTCCGCCATCCGCACTACTCGCCGCCCGAGCTGCTCGCGACGAGACCCAACCAGCTCTGGAGCTGGGACATCACCAAGCTGCTCGGCCCCGCCAAGTGGACCTACTATTACCTCTACGTGATCCTCGACGTCTTCAGCCGCTACGTCGTCGGCTGGATGGTCGCACATCGCGAGACCGCCGCGCTGGCCGAGCGGCTCATCGCGGAGACTTGCCGGCGACAGCAGATCGCCGTCGGTCAGCTCACCATCCACGCCGACCGCGGCACCTCGATGACCTCGAAGCCAGTCGCGCTGCTTCTCAGCGATCTGGGCGTGACCAAGAGCCACTCGCGACCGCACGTCTCCAACGACAACCCGTACTCCGAGGCGCATTTCAGGACGCTGAAGTACCGCCCGGC
>DASSQZ010000122.1:0-7903 GCA_035702105.1 Myxococcales bacterium | reverse complement strand
GCCGGCACGTGCTTGAGCAGCTCGGGCAGGAGCGAGGTCTTGCCGCCCACCCACTTGAGAAAGGGCGCCGCGCGCACGCGCTCCTCGGGAAGCGAGCTGCGCAGGTGCGATTCGGCGCGGCGAAACTGCAGGACGGGCATGCGGATTCGGTACCAGCGACGATCCGGGCGCGCGAGTTTTTATCTGTGCAGAGGGAAAATTGACAGGACGGCGTTTGTCCCGGCGCGAATCGCCGCGGGGCGTTGCGGGGGCGCGCAGCCCCCGCACAAGCGGAGGCGCGCAGCGCCGGAGCGCCCCAGAAAAGGAAAGGCCCTTTCGGGTCTGTTGCACCACCTTTCCCGTTGTCCCACCGAGGGAATTCGGCTAGGGTCCGCGCCCTCGCACCATGCGGAACGCCCCTTTTCTCGCGACCCTGACTCTTCTGGCAGCGGCGGCTCGCGCGCAACAGCCTGCGCCCGCTCCGGGGGAGGTGACCGCGCCGAAGGCGGCCCCGCCGCCGGCGGCGCCGGGCCAGAGGCCCTCGCCCGGAGAGCAGAAGTCGCCCGCCGCTGGAGAGGCAGGAACGCCGGCGCCGCTGCCGGCGGCCCAGAAGATCGGGGAGGCGCCCGCCATCCCTTCGGGCGAGACCGCCGCGCAGGCCGCCGCCCCGGTGCCGGACACCGGGATCATCGGCGCCGTCAACGTGCAGGGCAACCGCCGGGTCGAGGCCGAGGCGATCCGCACGGTGCTGCCGCTCAAGGTGGGCGACACCTACGACAAGGACAAGCTCAAGGCCACGCTGCTCGCGGTCTGGCGGATGGGCTACTTCAACGACGTCAAGCTCGACGTCAGCGCGGCGCGCCCGCCGATGAAGAACTACGTGCTCACCGTGCTGGTGAGCGAGAAGCCCGCCGTCCGGGAGATCAAGCTCGAGGGCAACGAGGAGCTCTCCAAGGACGACTTCAAGGACACCATCGAGGTGAAGCAGTTCCAGATCCTCGACCAGGAGGCGGTCCGCAAGTCGGCCAAGAAGATGCAGGAGAAGTACGTCGAGAAGGGCTACTTCCTCGCCGAGGTCACGCCCAAGACCGTTCCCCTGCCCAACAACGAAGTGAACGTGATCTTCCAGATCAACGAGCACGCGAAGATCACCGTGAAGGAGATCCGCTTCGTCGGCAACCACGCCATCAGCTCGTCCCAGCTCAAGGACGCCATGCTCACGCAGGAAGGCTCGCCCTTCTCCTTCCTCAGCGGCGCCGGCACCTACCGCGAGGAGGCCTTCCAGCGCGACGAGATCGTGCTGCAGGGGCTCTACTTCGACCTCGGCTTCATCTACGTGAAGTTCGGCAAGCCGGCCATCGAGCTGTCACCGGATCGCCGCTTCATCTTCATCACCATGACCATCGACGAGGGCGAACCCTACGACGTCGGCAAGATCGACGTCGGCGGCGACCTGCTCGTCCCCAAGGAGCAGCTCCTCCCGCTGATCTCGACCCGGACCGGCGAGCGGTTCTCCAAGTCGCGCCTGCAGAACGACATGAACCGCCTGCTCGACGTGTACAAGGACAAGGGCTACGCCTACGCCAACGTCACCCCGGACACCGCCGTCGATCCGGAAAAGCGCACCGTCGATCTCACCTACACCTTCCAGAAGGGACAGCCGGTCACCATCGAGAAGATCGAGGTGGTGGGCAACAACAAGACCCGCGACAAGGTCATCCGCCGCGAGCTGAAGATCGCCGAGGGCGATCTCTACAACGGCACCGAGGTCCGCAACTCCAAGGGGCGCGTCACCGCGCTGGGCTTCTTCGACAGCGTGGAGATCAACCAGAAGCGCGGCACCACCGACGACAAGATGATCCTGGAGATCTCGGTGAAGGAGAAGCTCACCGGCACCTTCCAGGTGGGGTTCGGGTTCACCGGCGGCGAGAACTTCTTCGCCCAGGCGCAGCTGGCGCAGAACAACCTGCTCGGCTACGGCCACACCGCCTCGCTCTCCCTGCAGATCTCCAGCATCCGCCAGCTCTTCCAGCTCAGCTACCTGGACCCCTACGTGCTCGACAGCAAGTGGACGGGCTCCGTCGACCTCTATCGCAGCGAGCTGCTCTTCTCCGGGTTCGACCGCGAGGCCAACGGCGGCGCGCTCACCGCCGGCTACGAGCTGCCCTGGCTGGAGGACCTCCGCCTCTTCCTGACCTACACGCTGGAGCAGGTCACGGTGGTGGCGCAGCCGGGCACCCAGGACCTGCTCGCCAACCAGTTCACCTCGGGCCGCACCTCGAGCCTGCGGGTCTCCTTCAACTACGACAAGCGGGACAACCGGCTCTTTCCCACCAACGGCAACCTGATCTCCGCCTCGGCGGAGTTCGCCTCCTCGATCTTCGGCAGCCAGAACCTGTTCCAGCGCTACCGGTTCATCGAGCGCTTCTACCGGCCGATGCCGCTCGGGCTCGTCTTCAAGACCAACATCTCGGTCGGCTACATCCGCGCCACCGACGCCGTCAACCACCCCATCGCCATCAGCGAGAGGTTCTACGAGGGCGGCATCAACTCCATCCGCGGCTACGTGCTCCGCAGCATCTCGCCGACGCTGAAGATCGCCAACGCCGCCGAGCCCAACGCGGCCATCATCGACTTCCCCATCGGCGGCAACAAGGAGCTGATCACCAACTGGGAGATCGAGTTCCCCATCCTCGGCGGGGCCGGCGTGCGCGGCGTGGTCTTCTACGACGCGGGCAACGTCTTCTCCGACAAGGAGAACTTCTTCCAGAGCTCGCAGCGCGGGGGCAACCTGCCGCTGGGCCTGTTCCACAGCGTGGGCGGAGGGATCCGCTGGTTCTCGCCCCTGGGTCCGCTGCGGTTCGAGGTCGGTTTCCCGCTCACCCGCCGGCCCGCCGTCGACGACCCGTATCTGTTTGAATTCACCATCGGCAACTTCTTCTAAGGTATGGTTGTCAGGAAAACTTTCCGGAGATTCCAGATGCGCCGCCTGCTCCTCGCAGTTCCTCTCTTGTTCGCCGTCCCCGCCCGCGCCCAGGCAATGAAGATCGGTTTCGTCGACGTGCAGCGCGCCGTGCAGGAGGTCGAGGAAGGCAAGGCCGCGCGGACGCGCCTGCAGCACGAGCTGCAGCAGAAGCAGGCGGACATCGCCAAGAAGCGCGCCGAGCTGGAGAAGATGAAGGCCGACTACGACAAGCAGGCGCCGGTGCTCTCCGAGGACGCCAAGCGCAAGCGGCAGGAGGATCTGCAGAAGGCCTTCGTCGACGCGCAGAACGCGGCCGGGCAGATGCAGGAGGAGCTCTCCGGCAAGGAGCAGGAGGCGATGCAGGGCATCTCCAAGCGGCTGCTCCAGATCGTCGCCGAGGTGAGCGAGCGCGAGAACTTCAATTTCGTCATCGACAAGGCCGCGCTGCTCTACGCGCCGGCCGCCTCGGACGTGACCAACGAGGTGGTGCGCCGCTACAACGAGCGCTTCGGCGGGCCCGCGGCCAAGGCCTCCACCGAGAAGAAGCCGGCGCCGCCCAGGAAGTAAGTCGCGACGTGGCCGCGGACGAGACCCAGCTCTCGCTCGAGGATCTGGCCCGCCGCATCGGCGGCGAGGTCCGGGGCGACGCAGCCCGGCCCATCCGCGGCGTGGCTCCGCTCTCGAGCGCCGGCCCCGGCGAGGTGGCGTTCTACGCGAACAAGCGCTACCGCAACGAGCTGCTCGCCACCCGCGCGGCCGCGGTGATCGTCTCGGCCGACGACGCCGAGCAGGTTCCCAGGACCGCGTCGCGGGTCATCGCCGCGCAGCCCTACGCAGCCTTTGCCCGGGCGAGCGCGCTCTTCCACCGCGAGCTCTCGCTGCCGCCCGGCATCCAGCCGGGGGCGCTGGTGGACCCCACCGCGCAGGTGCACCCCACCGCCTCCGTGTCCGCGGGCGCCTCCGTCGGGCCCCGGGCGAAGATTGGCGCGCGCACCGCCCTGCACGCTGGCGCGCGCGTGCTCGACCAGGCGCTGGTGGGCGAGGACTGCGTGCTCTGGCCGGGAGCGGTGGTGCGCGAGCGCTGCGTCCTCGGCGACCGGGTGGTGCTGCAGCCCAACGCGGTGGTGGGCAGCGACGGGTTCGGCTTCGCCTTCGACCTGGAGGGCGACGGACGCGGGCCCATGCACCGCAAGGTGCCGCAGGCCGGCATCGCCCGCCTCGAGGACGACGTCGAGGTGGGCGCTTGCACCTGCATCGACCGCGCGACGCTGGGCGAGACGGTGATCGGCCGCGGCACCAAGATCGACAATCTGGTGCAGGTGGCGCACAACGTCCGCGTGGGTCCCATGAGCCTCTTGGTGGCCCAGTGCGGGATCAGCGGGTCCACCGAGCTGGGGCAGGGCGTGATCCTGGCCGGGCAGGTGGGCGTGGTGGGTCACCTGCGCATCGGCGACGGGGCGCGGGTGGGCGCGCAGAGCGGGGTCACGCGCGACCTCGCGGACGGCGAGACGGTGTCCGGCTCCCCTGCCATCGCCCACCCGGAGTGGTTGCGCCTGTCGGCCGCCCTGCCCAGGCTGGCCGACCTCCTGCGCGAGGTGCGCCGGCTCTCCCGGCGCGTCGAGGAGCTCGAACAGAAAGGCCGCACGTGACGATGGACATCGCAAAGATCCTCTCGGCGCTGCCGCACCGCTACCCGTTTCTATTGGTGGATCGCGTGGTCGAGGTCGTCGCCGGCGAGCGCATCCACGCCTACAAGAACGTGACCTACAACGAGGAGTTCTTCCAGGGGCACTTCCCCGGCAAGCCGGTGATGCCCGGCGTGCTGCAGCTCGAAGCCATGGCGCAGGCGGGCGCGCTGCTGGCGTACGAAGGCGCGCCCTTCGACCCGACGCAGAAGGTCATCTACCTCATGTCCTTCGACCACGTGAAGTTCCGGCGGCCGGTGGTGCCCGGCGACCGGCTCGACCTGCACGTGCGCATCGAGCGGCAGAAGGGCGCCATCTGGCGGTTGGCGGGCGAGGCGAAAGTGGACGGCCAGGCGGCCAGCGAGGCAGAGATGATGGCCATGATCGCGGACAGGAAGGACTGATGGCGATTCATCCCACGGCAGTGGTGGACCGGCATGCCGAACTGCACGGCAGCGTGGAGGTGGGCCCCTTCGCGGTGATCGGCCCCAAGGTGAAGATCGGCGCCCGCACCCGGGTGGGCCCGCACGCCGTGATCGAGGGCGACACCACCATCGGCGAGAACAACGCCATCTTCCAGTTCGCCGCGCTGGGCGCCATCCCCCAGGACCTCAAGTACGCCGGCGAGCCGACGCGGCTGCAGATCGGCAACGCCAACCAGATCCGCGAGTTCGCCACGGTGCACATCGGCACCGCCGGAGGCGGCGGCGTCACCCGCATCGGCGATCGCTGCCTGCTCATGGCCAACAGCCACGTCGCCCACGACGTGCAGCTCGGCAACGACTGCATCCTCGCCAACTCGGTGGCGCTGGCCGGGCACGTCTCGGTGGAGGAGCACGTCATCTTCGGCGGGCTCGCCGCCGTCCACCAGTTCACCCGCATCGGCAGGCTCGCCTTCGTCAGCGGCGGCGCCATGGTGACGCAGGACGTGCCCCCCTACCTGACGGTGCAGGGCGACCGCGCCGAGGTGGTGGGCATCAACACGGTGGGGTTGACCCGCGCGCACTTCGACGAGCACGCGCAGGCGCGGGTGAAGGGCGCGTTCAAGATCATCTTCCGCAGCAAGATGGGGCTGCGCGAGGCCATCGCGCACGTCAAGGCGGAATACGGCGGCAACCCGGAGATCGATCACCTGATCGCGTTCCTCGAGGGCACCCAGCGGGGCATCGCGCGGTGACCTCCCCGGCGGCGCCCATCGGCCTGATCGCGGGCTCGGGGCGCCTGCCGCTGCTCTTTGCGCAGGCCGCGGCGCGCACCGGCCGCAGCGTGGTGGCCGTGGCCCACGAGGGCGAGACCGACCCCGCGCTGGCCGACGCCACCTGGGTGAAGCTGGGACAGCTGGGCCGCATCGCGGAGGTGCTGCGCTCGGCGGGTTGCGCGGAGGCGGTGCTCTGCGGCGGCATCCGGAAGCCGCGCATCTTCGACGTGCGCCCCGACTGGCTCGGCCTCAAGGTGCTTTCGCGGATGCGCTCGTTCGGCGACGACGCGGCCCTGCGCGCCATCGCCGCCGCGCTGGAGGAGGAGGGCGTGCGCATCGTCTCGCCGCTGCCGCTGATGCCGGAGCTGCTGGCGTCGCGAGGGCCTTACGGCAGGCGGAAGCTGGATGACCGCCAGCGCGCCGACGCCCGGGCCGGCCTTCTCGCCGCGCGCGCCCTGGGCGCGGCCGACATCGGCCAGACGGTGGTGGTGAAGGCCGGCGTGGTGCTCTCGGTGGAGGCGGTGGAGGGCACCGACGCCTGCATCGCCCGCGGCGGCGCCCTGGGCCGGGGAGCCGTGGTGGTGAAGGCGCGCAAGCCGCAGCAGGACGACCGCTTCGACGTGCCCGCGGTGGGACCGCGCACCGTGGAGGCCTGCGCCGCCGCGGGCTGCTCGGCCCTTGCCGTCGAGGCGGGCGCGACGCTGGTGCTGGACCGGGAGGAGCTCGCCGCCGCCGCGGATCGGGCCGGCATCGCGGTGGAAGGGGTCTGACGGTGCTCGCGGCCATCGACTCGGTGGACGAGATCCGCAAGGACAGGGGCGAGCGCGATCTCCGCCTCTATCTCGACGTGGAGCGCGGCGAGTGGCTGCTGCCGCGGGCCGTCTACCTGTTGCAGGAGAAGCTGAACGCCTACGCCAGCTTCATCCTCGACGGCAGGATGCGCGAGATGTACCCGTACGCGAAGCCCGCCGACGTGCGCGTCATCGTACGGTCGCGGGGGCAGCCGCCGCAGGACGCGCTCAGGCTGGTGGGCCTGGTGCGCGAGGCGCTGGAGAAGGACGGGCCGAGGCTCGATTTCGAACAGGTGCCGTGAGTGCCGCCGCAGGACGAGCTTCTCATCGTTGCGCTGGAGGCTTCCGCCGACCTGCACGGAGCGGCGGTGCTGCGGGAGCTGAGGGCGCTGCGGCCCGGGCTGCGCGCCTTCGGCGCCGGCGGGCCGCGCATGCGCGCCGAAGGATTCGAGGAGCTGGTGCGCGCAGAGGACGTGTCGGTGATGGGCATCGCCGAGGTGCTGCCGGCGCTGCCGCGGGTGCTGGAGGCCATGGACGCGCTCCGCGACGCCGCCCGCGAGCGGAGGCCCCGCGCCGCGCTGCTGATCGACAGCCCGGACTTCAACCTGCGCCTCGCGCGGCAGCTCCGCGCGCTCCGCGTCCCGGTCGCCTGCTTCATCGGGCCCAGCGTCTGGGCGTGGCGGGCGTACCGCGTGCGGCAGATCGCGCGCGACGTTGCCCGCATGCTGGTCATCCTTCCCTTCGAGGCGCGCTTCTACGAGCAGCACGGCGTCGCCGCCACCTACGTGGGCAATCCGCTCGCCGACGCGCACCGTTCCGCGGGCGCGCCGCCGGTCCGGCGCAGCCCGCTCGTCCTGGCGCTCCTGCCGGGCTCGCGCCACCAGGAGATCCACCGCATCTGGCCGCCCATGCTCGCCGCCGCTCGCCGGCTCCGCAGCGCCAATCCGGAGCTGCAGCTGGTGGTCCCGGTGGCGCCCACGGTGGATCGCGCGCTCTTCGGCCTGGTTCCCGACGTGCAGTTCGTCGACGGCCGCGCGCCGGAGGTGCTGGCGGGAGCGGGCGCCGCCATCGTGGCCAGCGGCACCGCCACCCTGGAGGCGGCGCTGGCGCTGACCCCGATGGTGGTGGTGTACCGGACGAGCTGGCTGAGCTGGCTGGTGGGCCGCGCGCTGGTGCGGCTGCGCTTCATCTCGCTGGTGAACCTGCTCGCGGGCCGCGCGCTGGTGCCCGAGCTCTTGCAGTCGGAGTGCACGCCGGAGCGCATCGCCGCGGCCGTGGCGCCGCT
>DASSQZ010000121.1:0-2963 GCA_035702105.1 Myxococcales bacterium | reverse complement strand
TCTCCAGGGGGTCCACCGTCACCTACGAGCCCGCCGGCGAGCGCGAGGGCGTGCTCCGGCTGCGGACGGTGGACCGCGCCCCCCGCGCCTGGTTCGTGCAGTGGAGGGGCACGCTCCGCTTCGGCTTCGAGGTGGCGGGCGTCACCGGCTCGATCGCCTCGTGCGACATCGACCCCGACGCCAGGGGCGCCGTCTACCGGGTCGCCTGGTTGGCCTAGGGGCAAACGGGCGAAAGCGCAGCGCCGCGGCGGCGCCGCGCTTTGTGCTAGAACGCCGCGCAGATGGCCTGGTACCACCGCGTTCCCGCTCCCAAGCTCCCTCCCGAGCAGCGCAAGTCGCGCATGGAGGGGCTCTGGATCAAGTGCGACGGCTGCGGCGAGATCGTCTACAAGCAGGACGTCGAGAAGAACCTGGAAGTCTGCCCCAGGTGCGACGAGCACTTTCCCCTGCCGGTGCGAAGGCGTCTCGAGCTGGTGCTCGACCCGGAGAGCTTCGTCGAGCACGACCTGGGGCTGGAGAGCACCGACCCGCTCCAGTTCTCCGATTCCAAGAAGTACAAGGAGCGCATCAAGTCGAGCCAGAAGTCCTCCGGGGAGGGCGAGGCGTTCCTCTCCGGCATGGGCCGCATCGCCGGCCGGGAGGTCTCCGTCGGCGCCTTCCACTTCGGCTTCATGGGCGGGTCGATGGGCTCGGTGGTGGGCGAGAAGGTGACCCGCGTGTTCGAGCGCGCGACCGACCGGCGCGTCCCGGCCATCGTCTTCTCGGCCAGCGGCGGCGCCCGCATGCAGGAGGCCATCTTCTCGCTGATGCAGATGGCCAAGTCGTCGGCAGCGCTGGCCCGCTTCCGCCAGGTGCAGAAGCCCTATGTGAGCGTCCTGCTCGATCCCACCACCGGCGGCGTGGCGGCGTCGTTCGCCTTCCTCGGCGACGTCATCCTCGCCGAGCCGCGGGCGCTGATCGGCTTTGCCGGCCCCCGCGTCATCGAGCAGACCATCCGCCAGAAGCTGCCCGAGGGGTTCCAGCGCAGCGAGTTCCTGCTCAAGCACGGCATGATCGACGCCATCGTGCACCGCAAGGAGATGCGCGAGCGCCTCTCGCAACTGCTCGGCCTGCTCGCGTGAGCATCGAGTGCACGAAGTGCGGCGCCTGCTGCGTCGCGCCCGACATCGCCGCGCTGGCAAAGCCGCTGGGCGTCCGTTGCCCCCACCTCACCGCCGACAACCTCTGCGCCATCTACCACGACCGGCCGCAGATCTGCCGCGACTACGCCGCCGACTGGCTCTGCGAGCGCGTGGCGGCGCCCACGCTGCAGGAGCGCGTGCGCAAGTATCTCCGCGTCTTCGATTTGCCATGCGATTCGACGAGCTGAAAGAGCTGCTCTTCGCCCGCGGCAACTTCGGCGTGAAGCTGGGGCTCGAGCGGATGCGCGAGGCCTGCGCGCTGCTCGGCAATCCGGAGCGGAGCGCGCCCGCCTTGCACGTCGCGGGCACCAACGGCAAGGGATCCACCTGCGCCTTCGCCGAGGCGGCGCTGCGCGCGGCGGGCCTGCGGACCGGGCTCTACACGAGCCCGCACCTGGGCCACTTCTGCGAGCGCATCCGCATCGGCGGCGAGCCCATCTCCGAGGAGCGCGCCTGCGAGCTGCTCGACGAGGTGCGCGCGAGGGTGCCGTGGTCGCTGGGGGAGCCGGGGCTGACCTTCTTCGAGATCGTCACGCTGATGGGGTTTCTCGCCTTTCGCGAGGTGGACGTCATGGTGGTGGAGGTGGGGCTCGGCGGAAGGCTCGACGCGACCAACGTGGTCTCGCCGCGGGCCTGCGCGGTGGCGCCGCTCGGGCTTGAGCACACCCAGTACCTCGGGCCGACCCTCTCGCACATCGCGGCGGAGAAGGGCGGCATCATCAAGCCGGGCGCGCCGGTGGTGAGCGCCGGGCAGCCGCGCGAGGCGGCGGAGGTGCTGCAGCGATGCGCGGACGCCGCGGGCGTGACGCTCTGGAGGCCGGGGCGCGACTACCGGTTCGAGAGCCGCGATGTCAGGGGCTTCTGCTATGCCGGTCCGCGCTGGGTGGTGCGCGCAGGAGACCTCGCGCTCGAAGGGCATCACCAGCGCACAAATGCGGCGCTCGCCTGCGCGCTCCTGGAGGCGAGCGGGTTGGTGGAGCCGCGGCATGCGGAGGAGGGTCTGCGCACGGTGCGCTGGCCCGGGCGCCTGGAGCGCTTCGGCGACGTGTATGTCGACGGCGCGCACAACCCGCACGCCGCGCGCGCGCTGGCACACGCCATCCCCGCGCTCCTCGGCGGGCGGCCGCTGCGGCTCGTGTTCGGCGCGTTGCAGGACAAGGACGCCGCGGCGATGCTGGAGCAGCTCGCGCCGTTGGCGGCGAGCGTGCACTATTGCGCCCCCGACTCGCCCAGGGCGGTGCCGCCAGAGCAGCTTGCGCGCCTGCATCCCGGGGCAGTGCACGGGTCTGTCGCCGCGGCGCTCGCGGCGGCGAGGAGCGAGCCGGGCCTGGTGCTCTGCTGCGGCTCCCTCTACCTCGCCGGCGAGGCGCGCGCGCTCCTCGCGGGCGAGGCGCAGCAGCGCATGCCCAGCGAGCGCCTCTGAGGCTGCCCGGGAAGCGATGGGCCGGGGGATCCTGCCCCTGGATGTTTGCCGTCCCATCGAACCTGCCATAGTTTAGAGAGGCGCGGACCCAGCCGGGGGTCGAGGCCGCGATGCAGAGCCAAAGGAGCCATGCGCCGCCTCGAATCGTCCACCGCCCCGACCCTCCGCAACCTCGACGCAGTCGCGTTCAAGTCCTTGTATCGAAAGGAGATTTACGACGCGCCCACGGCCGATGGCTGGGTGCTGCAGATCTCGCGCTACAGGCCGGTGCCGCAGGCCTGGGATCAGCCCATCTTCGGGCAGCCGCTGCTCCTCGTTCCCGGCTGGTCGCAGAACCGGCATGCCTTTACCTGTGGCGA
>DASSQZ010000120.1:0-38150 GCA_035702105.1 Myxococcales bacterium | reverse complement strand
ACCCCCGCCGCGCATCATCAGCTGCGGCGCACGCTCCAGCACCTGCGCGACAGCCTCACCCCATCAGCTCGAGCGCCCGCTGGCGGATGCGTTCCACGTTCGGCAGCGCCCGCGCCTCGCGCACGCGATCGTAAGGCAGCGTTCCTTCCAGGCAGACGCGCGCGAACCGCGGCGCGAGGCCCGCTTCCAGCGCGGCGGCTGCGATCTCTCCCGAAAGGCCACCTTCCCTGTAGTCCTCGTCCACGACCAGCAGGCGGCCCGTGCGGCTCACCGACGCAACGATGGCGGCGCGGTCCAGCGGCCGCGCAGTCCGCAGGTCGATCACCTCGCAGGAGATGCCGCGCTCTTCCAGCCCGGCGGCAGCGGCGAGCGAGCGATGGACGCCGACCGCGAGCGACGCGATGGTGAGATCGCGCCCTTCGCGCCGCGTCGCGGCCTTGCCGAGAGGCACCGCGGGCGCGCCCTCCGGCACCTCGCCCTCCGCTCCCTCCGCCGGCACGTCGAACTCCACCGTGTCGCGGCCGCCGCGGCCGAGGAACTCGAGCCAGCTCCTGGAGAGGAGCTTGTGCTCGAGGTAGATCACGGGCCCGTCGTGCTCGATCGCCGCCGTCATCAGGCCGGCGGCGTCGGCGGGAGTCGAAGGGACCACCACCGTCAATCCGGGAATGCCGCTGAAGAGGCCCCAGAGGGCCTGCTCGTGCTGGCCGCCGTCGCCATAGCCGCCGCCGCAGGACGCCCGCACGACCAGCGGGCAGGTCCATGCGCCGCCCGAGAAGTCGCGCAGCCTGGACATCTGGTTGAGGAAGGCGTCGAAGCAGACGCCGGCGAAGTCCACCATCATCAGCTCGACGATCGGCCGCAGGCCGGCCATGGCGGCGCCGACGGCGGCTCCCACGAACGCCGACTCGCTGATGGGCGCGGCCAGCACCCGCGAGGCGCCGAACCGCGCCGCGAGGGGTCCGCGCAGCATGGGCACGTCCTCTCCGAAGACGAGGATGCGGTCGTCCCGCGCCATCGCCCGGGCCACCGCCCGGTCGATGGCCTCGCCGAACTCGAGCCGGCTCATGGCCGCACCTCCTCCAGCGCCGCGCGCGCGGCGTTGGTGATCTCCTCCGCAACCCCGGCGTCGATGCGCTCGACCTCCGCAGCGCGGCGATCGAGGGCGCGCCGGCATCGTTCGAGCGGATCGTCCCTGCCCTCGCGCGAGCCTCCGCGCGCAAGGCGCAGCGCACGGGTCATGTGCGCGAGGCTGGCGATCCGCTGTCCGACCGGCCCTCCGCCGGAAGCGGTGGCCGCGGCGAGGACCTTGCCGAGGAGCTCCCTTCCTTCTGCAATGGGGTGCCGGGCGGCGCCGACCATCGCGTCGCCGAGGAAGTGGCCATCGAGCCGCGGGCAGGCGGCGAGGAGGAACGCCGGCCCGCCACCCCGGCGGATGGGCTCGAGCAACGCGCCCGCGGCCTCGTACACGGCCATCGCGTCGCCGCCGTCGACGCGCTCGGCGGCCAGCGAGAAGGCGCGGGCGCGTCCGAGCAGGTCGCCCGCGGTGGTGGTCTCGGTGCGGGTGGTGATCGCCCATCCGTTCTGCTTGCAGACGAAGAGGAGGGGAAGTCGCCAGACGGCCGCCAGGTTCAGCGACTCGAGCAGCATTCCCTGGCTCGCGGCCCCATCGCCGAACAACGCCACCGCCGCCGAGCCGGGACGCAGCCGTTTCGCGGCGAGGGCGAAACCGGCGGCCAGAGGTCCCGAGGAGCCGACGATTCCCGACGACGCGGCGAGGTGCTCCTTCGAAAAGAGGTGCATGTGCCCGCCCTGTCCGCGGCAGAGCCCCCGCTCGCGGCCGAGCACCTCGTCGAGCATGCGCACGGGATCCACTCCGAGGAGGAGGAAGACCGGCGTGGGCCGGTGGTCGACGGCGACGGCGTCGCCCGGGCGCAACTGCGCGGTGACCCCGGCGGCGACGGCCTCCTCGCCGGTGCCGAGGTGCATCTCGCCGGAGATCGATCCGCGCCGCCAGAGATCCGCCTGCACGAGCTCGAAGGCCCTCGCGCGCGCCATCGCACGATACAACTCGAGCAGATCCATCAGCGCCCTCCCCTGCGTTGCCGCAGCCCTTGCGCAGCCGGTCGCGGGGCGCCGAAGCAATTGCGAGCGCGCCGGCGGCGATCCCATCCGGCACGTCCATGCGGTCCAGCGCCCTCGACCGCGTGCCACATCCGATGCAGCCGCCTTGCCATCCACCGGCGCCTCCGCACATCGAGCGACGTGACGACGCTCCCGATGAGCGGGCAGAGGGCCCGGGGGCCGCTCCGTTGCACCGGGAATCGGGCTTGCCGCTCGTGCCGGCGTGCCTAGGTTCCGCGAACCTCAAAGGAGGTGCGTATGAAATCCGTATTGATGGCCATTGCAGCGGCTTCGCTGTTGGCGGTGCCGGCGAGCGCACAGACGTACGGCAGCTCGTCCTCTTCGAGCACGCAGCCGTCCGACAAGTCGTCGTCGCAGAGCTCGTCCGACAAGTCGTCGTCCTCTTCGCAGAGCGCGTCCGACAAGTCATCGCAGGGCCAGGCGACAGCGACGCCGTCGATGCCGAGCGGATCGACGAGCGACAAGTCGTCTGCCACGGCGAGCAACGGCAGCAGCTCGCAGAGCGAGATCTCCGGCGTGCTGAAGAAGGTGGACAAGGACAGCCGCTCGCTCAGCATCGAGCCGACCTCGGGCGGAAGCGCCAAGGACGTCAAGGTGGCGAGCAGCGCGACCATCACCCGCGACGGCAGCACCGCCACCCTCGACCAGCTGAAGAAGGGCGATGACGTGCGCGCGAGCTTCGACGCCAGCACCAACCAGGCGACGGAGCTGAAGGTGCAGTCGAAGGACAAGATGGAGAAGAATCAGGACAAGAAGTAGCGGCTCACCCTGCGGCGGCCGGCACGACCCTCGCGGCCGCCGCATCCGGTTTCGAGCTCGCCTGGCACGCCCCTGCGGACGCTGCTGCACCGCGATCGGGAACGCGTCGCCGGCCTGACCCTAGGCGCCGGTGAACTTCACGTACGCTTGCGGATCGCTCCACTGCCCCAGCTCGTAGCGGTAGCGGAATGCCTTGTCGACCACCAGCTCGCCGTCGTCCGCGAGCGTGATGCGCACGCGCTCGAGCGGGCGCGGGGTCGGGCCCTCGAAGTTGATCCCGTCCTTGGTGTAGCCGGATCCGTGGCAGGGGCACTTGAACTTGTTCTCGGGGGCGAGCCAGCGGGGCGTGCAGCCAAGGTGCGTGCAGATGGCGAGCAGCGCGTAGAGGGTGTCCTGGGTGCGGATGATCCAGACGCGCTGGGTCTTCATCCACTTCTCCGAGACCTCGCCGACGGCGTACTCCTCGGGCCGTCCCGCCTTGAAGGCGGTGGGCGGCTCGAAGAGCACGCGGGGGAACAGCAGGCGCAGGATGGCCCCGCCCGCGGCGGCAAGGCAGGCGAGGACGGCGCCCCAGCCGGCGAGGGACGCGAGATCGCGCCGTGACCAGAGGAAATGACCGCTCTCCGAGCCGGCAATGCCGGGATTTCCGCCGGGCATGTTCGCCTCCGTGCCATGCTAGTGACGGCGGCCTGGCGGCGTGAGCCGCGTGCGGCGATGCGTCGCACGCACCAACGTCTCAGCTCAGCGGGGCATCCTACTTGCGCTTCTTCCTGCACGCCGCGGCCCGCTCCTTCGCCAGCTTCGCCGCGGGCGCGGTCTTGTGGCTCTGCTGCACCTCTTCGTAGAAGAGGAGCGCGTTCTGGCAGTCGCCCTGCGACTGGAAGGACATGCCGATCTTGAGGAGCGCGTCGGGCACCTTGTCCGAGCCCTTGTGGTCCTTGAGCACCTTCTGGAACTCGACGATGGCGTCGTTCCACTTCTTCTCGGCGAAATAGGACTCGCCCAGCCAGTACTGGGCGTTGGCGGCGAGCTCGTCCTTGGGAAAGCGGTTGAGGAAATCCTGGAAGAGCCCCCGCGCCTGCGCGGTCTGGCCCGCGTCCAGCTTCTGCCGGGCCAGGTTGTAGAGCGCGCCGCGATCGGTCGGATGCTCCAGCTCCTTCTGCCTTTGCGCCACGAACTGGCTGGCGGCATCCAGCGACTTCTGCTGCTCCTGGGTCTGCTTCTCCAGCGCGTCGAGGCGGTGCTGCAGCACCTCGATCTGTCCGCGCAGCGTGGCGACGTCGTTCTGGGCTTTTTCCAGATCTACCGCCATGTCCGCCCCGCTCTTGCGCGAGGCGCGGGAGAGCTGGTCGAGCGCGTCCTGCAGCGCCTTGCCGCGCTGCTGCTGCTCGGAGGCGAGCCGGGTGCGCTCGGCGGTCGCGGTGTCGATCTCCTTCTTCAGATCGGTGCGCAGCGCGGCGATGTCCTGGCGCATCTGCTCGCCTTCCTGCGCGGTGGTGACGCAGGCGGTGGTGGCGAGCAGCGCGGCGAAGAGCAGTCGCTTCATCGTGGCTCCAGAATGCGCATGCCGCGCACCTATCCGCGCCCGCGCAGGCTGTCAAGGAAGGCGAGCTTTTCCCGACGCCGCATCCGCTTGAGCTGGTGCTCGCGCCGGAGCGCCGCCGACTTGCTCCGCGCCGGTTCCTGGTGGACGAGCGTGAGCGGGCCGCGTCCGCGGGTATAGCGGGCGCCGCGGCCGCTCCGGTGCGCGCCCAGGCGCTTGCAGAGGTCGTTGGTGATGCCCGCGTAGAGCGTGCCGTCTCCGCAGCGGAGGAGGTAGACGCACCAGCGCACGGGCGGCAGCATGGCGGACGCGGCCCCGCCGCGCAAGAATCCGCCGGATGAAGATCCGCAGGCTCACGCCGCGCGACTGCGCGGCCGCCCTTCCGCTGCTCGAGGCGCAGTACCGCGAGCACGGCATCGGGATGAGCGGCGCGACCCTGCTCCGGGCGCTGCGGGAGTTGCTCCGGGGAAAGGGCCTCGCGCTGATCGCGTCGGAGCGGGAGGCGGCGCTGGGCGTGGCCATCCTGAGCTTCTCGCACCAGCTCGAGCGCGGAGGCGCCACCGCCTGGCTCGACGAGCTCTACGTGGTGCCGGAACGGCGCGGCGGCGGAGTGGGCCGGGCGCTCCTGCGCCGCGCGCTCCGCGAGGCGCGAACGGAGGGCTGCGAGAGCGTGCACCTGGAGGTGGTGCGCGGCCACGGCAGGGCGGCGCACCTGTACGTGCGGGAAGGATTCCGGCGCCTGCCCAGGACCCGGTACATGCGCGTGCTCTGAGAGCGCCCTGCGCGCGCTCTTTGCATGGACGCGGCGCCTTCCCCTGTTGCATCCTCCAGCCCAGCTCCCATGCCTCCCCCCAAACGGCCAGCGGCGGCTCCCCAGGATCCTGCGGTTCCGCCTTCGCACGACGGCCCCCGGCCGCCCGAGGTCCTGCTCGCGCCACAGGCGCAGCCGAAGCCCCAGCCACGGGCTGCGCAGCCCCGGGTCGAGGCGATGCGCCCGGTCGCAGGCGGCGACGGCGGCGAGGACCTCTCCGATGCGCCGCCGCGCTGGCAGGTGAGGCTGCGCCGCGTCGCGTGGACCCTGGCCACGCTCCTGCTCCTCGGCTTCGCCACGGCGATCGCCGGCTACGTCTACATCTCGCGCGAGACGCCCACCTTCGATTCGGTGAACGACTACCACCCCTTCGTCGTCACCAACGTGGTGGCTGCCGACGGTTCGGTGGTGGGCCAGTTCTATCGCGAGCGCCGCACCGTGGTGCCGCTCGACAAGGTGCCCAAGGTGCTGCGGGAGGCGGTGCTCAGCGCCGAGGACAAGGACTTCTACCGCCACCCGGGGTTCAACTTCCTGGCCCTGCTGCGCGCCGCGGTGGTGGACGCGATCTCCGGACGCAAGCGCCTGGGCGCCTCCACCATCACGCAGCAGGTGGTGAAGAACTTCTTCCTCAGCCCCGACAAGCGCTGGAAGCGAAAACTAAAAGAAATCCTCCTCGCGGCGCGGCTCGAGCGCAATCTCTCCAAGGACGACATCCTCTTCCTCTACCTGAACCAGATCAACTTCGGCCGGGCGCACTACGGCGTCGAGGAAGCCTCGCTCTACTACTTCAACAAGCACGTGCAGGACGTCGATCTGGGCGAGGCGGCCATCCTCGCCGGACTGCCCCAGAACCCCGCGCGCATCAACCCGCGGCGGCATCCCGAGCGCGCCAAGAAGCGGCAGATCTACGTGCTCGATCGCATGCTCGCGAACGGCTTCATCTCGCCCGCCGACCACGCGCGCGAGGTGGAGAAGCCCATCGTCCTGCCGCCGCCGCCCCCCACGCCGCCGGGTGCCTGGTACCTGGACGAGGTGCGCCGGCAGCTGGTCGCGCAGTTCGGGGACGCGCAGGTGGACACCGCCGGGCTGCGGGTGGAGGTGGCGATGGATCCGCGCCTGCAGCAGGCGGCGGAGACCGCGGTGCAGGAGAACCTGCGCGCCATCGACAAGCGCCAGGGCTACCGCGGGCCGGAGGAGAAGCTGGATGCGGCCCGCCTCGACGCCTACCGCGCGGCGCTGGGCCGCAGGCTCGCCTCGGTGGCGCTCTCGCCGGAGCAGGCCTGGGTGCTCGACCTGGAGGGCATCCACGCGGCGGCGGTGCGCCGCAGCGCGGGCAGGAGGAAGCCGGACGAGGGCGACGACACCGAGGCCGCCGCCGAGAGCGCCGCCGCGGCGGAGGGCCGGCTTTCGCCGGACATGCTGGCCCGCGCGGCCAGGGTGCGGGCGCTCGGCGCGGGCGAGATCTACTCGGGCGTGGTCACCTCGGTGTCGCCGGCCGCGGCGGTGGTGGAGCTGGCGCCGGGCATCGCCGGGAACGTGCCCTTCTCCACCATGCCGTGGGCGCGCCCCTTCAAGCCGGAGCGCAGCACTCCCGCGCCCAGGGCGCCCGCCGACGTGCTCGCCCCGGGCGACGTGGTGCCCGTGCGGGTGGTCCAGCTCGTCTCCCAGCGCACCTCGCAGGGCACCCGGGTGAGGAAGCTGGAGCTCGCGCTGGAGCAGACGCCGAAAGTGCAGGGCGCGTTCGTCGCCATGGACCTGAAGACGCGCGGCGTCCTCTCCCTGGTGGGCGGCTACGACACCGCGCTCTCGTCGTTCAACCGCGCCACGCAGGCGCGGCGGCAGCCCGGCTCGGCGTTCAAGCCCTTTCTCTACGCAGCCGCGGTGGACACCGGCAAGTACACGCCGGTGACGCGCATGGACGACTCGCCCGAAGTCATCACCGATCCCTGGACGGGCAAGGCATGGAAGCCGCAGAACTTCGAGAAGGACGAGTTCGACGGCCCGATCATGCTGCGCAGGGCGCTGGCCGAGTCGAAGAACACGGTGGCGGTCAAGCTCCTGCTCGACGTGGGCCTCGACAAGGTGCGCGCGGAGGCGCGGGCGGCGGGGCTCTCCAGCGAGGTTCCGCAGAGCTACACCGCGGCGCTGGGAACCGGGGAGGTGGGCGTGCTCGAGCTGATCAACGCCTACGCCACCCTCGCCTCGCAGGGGCAGAGGGCCGATCCGGTGCTCATCCGCAGGGTGCTCTCGCGCGACGGCGAGACGCTCTTCAGCGGAGAGCCGAAGTTCGAGGAGGCGGTGAAGCCGGAGGTCGCCTACATCGTCGCCGACATGATGCGCTCGGTGATCGACGATCCCGCCGGCACCGCGCACTCGCTCTCGGCGCTGGGACGGCCCGCTGCGGGCAAGACGGGCACCGCGAGCGAGCACCGCGACGCCTGGTTCGTGGGGTTCACTCCGTCCCTGCTCGCCGGCGGCTGGGTGGGCTTCGACACCCACGAGATGCTGGGGCCCTCCGAGACCGGCGGACATGCGGCGGGGCCGATGTGGCTTTCCTGGATGCGCGCCGCCACCGCGAACCAGCCGCCCGAGGAGTGGCCCGCGCCGCCGCCGGGCGTGACGCAGGTGCAGATCAACCGCAACACCGGCTGCCTCGCGAGCGACGCCGATCCCTACGCGGTGCGCGAGGTCTTCATGGCCGGAAGCGAGCCCACCCAGGCTTGCGGCAGCGAGCGGCAGCCCGGCCAGGAAGACTGGTATCTCACGCCCAGATGAGTTAGGTCGGGCGCATGTCCGACCCGATCCAGCAGGCGCTGCATCTTCCCCTGCCCGCCGTGGGCATCGCCTTCCGCCCTTCGCCTCCCGCAGGGGTTGCGCACGCGCCCGCGGGGCCGGCGAGCTGCTCCTACTGGAAGCTTGCCGCCGACGGCGCGATCTTCTGGACCGACGCCGCCGATCACCAGGGTTGCCCCATCGCTGGCGGAGGCGGCGCAGGCCGCCGGAGTTGCACCCGAGGCGCCGGCGATGGGGCGCCCCACCTGCGCCGCGCTGCCGCAGGCGCTCGACTCGGGGCGTCCGGCGATGAGCCTCGGCTGCATCGGCAACCGCGTCTACACCGGCCTTGCCGACGGCGAGGGCTATGTCGCGCTGCCCGGGCAATCGCTCGAGGCGGTGACCGCGAGGCTCTCGACGCTCGTGCGCGCGAACGCCGAGCTGGAGAAGTTCCACCGCGCCCGGCTCTCCGCCCCTTAACGGATCGCCGACGCCTTGATCGCCGCCCTGCCGTCCTTTTCGTAGACGGAGAAGCGCACGCCCTTGCAGCGGTGTTTCACCACCAGGTCGGCGCGGTTCTTCTTCAGCTTGGCGGCGAACCGCTCGAAGGTGATGCGGTCCACGGGCTCGCCGAGCTGCGCCTTGAGCTGGCGAAAGCGGTCGAAGGTCTCGCGCCAGTGCGGCTCGTCGGGATCGGCCTCCTCCGCTGCCGCAGGCGAGGGTGCCTGCATCGGCGCCGCGGCGGCAGCCGCTTCGGCAACCGCCGCCTCGGCCCCTGCGGACTCGGCAGCCGCCTGCGTCAGGCCAGGCTCCGCCGGCGCAGCCTCGCCGGCGGCGGCCTCGGCAGGAGGAGTCCCGGCGGCAGGTGCCGGCGCGGCAGCCGCGGGCTCCGCGTCGCGCTCGCGCAGCTTGTCGAGCAGCGAGGCGCTGACCGCCTCGACCCGCGTGGCCTGACCGGCTTCCTCGTCGCGCTCGCGCAGCTTCTCCAGGAGCGCCGCGCTGACCGGTTCGATCCGTGTGGGCTCGTCGCCCGGAAACGTCGCCGCCGCGGCCGGCGCCTTCTCCCCGTGCGCCTCCGCTTCTCCGGCGAGGGCGTGCGCGCCGTTTCCACCCTCCGCACCGGGCGCGGATTCCCCCATCAGGCCGGCGAAGCTGAAGTCGTCCTTGCGCGCGGACAGCTCGGGTTGCGGGGCGGCCTCCGCCGGCGGGGGAGGCAGGGGCACGGGCATCTCCCAGTCGGGAGCGGGCGTGGCCGCCGCCGCGGCATCGCCGCCTCCTCCGGGCTCGGCGGTCTCTTCCTTGGTGAACTGTCCCGCGGTCGGCGCGAAGGACCATTGCGGCTCGCCGCCGGCCGCCTCCGCCGGCTTCTTCTCCCCCTCCGCGGCGGACTCGGGCGCCGGCGCCGCCTCGGCCTCCGCAGGCGCAGCGGCCTCCGCAGGCGCAGCGGCCGCGGCACCTGCTCCGCCCGCCGCGGCGGCACTCTCGACCAGCCGATGCTCTCCCGAGGGGCCCTCGCCCGGCGACCAGGGAACGTCGCGCGTGGGCGGCGGCGGCGCCGGCCGGGCCTCGCCGGCGTCGGTCTCGAGCAGGGTGGGCCGCGGCTGCCTGCGCGGCGGCCCCATCACCTGCGACTGCGGCTCGGTCAGCTCGACGCGCTGGATCACCTCTTCGGGCTTGACCGGAAGGCCCCAGAAGAACCCGAACAGCACCAGCAGCACCAGTCCGACGAGATAGAAGGCCTGATACCGGCCGAGCCAGGCGAGATAGGGCGAGGCCGGCACCGTCACCGCCGCCTGCACCCCGCCTTCGAGGGGAATGAGGGCGCCGCGCACGGCAAATCGCGACGTTCCGCGGGGGAGCTTGCCGGAGAGCGCGGTCCCGACCAGCGGCAGGTGGATCTGGAGCACGCCGTAGCCCGGACCCGGCGATGCCGCCCAGCGGGAAAGGCGCGTGCGCTCCTCCCCCTGCGGCAGCGAGCTGGCGATGACCTTGCCGCCCTGGAGCAGGGTCACGTCGGCGTCCACCTGGCTCTTGAGCTGCGCGGCAAGCCGATCGTCCACCAGGGTTCCCACCACCGCCGCCGCCTGGGTCCCTGGCACGCGCGCCGCCTCCAGCCGGTAGATGGAGCCTTCGAAGGGAGCGAAGGTGGGCGAAGGCGTCGCGCCGGTGGCAGCCTTCGCCAGCGGCACCTTGCCGGCGTCGTCGAGCACCTGCGCGGGCTTCGCGCGCCTGGTGAGCGCGGCGCCCTGCGGGCTCACCACGGCCAGGAAATCCGGTTCCGGCATGAGCACCGCCGCCGCCGCGCGCAGCGCGCGTTCGTCGGGCCGGGGAGGCGGAAGCGTGGAGTCGGCAGGCGGCCGGAGCGCGTCGATGAGGTCGGGCGCCGAGGCCACCGCCCGCGGCGCGAGGCGGGCGTCGATGAGGTCGATCTGCGTGCGCAGCGCGTTGCTGGCGGAGGCCACGCGGGCCCGCATCGTGTCCTCTCCGGTCTGGGCGATGCTGAGCGAAACGCGGGCCAGGTTGAGGGCCAGCGCCAGCGCCAGAAGGGCAGTGAAGATCCAGAGCCGGGCTCTCATGCAGGCCACAGCTACCGCCAGTCGCGGGCGCGGTCAAACAATCATGTTCAGACCGAAAAATCCGCCGTGGCCACATCGGCCTTGGTCACCTCGCGCAGCACGCAGACCGCGTAGCTGCCCCGGGGGAGCACGAACTCCAGCGCCAACGCGCCGGCCCCGGCGGGCTCGACGCGCAGCCCGGCCACGGGGATGCGGTAGGGCCTTCTCGCACCCTCCATCTCCCCGCCTCCCGCGGCGAACCAGGCAGGGTCCACCTGCGCTTCCGCCAGCACCGCCTGCTCGCGAAGCAGCGCCTGGTCGCGAGCGGCGAACAGCGCATGGCCGGGCAGCGGACCTGCCGGATCCACCTCGCCGGATTCGACCCGGGGCGCGTCGGCCGCGGGATCCTCGCAGACGAAGAGCCCGCCGCTGTCGCGCTTCTTGAGCACGTCGCCCGCGATGGCGGTGGCGAAGAGGCCGTCCTCGATGCGGGCGGCGAGGCAGCGGTTGAACAGCTCCGACTGCAAGGCGGAGAGGGCCATCCGCCGCAGGAAGCGGTCGCGCACCTGCTTCTCGCGCAGGAGGATGCTTCGCCCGAGCGCCGCGTTGTCTCCGTACTTGCCGAACCGCTGCGGCCCGAACAGGTTCGCCGCGCCGAGTGCCCGCAGCCGTTCGCAGACCGCCTCTGCGCGCGCCGGCGCCTCGGGCACGACGCCGCGGACCACGATGCGGAACCGGTTCCCGCTCAGGTGTCCGGGCCGCAGCTTGTTGCCGTGGCGCGCGGCGGCGAGGACCCGGAAGCCCGGCCCGGCGATCTTCAGGGCCTCCTCGGGCGCCGCCCGGGTGGCGACGCTGATGCGCTGCACGGTCACGGCACGCTTGTCCTTGAGGCCCGCGGTTCCCACGTCGCGCTCGCGCACCGAGAGCGCCTGGGCCAGCGCCTTGACCACCTCCGGCGTCGTGCGGCCGCGCTTCTCCACCGTGAGCAAGAGATGCTCTCCCGCTCCGGAGGGCTCGTAGAGCGGAAGCTCCTCGACGAGGAAGTCGTCCTCGCTGACGCGGACGAGCCCCGAGGTCCCGGGCAGGTCCCCGGTGAGCAGCGGCACCGGTCTCTGCCCGAGCGGGTCGCTCAAAGCCGCAGGTACCCGAGCTCGATCAGCCGGTACACGGCCCGGGTGGTCTCGAACTCTCCCAGCGCGGTGGCCCGCGCCAGGTCGGACACCGTGCGCGCGCCGTCGGCCGCGTCGAGCACGCGCTTCGCGTCGTCCGCCAGCTCGTCGTCGACGGCCTTGCCGGTGGCTCGCGGCGCGGCGTCGGAGCCGGGCACGCGCGTGCGGTACACCTCCATCTCGTCGAGGCGGACCAGGCCGTCGAGGAGCATCCCCTGGGTATCCAGCGAGAGCACGCTGGGCAGCGCGGCTCGGTCCACTCCGCGCAGGAAGACGAAGTCTCCCGACTTCACCACCAGGAGCCCGAGGAAGATCTCCACCACCTGGTGCCGCAGCCCGTGCGCGAGCGACTCCGCCGAGATCACCCCGCGCTCGAGGAGAAGCTGGCCCAGCCGTTTCCGTCCCGGCGCCGGGTCCTGTTCGCGCAGCACCTGCGCCACGCGGCCGCGGTCGGCGAGGCCGCTCCGGGCGAGGAGCTCTCCGAGGAGCTCGCCGGGACTGGTGGAGCAGGCCCAGGCGACGTTGCCGTCGAGGATGACGATGCCCCGCTCCACGCCGTTCGAGCGCGTCAGCAGCACGCCGCTGCGGCGTCCCTGGTGGAGGAAGTTGAGCAGATCGCACGGCTGCATCTCGGCGAGATCGCCGGCGAGGACCGCGCGGCTCGGGGACAGCCCGCTCAGCTCGTCGAAGAGGGTACCCGGGCCTTCGCGAAGCGCGCGGAGAAGCGCGGAGGTGGCCTCGAGCAGCCTCCACGCGCCGGACTGCCGAAGGCGGTTCGGGTCGTCGTTCACGCGATCACAGAATGCGCCCGCAGTGGGCCCCCGCTCAACAGGGGACGTGTATTTCTACGGTCAGTTCTTGTCCCACCCGCCCTTGTTGCGCTGCCACTCGTCCTCGTCCTGGGCGGAGAAGACGAGGAACTCCTGCTTGATGGGAAGCGTGTACTGGCGGCCGTTGAAGAAGAGTGTGGGCGTGGCGTTCACCCCGGCGGCCAGCCCCTCCTTCTTCTGCCTCTCGATGGTGGCGTCGAACCTGCCTCCGTAGACCTGCTTGAGCATGGCCTCGCCGTCGAGCCCGGCCTGCCGCGCCAGCGCCTTGAGCTGGGCGTCGTCCAGCTCGTCCTGGTGGGAGAAGAGCAGGTCGTTCATCTCCCAGAACCTGCCCTTCTGCCGCGCGAACTCGGCGCAGGCCGCCGCGATCTGGGCCCGCGGGTGGCCGGGGAGCGGAAAGTACTTGGAGCAGAGGCGCACCTTGCCGGGCAGCGCCTTGACCAGGTCGTGCAGCGGCTGGACGGCGTGGGCGCAGTGCGGGCACTGGTAGTCGGAGAACTCGACCACCGCCACCCTGGCCTTGGGGTCGCCGAGGACCGGGCAGTCGGCGTCGTCGATCTTCTGCCGCCTGGCCGGCGCGAAGCTCGCGTAGTAGCGCTCGACCTGCTCGATGATCTGTGAGGGGTTTCCGCCTTCCAGCAGCATGGCCTTGATCAGCTCGCTCATGCGCAGCGCGTGGCGGTCGGTCACCGTGGCGCCGAGGCAGCGCGCGAGCGTGTCGTTGCAGCCTGCGTAGTCGAAGGTGTCGCCGGCGATCTCGAGGAACTGCGCCCGCTGCGCATCGTTCAGGGTATGGAGATCGGCGCGGGGAAGGATCTCGCGAGCGCGATCCTCGGAGAGGCCGGACTGCGCCAGCAGCAGCGACAGGAGGAGGGGAATCATGGAGGGCGGAAGCTAGCACAACGCCGTCCGGGATCGGGGCGGCGTCGCGCGAGCGCGAGCGCTCAGCGATCGTCAGGGGGCAGCCGCTTCAGGCCGAGCAGGGCCTGGACGTCCGCCCGCACCCTCAGCGGCTTGAGGTCCGGGTCGTCGCGCCCCCGCACCTGCACGCGGCCCGGCTCGACGGCGGCGGCGCGGCGCAGGAGCGTCACCGCCTCCTCGGCGGCGCCCGCGGCCGCCGCGGCCGCGGCGGCGTCGTACAGGCCGTCCGCATAGGACGGGTCGCAGGCCACCGAGCGCGCGAACTCCCGTCGCGCGGCGTCGAGGTCGCCGGCCGCGCGATCCTCGCGCCCGTGCAGATCGTGGAGCTGCGCCTCGCCGCGGGAGAGGACGGCGGGACGCAGTCCGGCAGCGCGGTGGAGCGGCTCTCCGGGCCGCACCGACCCGGCGAGCAGCCACGCCACGCCGGCCTGGATCCAGAGGACCTGCGCGAGCGGCGCTCCGGAAAGGTTCACGCGCGCGAGCTCCAATGCGTCGCCGCCGCCGTCCGCGAGCAGCAGCGCGACCTCCTCGCGCCCGGCCTGGATCTGCAGCGCGAGCGGCAGCGCGCCTGCCGCGGCCTCTCCCTGGATCGCGAACACTTTTCCGCCGGGCTCGGGAAGCGCCGCGGCGCGCGGCTCGTAGCCGAGGTCCCGCGCGCGCCGAACGGCGGCGGGCCAGCCGAGAACCACCATCTCGCCGAGGAGCGGCGACAGCCGCCGGCCCTCCTGGCGCAGCCGCCGGCCAACCTGGGCCGCAATCTCCGCGGGCGCGACCAGCAGGCTGCGCGAAGGCCCGCCCCTCCGGTCAAAGGCCAGCAGCGCAAGCTCGGGCGGCTGCCCGTCGGCATCGACGAGCTGCGCGACCGCGGCGTCTCCGGCCTGCGAGATCCCGAGCAGGGCCTGCTCGTGGATGACCGGCAATCCGGCCGCCGCGGCGGGGAAGGTGGGCTTCATCCTCCACTCCGCGCAGGCGAACAGGCAGGCGAGCCACGGGAGCAGGCGCATGCCGATCTTCTATCTTACAATTGCCGGTTCCATGCGCTGGCCGCTCCTCGAACCGCTCCGCGATCGTCTCGCCGACGAGCAAGGCACGCTGCGCAAGCAGGCGCGCACCCGCGTCGCGCTCTGCTATCCGAGTCCGTACCACGTGGGCATGAGCTCGCTCGGCTTCCAGACCATCTACCGCGAGATCCACGCCCACGACGACGCCGCGGCGGAGCGCGCCTTCCTGCCCGACGATGCCGCCGGATGGCGCGCCGCCCGGGTGCCGCTCTGCACCTACGAATCGCAGCAGCCGCTCGCGCAGTTCCCCTGCCTCGCGTTCTCCGTCTCGTACGAGCTGGAGATCGCCGGCATCTTCGAGATGCTCGACCTCGCCGGCATTCCGCTCCTGCGCGAGGAGCGCGACGAGCGGCACCCGCTGGTGGTGTGCGGGGGCCCCCTGACCTTCTCCAACCCGGTCCCGCTGGCGCCGTTCGCGGACGTGATCGTGATGGGCGAGGCGGAGGAGCTGATCCACGTCCTCTGCGACGCGCTGACCCTGCCCCGCCACGAGCTGCAGGCGCGGCTCTTGCGGCATCCCGGATTCTTCCTTCCCGGCCTCTCCCCGGCCTGGCCGGCGGTGGCGAAGGCCGACGACGGCCGGCTGCCGGCGCGCTCGCAGATCCTCACTCCGCACACCGAGCTGCGCTCGATGTTCCTGATCGAGCCGGAGCGCGGCTGCTCGCGGGGCTGCACCTACTGCGTGATGCGGCGCACCACCAATGGCGGCATGAGGACGGTCGAGCCGGAGCGGGTGCTGGAGCTGATTCCTCCCCACGCCGCGCGGGTGGGCCTGGTGGGCGCCGCGGTCACCGACCACCCGCGCATCGTCGAACTGGTGCGGACGCTGGTGCACGACGGGCGCGCGGTGGGCATCTCGTCGCTGCGGGCCGACCGTCTCTGCGCCCGCCCCGAGCTGGTGGGGCTGCTCGCAGAGGCCGGCGCGCGGACGCTGACCACCGCGGCAGACGGGGCCTCCGAGCGGCTGCGCACCGCCCTCGATCGCAAGACCACGGCGGCGCAGCTCCTGCGAGTGGCGGGGCTGGCGCGCGAGGCAGGCTTCCAGCGGCTCAAGCTCTACCTGATGCTCGGGCTGCCCGGCGAGGAGGACCGCGACCTCGACGAGCTGGTGCAGCTCGCCAGGGAGATCTCCGCCATCGTCCCGGTCAGCTTCGGCTGCGCTCCCTTCGTCGCCAAGCGCAACACGCCGATGGACGGGGCACCCTTCACGCCGGTCGAGGAGACGGAGCGCCGGGTGGCCTACCTTCGCGCGAAGCTTCGCGGGCGCGCGGAGATCCGGCCCACCAGCCCGCGCTGGGCGTGGGTGGAGTACATGCTGGCGCAGGGCTCGGAGGACGCAGGCCTGGCCGCGCTCGACGCCTGGCGCGCCGGCGGCGCGTTCGCGGCCTGGAAGCGCGCCTTCCGCGAGCGCTCGGTGCGGCCCTTCGCGGCGCGGCGCGTGAGCGACGGCCGGCTGCGGCTGCCGCGGCTCGCAGAGTGGCCTACGGTCGCGGGATGACCCAGAGCCGGCCCGCCCCGCCGTCGGCCACGTACGCGGTGCCGTCGGGCGTGGCCACCACCACGCGGCAGCCCTTGCCCACCGCCTGCTGCGAAACCTTCCTGAAGCTGCCGTCGTCGCCCACTTCCGCGACGGTGAGCCGTGCTTCGCGGCCCGCGGCGGCGTAGACCCGCTTGCGCTCGGCGAGATAGTCGATGTTGTCCACCCCCGCGCCGGTGTCGAGACGGCTTTTGCGCGCACCGCTGTGCGCGTCGAGCGCCACCACGCCGTCGGTGCAGGCGACGAGGAGGAGCCCGCGCTTCGGATCCACCGCGATTCCCCGCGGGCCCGCCTGCCCGCAGCCCGGGTCGAAGGTGGCCACGACCTTTCGTTCCCTGGCGTCGATCACCAGCGTGCGGTCCTTGTCCTCGAGGTTGGTGAAGACCAGGCCGCGGCCGGGATCGATGGCGTAGCCCTCCGGCTCGCCGTCGAGGTCGATCTTCCCCACCGCCCTGGGCGCGGCGGCGTCCTTCACGTCGAGGATCCGGATCGACTTCTCCCGCGGCGTGGTCACCCAGACCTCGGCCGTGGGCGCGACGAAGAAGGTGCCGTCGGGCATGCCGGGCACCTCGGCGCAGCCCTTCTTCTCCAGCGAGCGCGCCTCCACCGCGCAGATGGTCGAGTCGCCGCGATTGCCGATGTACGCAAATCCCCGTCCGATGCCGACGGAAGTCGGACCGAGCAGGCGATCGTTGCGGCCTTTCCTGGTGGCAAAGCCCTCCACGGTGCGGAACCTTCCCGCCTCGAGCACGAAGACCTTTCCCGTGTTCGCGCCCGGCACCCAGACGGTGGCTCCGTCGGTGGCGAGGTAGTCCATGAAGACCGGCGGCTGCGCGCCGGGCAGCGCAACGGTCGAGGCGGCGAGGAGCAGTGCGAGCATGTCTCACGGTCCTTTCCGAAAGGCGCGCATCGTGCGTCCGCGCAGATGACAGGTCAAAGCATTCCGGTACACTCCGCCTCCCCGTGGCACTCCTCGCGCTCGCCCTGCTCGCCCAGTCCCTGCACCTGGAAGAGGCGTTCGCGCGGGCGAGGGCGGCCAGCCCCGAGGCGCTGGCGGCGCGGGAGTCGGTGCGCGCGGCGCAGGCGGGCGTGGAGGTCGCGGGGCAGCTCGTCAATCCCACCGTCGGCATCAGCGTCGGTCCCGACGATCCCAAGGTGTTCGGCACCTTCGATTTGAAGCTGCCGGTGCTCGGACAGCGCGGGACCGCCATCGCGGCCGCAGAGCGCGACGTGCAGGCGGCGCGGGCCGACGCCGAGGCGCGCCTGCTGCAGCTCCACGCGGCGGTGCGCAGGGCCTATGCCTCGCTCTCGGCGGCGCAGACGCGCGCGCAGCTCGCCGAGCGTGCGCTCGGGCTGGCGCAGGAGCTCGCGGCGCGCGCGGACGCCAAGGTCCGCTCCGGCCTCGCGCCGCAGCTGGAGGCGGTGCAGGCCGACCTGTCGCGCCGCCGCGCCGTGCAGGAACGCGACGACCGCGCCGCGGCGCTGATCTCGGCGCGGCAGGAGCTGGGCCGCGCCCTGGCGCTCCCGGACGCATCGTCGCTGCAGGCCGCCGATGCGCTCCTTCCGCTGCAGCCGGTTCCGCCCCTCGCCGAGCTGCTCGGGCGCACGGCGCAGCATCCGGAGGTCCGCGCGTTCCTCCGCCAGGAGGACGCGGCGCTGGCGCGGGCGGCGCGGGAGCGCGCCGCGGTGCGGCCCATCCCCGACCTCTCCATCGAGCTGATGGACCTGCAGGACCGGACCAGCGTGGGCGTGCGCGCCGGGCTCGCCTTCGATCTGCCGCTCCTCTCCTGGAACGGCGGGCGCGTGCACGAGGCGCAGGCGCAGGCGGCGGTCGCGTCGGCCCAGGCCGCGGCGGCGCTGCAGCGGCGGCAGGCGGCGCTGCGCACGGCCCGCGCCAGGTGGGACGCGGCGGCGTCACGGGCAACGGCGTTCGCGCAGGAGATCGTCCCCGCCGCGAGGCGGCTGGTGAAGATGGCCCGCGACGCCTGGGAGCTGGGGCGCGCGCCGCTGGTGCAGGTGCTGCAGGCCCAGGGAGAGCTGACCAGCGCGGAAGGCGAGGCGAGCGATGCGGCGCTGGCCGCGCAGCAGTCGCTCGCGGACATGGAGGAGGCGGCGGGTGAGGCTCTGTAGGGCGGCGCTGCTCCTCGTCGCGCTGGCCGCCTGCAGCAAGGCGGCCGAGCCGGAGGCGCCGCCGCCCCTGGTGGTCCAGGTGGTGAAGGCGAGCCGCGGCGACGTGAGCGAGATCGTGGAGGTCGCGGGAGACCTGTCCGCGCCTCCGGGCATGGACGTGAAGCTCGGGCCGCTGGTGGCCGGCCGGCTGGGCGCGGTGCTGGTGGGCGAAGGCGACGCCGTGCGCCAGGGCCAGGTGCTGGCGCGGCTGGACGCGACGCCGCTGCGCGACGCGCTCTCGCAGGCGGAGGCGCAGCTCGCGCAGGCCCGCGCGCAGCAGCGCAACGCCGAAGCGAAGCTCGCTCGCGCGGAAGAGGCCCTGAAAGCCGGAGTGGCCGCGGCGCAGGAGGTGGAGGACGACCGGTACGCGCTGGCCCAGGCGGAAGGCGCCCTCAAGAGCGCGCAGGCCGCACGCTCCACCGCCCGCAACCAGCTGGTCCGCAGCGAGCTACGCGCGCCCTTCGACGGCGTGGTGGCGCACCTCTTCGTGCCCGCGGGAGAGCCGGTGGATGCGAACAGGCCGGTGGTGGAGGTGGCGCGGGTCTCGCCGCTGGAGCTGCGCGCGCCGGTGGCGCCGGCGCTGGCGGCGCGCGTCCGCCCTGGCCAGCAGGCCTCGCTGCACGTGGACGCGCTGCCGGGCCGCGATTTCGGCGCCCAGGTCATCGCCATCTCCCCCACGCTGGATCCGGCCACCGGCGCGGCCCTGGTGCGCCTTCGCGCGGACAACGCCGACGGCGCGCTGCGCATCGGCTCCTTCGCGCGGGCGCAGATCGCGGTGGACGTGCGCCGCGGCGCGCTGCGCGTCCCGGAGCAGGCGCTCCTGGCCGGCCCGGACGGCGCGGCGGTGGAGGTGGTGCAGGAGGGCAAGGCGAAGCGCACGAAGGTCAAGGTGGAGGCGAAAGACGGGCGCTTCGCCGCCATCGGCGAGGGGCTCGCGGAAGGCGCCGAGGTCATCGTCCAGGGCAACTACGCGCTGCCCGACGGCACCAGGGTCCAGGCGCAACCGATGCAGGCGCGGGACGGCGCGGCGCGATGAGCACGGCCGCGATGGCGCTGCGGCACGGGCGGGCGCTGCTCTTCGTCTCGGCCGCGGCGGCCGCCGGCGGCCTCTGGGCGTCGGCGAGCATGCCGAAGGGCGTGTACCCGGAGGTCACCTTCCCCCGCGAGCAGGTGGTGGCCTCGCTTCCCGGCGCGCCGGCGGCCACGGTGCTCGCCGGACTGACGCGGCCGCTCGAGGCGGAGCTCGCGAGCATCCCCGGCGTGACCCAGGTGCGCAGCAAGACCATCCGCGGCGCGCTGGAGCTGTCGCTCTTCTTCTCGCCCGACACCGACATGGAGAAGGCGCACCCGCTGGTGCTCTCGCGCCTGGCGGAAGCGCGGTCTTCCCTGCCGCCCGAGACGGATCTGGTGGCGGAGCGGGTGTTGCCGAGCAGCTTCCCCATCCTCTCGATGAACGTCGAGGGCCCCTACCCGCCGCAGCAGCTCTACGAGGTGGCGCAATACACGATCCGGCCGGCGCTCTCGGGCCTGC
Source organism: Myxococcales bacterium (assembly GCA_035702105.1). Classification (GTDB taxonomy): domain Bacteria; phylum Myxococcota; class Myxococcia; order Myxococcales; family 40CM-4-68-19; genus 40CM-4-68-19. The sequence continues at coordinate 18,350 of DASSQZ010000120.1, read as the reverse complement.
CCGGCGTGGGTCTCGTCACCGTGCAGTCGAGCGACGTCCCGGAGGTGCAGGTCCTTCTGGACGCCGCCCGCCTCTCCGCGGCGCACCTCTCGGTGCCGTTGGTAGCCGAGCGGCTCCGCGCCCAGAACCGGGTGCAGGCGGTGGCGCGGCTCTCCGAGGCCCACGAGCAGTCGCTGGGCATCGTCAGCGGCGAGCTGCGCAGCGCGCAGGACGTGGCGCAGGTGGTGGTGGGGGGCACGCCGGAGGCGCCGCTTCGCCTGGCCGACCTGGGCTCGGTGGCGGAGGGAGTGGCGCCCCCGACCACGCTCATCCGCGTGGACGGAAAGCCGGGCGTCATCCTCAACGTGGCGCGGCGCGCGAGCGGCGACATCCTCGCGCTCGATGCGGCCGTGCGCTCCCGCCTCGCCGGGCTGCGGCCGTCGCTGCCGCCGGGAGTCGAGATCCGGCCCGTGTACGAGCAGGCGAAGTTCGTGGCGGACGCGGTGCGCGGCGTCCGCGACGCGGTGCTCTTCGGCGCCGTCTTCGCGGTGCTGGTGCTCGCCCTCTTCCTCCGCGACGTGCGCGCCACCCTGGTGGCGGCGGCCTCGCTGCCGCTGACCCTGGGAGCCACGCTCCTGGTGCTCCGCGGGATGGGCGAGACGCTCAACCTCATGTCGCTGGGCGGCCTCGCCGTCGCCGTGGGCCTGGTCATCGACGACGCGGTGGTGATCGTGGAGGCGGTGCACCGGCACCTCGAGGAAGGGCTTCCGCCCGCGGAGGCGGCGCGCCGCGGGACCGAGGAGCTGCTCTGGCCGGTGGTGGGCACCACGGCGACGACGGTGGTGGTCTTCCTGCCGCTGGGACTGCTCGAAGGCGTCGCCGGGCAGTTCTTCGCCGCGCTCTCCATCTCCCTCTCGGTGGCGGTGGTGCTCTCGCTCCCGGTCGCGCTCGCGGTGCTGCCCTCGCTGGCGGCGCGCTGGCTGCGGCCAGTGCGGCGCCGGTCGGCCGGCGGCCGGCTCGCGCACGGATACGGGTCGATGCTCGAGCGGGCGCTGGCCCGGCCGGGGTTGGTGCTGGTCGCGGCGCTCGTCCTCACCGCCCTGGGCGTGGTGATCGGCGCGCGGCTGCCCACCGATTTCCTGCCCGAGGCGGACGAGGGCAGCTACGTGGTGGATTACTTCGCGCCGGTGGGCGCCTCACTCGCCGACGCCGATGCGCTCGCCTCGCGGCTGGAGGGCGTGCTGCGCGACACGCCCGAGGTGGCCGCCTTCGCCCGGCGCCTGGGAACGGAGCTGGGCCCGCCGGTCGCCACGCTGCCCTCGCGCGGCGACATCGCGGTGCGGCTCAAGGACCGGCGCGGCCGCGGCTTCGAAGAGATCTCCGACGAGCAGCGCGGCAAGATGGCTGCCCAGGCGCCCGGGCTGCGCATCGAGTTCGTGCAGGTGCTCGCGGACATGCTCGGAGACCTGCAGGGCTCGCCCGAGCCGGTGGAGATCCGCCTCTTCGGCCCCGACGAGGCGGTGCTGAGGACCCTGGCGCACGAGGCGGCGGAGCGCACCAGGGACATCGAAGGCCTGGTCGACCGCTTCGACGGCGACGAAGGCTGCGCGCCCGAGCTGAACCTGCGCGTCCTGCCGGCGCAGGCGGGGCGGCAGGGGCTCACCGCGCAGGCGATCGCCGATCAGGTGGCCGGTGCCTTCATCGGCGAAGTGGCCTCGCAACTGCGAAGGCCCGACCACCTGGAACCGGTCCGGGTGCGCGTGCGGCAGCCCAGCGGCGACGAACCTCCCGCGCCGGAGATCCTCGAGCGCGCCACGCTGGCGTCGGCGGCGGGCGCTCCCCTGCCGCTGCGCGCGGTGGTGGAGCCGGAGCGGGGCTGCCCGCCCTCCACGCTCTTGCGGCACAACCAGCGCAACATGGTGCACCTCACCGCGCGCCTGTCCGGAACGAGCCTCGGCCAGGCGGTGCGCGCGGTGCGGAAGAAGCTGGCCGGCTGGCAGCTCCCGGTGGGGTACTCGTGGGAGCTGGGCGGGCTCTACCAGCAGCAGCAGGACAGCTTCCGTTCGCTCCTGCTGGTGCTGGCGCTGGCGCTCGCGGCGGTGGTCGCGGTGCTGCTCTTCCAGCTCCGGTCCTGGGCGCGCTCGCTCTCGGTGCTGCTGGCCGCGCCGCTCGGGCTCGCGGGCGCCGCGGCCACGCTGCTCCTCTACGGGACGGCGCTCAACGTGTCTTCGATGATGGGCGCCATCCTCCTCGTCGGCCTGGTGGTGAAGAACGGCATCCTGCTGCTCGACCACGCGCTCTGGGCGGAGGAGGCGGGAACGCCGCTGCGCGAGGCGCTGATCGCAGCGGGCCGGGCGCGCCTGCGCCCCATCCTCATGACGACGCTCGCGACCCTGGCCGCGCTCCTGCCGCTGGTGCTGGGCCTCGGCGCCGGCGGCGAGCTGCACCGGCCGCTCGCGGTGGTGGTGGTGGGCGGCCTGCTCTTCTCCACGCTCGCCACCCTCTTCGTCGCGCCGGCGGCGGCGCTGCTGCTCGCCCGCTTGCGCACTCCGCGCCGCATCCCGTAACGTTCGCGCCCCCATGCCCGCCCTGCAGATCTGCTACCACGACCACTGCTTCGACGGCGTCGCCTCCGCCGCCACCTTCCTGCGCTTCTACCGGGAGACGGTGCGCAAGGTCGCCGACGTCGGGCTGCGGGGAATGGCCCACCGCGCCGGACCGCTCTTCGGCCCCGACGCCTTCGCCGGCGACGAGAACGCGGTGGTGGATTTCCGCTTCTCCACCGATCCCCGGCTGACCTGGTGGTTCGACCACCACCAGAGCGCCTTCGAGACCGAGGCCGACGCCGCCGCCTTCCGCGCGGACCAGAGCGGCAGGAAGTTCTGGGACCCCGCCGCGAAGAGCTGCACCCGCTTCCTCGCCCGCACCGCGCAGGAGAAGTTCGGCTGGAATCCCTCTCCCCTGCGCGAGCTGATCGACTGGGCGGAGATCATCGACGGCGCGCTCTTTCCCAATCCGCGCATGGCCGTGGAGCTTGCCGATCCGGCCATGCAGCTGATGCTGCTGATCGAGGCCACCCGCGATCCCGGGCTCTGCCCCCGGCTGATCCGCGAGCTCTCCGAGCGGCCGCTCTCGGCCGTGCTGCGCGAGCCCTGGGTCACCGAGCCGCTGCGGCCCTTGCTCGCCCGCCATCACGAGGTGGTCAAGCTGGTGACCGCGCGCATCCGCGTCGAGGGCGGCGTGGCCAGCTACGACCTCGCCGACCTGGGCGTGGACAACGTCAACAAGTTCATCGCCTACGCGGCGGACGAGGGCACGCTCTACACCGTCTCGGTGTCCCGCGGGCCGGGGCGCAGCAAGATCTCGCTTGGGTCGAATCCCTGGAAGCAGGAGCTGCGCAAGCACAACCTGGCGCGCATCGCCGAGCGCTACGGCGGCGGCGGCCACCCGCCGGTGGCCGCCATCTCCTTCCCGCCCGACCAGCTCGAGAAAGCCCGCTCCACCGCCGCCATCATCGCCGACGAGTTGCGGACCTGAGCGACCTGGAGGCCTACTTCTTCTCCGGCTTGGACTCGGCCTGGGCTTCCTTCTTGGCTTCGGCCTTCTGGCCGTATTCGAAGTTCAGGTCGAGGTTGACGTCGTCGGAGACCACCACTCCGCCGCCCTCGATGGCCTTGTTCCACTTCAGGCCCCAGTCGCTGCGCTTGAGCTTGCCGGTCACTTCCGCGGCGTAGACGGTCGTGCCCATGGGAGTCTTCTGCGGCCCGCTGAACACCGCCTGCAGCGTCACCGGCCTGGTCTGGCAATGCATCGTGAGGGGCCCGGTGACCTTGTAGCTCTTGCCCGCCTTCTGGATCTTCTCCGACTTGAAGGAGATCTCCGGGCACTTCTCCACGTCGAAGAAGTCCGCCGACTTGAGATGGCCGTCACGCTTGTCGTTGTGCGTGTCGATCGAGGCGGCGTCGATCTTCACTTCCACGCTGCTCTTGGTGGGATCGTCCTTGTTCCACTCCAGCGTGGAGGCGACCTTGTCGAACTGCCCGCGGACGGTGGTCACCACCATGTGCTTGACGGCAAAGCCCGCCGAGCTGTGCGCGGGATCGGCTTCGAGGGTCAGGGGGGCGGCGGCGAGCAGGGCTGCGAGGGCGATCGTCATGTGCAGGTTCTCCTTTGGATTCAGGCAATACGCCAGAAGGGCAGCACCGAGGCAGGGTCTCTGCCCGAGGCCTCGTACGCATCGCGTACGCGCTCGGCGAGACTCCGGCCGGAGCCTACGATGTCAGAAAGCGGATCCAGGTGCGAGGACTCGTCGAATCCGGAGACCTGCCGCCACCCCTCCAGGCCGGTCCTGGCGATCTGGAGCAGGTCGCGGCCCAGCTCTCGCGCGGTGGCTCCGCCCGGCCCCCTTGCCGCGAGCGCATGCCGTGCCACGTCGCCCTGGAACTCGACCAGCTCCGCGAACGACCACCTGGACGTCAGCTCTGCCGCGGCGCGGCGGGCGCCCTTGTCGTAGAGGAGCCCCACCCAGAGGGCCGGGAGCGCATAGAGCAGCGGCAGCGGCACCATGTCCGCGCCGCGAAGCTCGAGGACCCGCTTGACCCGCACCTCGGGAAAGAGCGTGCTCAGGTGGTCGACCCAGTGCGACAGCGTCGGCTGGGCCTTCTCGCCGCTGGCCAGCTTCCCGGTGGTGAGCCAGTTCCGGAAGGTCTGCTGGCGGGCATCCACGTAGTCGGTGCCGTTGCGGATGAAGAGCATGGGCACGTCCACCGCCCACTCCACGTAGCGGCGGTAACCCCAGCCCGGCTGCAGCATCTGCTCGAGCAGGCCGCAGCGCGTGTCGTCGGTCTCGCGCCAGACCTGGTAGCGATAGTCGAGCCAGCCCGAGCTCCGCCCCGAGACGATGGGGCTGTTGGCGAACATGGCGGTGACGATGGGCGAGACGGCGGTGGCGGCGCGGACCTTGGAGGCCAGGTCCTCCTCGTCGCTCCAGTCCAGGTTCGCCTGGACGGTGGCGGTCATCAGCATCATGTCCAGCGCCAGCGGCCCGCGCGGTCCGAGCGACTCCTTCATGGCGGCGTAGCGCCCCTTGGGCATCCAGGGCACCTGGTCGCGCGTCCCGAACGGGCGGTAGCCCGCGGCCAGCCAGGCGATGCCGTGCGAGTCGCGCCTCACCTCGGCGAGGTGGTCTTCGATCTCCCGGCGGATGTCGGCGAAGGAGCGCCAGGGCGCTCCCGACAGCTCGAGCTGGCCGCCCGGCTCCAGCGTGACCGAGGCGTCCTTGGAGAGGAGCGCGACCGGCTGGCCATTCTCCCTGTGGCGATGCTGGGTGCCGCCCGCAGCGCGAGCGATGGCGTCGAGCAGCTCGCGGATGCCCTGCGGCCCGTGGTACGGCACCGCCTCGGACGCCGGCCCGCGGATGCCCAGCTTCTCGTGCTCGACGCCGATGACCCAGCGCTCCGCCGGGCGCTCGGCCGCACGGATGTAGTCCACCAGCTCCTCGAGTGTGGCTACCGGTGCCGAGAGCCCGCCGAGATCCAGGGACATGGTCAGGACCAGATGCCGCAGCAGCCAATAGGGAGCGCGCGATTGCGGCGGTTGAAGAGCGGGGCCGCGCTCACACCTGCATCAGGTCCTTTTCCTTGCCGGCGATGATCTCGTCGACCTTCTTGATGCCCCCGTCCACCTCCACCTGCACCTTCTCCATCGCCTTCTTGCCGTCGTCCTCGGTGAGGTCGCCCTCCTTCACCGCCTCCTCGATCAGCTCCTTGGCGTCGCGGCGCTCGTTGCGGATGGCGATCTTGTGCTCTTCGCCCTTGTGCTTGACGAGCTTGACGAACTCCTTGCGGCGCTCCTCGGTGAGCGGAGGAATGGGCAGGCGCACGATCTCCGCGTCGGACATGGCGTTGATCCCCAGGCCGGCGGCGTTGATGGCCTTCTCGATGACCGGGATCATCGCCTTCTCCCACGGCTTGATCACGATCAGCCGCGGGTCGGCCACCGTGACGTTGGCGACGTTCTGCAGGGGCGACATCTGCCCGTAGTAGTCGACGCGCACGGCCTCGAGCAAGGCGGGGTTGGCGCGGCCGGTGCGCACCTTGGCGAGCTCGCGGCGCAGGTCGTCCAGCGTCTTGAGGATGCGCTGCCTGAGATCGTCGACCACATCCTCTGCCATGCCCATGGCTTCACGCCTCCTGCTGCAACTGCGGCTTCAGCTCGCCCACCAGCGTGCCCACGTCGTCGCCCTGCACCACCCGCAGGATGTTCCCCGGCTGGCCCAGGTCGAAGACGATGATGGGCAGGTCGTTGTCCATGCAGAGCGAGATGGCGGTGGAGTCCATCACCTTGAGGTTCTTCTTCAGCACTTCGATGTAGCTGAGCGTCTTGTAGCGCGTGGCGGTGGGGTCCTTCATCGGGTCGGCGGTGTAGATGCCGTCCACCTTGGTGGCCTTGAGGATCACCTCGGCGTGGATCTCCATCGCGCGCAGGCTGGCCGCGGTATCGGTGGTGAAGTACGGGTTGCCGGTGCCGGCGGCGAAGATGACCACGCGCCCTTTTTCCAGGTGCCGCACCGCGCGCCTGCGGATGTACGGCTCGGCGAGCTGCTGCATGTCGATGGCGCTCTGCACGCGCGTGAAGACGTTGAGCTTCTCCAGCGAGTCCTGCAGGGCCAGCGCGTTGATGACCGTGGCCAGCATGCCCATGTAGTCGGCGCTGGCCCGGTCCATGCCCTCGGTCGAGGCGGAGACGCCGCGGAAGATGTTCCCCCCGCCGATGACGATGCCGACCTCGATGCCCATCTCCACCAGCTCGCGCACCTCCTGGGCGATCTGCTGCAGCGTGCGCGGGGAGATGCCGTACTTGCCGTCCCCCATCAGCGCCTCACCGCTCAGCTTGAGGAGGATTCTCTTGAACCGCGGCGGCTTGTGGGCGGGGACGGTCACGGGGCGCGGAAGCTATCTTGCACCCCAAGGGCGGTCAAGACGGACTACGGACGAACCGCAAGCGCATCGCCTGCGGCGACGAGTCGCCCGTCATGTTCTCCTGCAAGAGCGGTGGCCAGATGCCGTGTCGCACCGCGAACGCATGGAATCGTCAGCGCGTGAATGTGACCGGCACGGTCGTCTGGGACACCGGCGTCAGGAACGATCCCTGTGAGCCCACGGCGAGCGTCGCGAGGGCCTTCACCGTCATGCGGGCCCCGCCGACGTAGGTGATCGGCGGGGTGGTGACGGAGGTGTCGTTGGTGATGGCGTGGTACAGCCATGTCGCGGTGCCGTCGTCGGCGAGGAAATAGATGTCGTAGTAGGCGGTCCCCGCGGCCGGCGCCCAGGCAATCGACACCTGCGACCCGGAAACGAAGGACTGGTTGGGCGAAGGGGATGCCACCGTGACCGCGTCCGGCAGGGTAAATGACAAGGTCTCGGAAGGGCGGTTGGGGACGTCGATGGTGATCGAATGCGTGCCCCGGAGCTGGGCGCCGGAGAAGGCGTAGTCCTGTCCGCGGCCATCGTAGGTGAAGGGGATGCCGTCGAGCGCAATCGAGGCATTCGCCACGCTGCCGTCCGCGTCGTTCACGAAGACGGTCGACTGTGTGCCCGTAGGCGTGCTGAACAGATTCCCCTGGGCTTGCGACTTGCCGCCGTAGGGATCGATTCCGCAGGCGCGCTTGAACCAGGTCAGATCCTGGAAGGCCTCCTGACACGCGTACAGGCCCAGGGCCGGGTTGTTGCTGATGGGAATCCCGATGCTGGTGGCCAGCGGCACCGGATTGATGCCGAAGTTGTAATGAATCTGCATCAAATTGAAGCCTTGCTGGAGCGGGAACGCTCCCCAGGTGTCGTTCGCGGCCACCTTCCCGTCGAGGTAGAGGACGAAGTAGCTGTGCTCAGGCGGCGGCAGCGACGGATCGGGCACCGAGATACCCGCGATGCTGTCGGCGCTGGCCTTTCCGGCGGAGTTTGCGTCGAAGACGCCGTTCTTGTTGACGTCGCGAAAGGCGATCAGGACGCCGTAGGCGAGATGCCCGGTACCGCCGGTCCTGGTGAGATCGAACAGCGCCGCGTCGGGAGGAGCGCCCGTCAGGGTGAAAGTGAAGTCGACCGGGAAGTTGCCCTGGTACTGCACGTTCGTCTGCGTGATCACCGCGCCCACGGGCGATCCGGGCGCCGACCCGGCGAAGGTGGGATACCAACCCATCGCGAGGAGCAGGGGGTCCGATTGCTTCGCCGAGGTGGAACCGAGGAGTTGCCCCTTGAGCGCGACGCCGGCGGTCGGCGCCGAGCCACCTCCGCCGCAGGCGACCGTGACGAGAATGCAGACCGCGACACCCGATTTGGGAAGCAATGGAACCTCCATTCCAGCTTCATCTTGCGAAATCCTGGGCTCGGCGGACTGACCCGAACGGGGCGTGTGCGGCCACTGTCGAGCAGGCGACGAGCAACTGCGGCAAACCGTCGCCGGGCGGACAAAGCAGGAAGGCGCGCGGGGTTGGCTCAGTTTGCGTCGTCGAGCCCTTCCTCGGCTGAAGGGCGGGGCACGCGGGGAAGGACGTCGATCTCCGCGAGAGGCTCGAGCTGGACGTCCACTGCGCTTGCCTCGAGTTGTTCGAAGCGGCGCGCTGCCGGAAGCAGCCGGCTGTCGAACGACCCGACCGCCCCGTTGTAGGTCTTGAGCGCGCTCTCCAGCGCACGTCCGAGCCTGGCGAGGTGGCGGCTCAGGTCGGCGATGCGCTTGTGGAGCTCGCGGCCTTCGTTCGCGATCTCGCGCGCGTTGAGGGCGACGGCGTCCTGTTTCCACACGTGGGCGATGGTCAAGAGCAGAGCGAACAGCGTGGCCGGCGTGGCGAGCACGATGCGCCGCGCGAACGCGTCCTCGTGCAATGAGGGATCCGCCTCCAGCGCCGCCGCGAGAAGGCCGTCGCTCGGCAGGAAGAGCACCGCCATTTCCGGGCTGCCTGCGAACGCCTCCCAATACTGCTTGCGGGACAGCGCATCGACGTGAGCGCGAAGCTGCGCCGCATGCGCGCGCAGGTGCACCTCGCGCTCCTCCTCGGGCGCGTCGAGCGCGCGCAGGTACGCCTCGAGCGGGACCTTGGAGTCGAGCAGGACCGTCTTCTCGCCGGGCAGGCGAACCACGACGTCGGGCCGGAGCGCGCCGTCCGCCAGCTGGACCACGGGCTGTTCGTCGAAGTCCACGTGGGCGCGAAGTCCGGCGAGATCGAGCGTTCGCCGCAGCTGTGTCTCTCCCCAGCGTCCGCGCTGGGCAGGAGCGCGAAGCGCCGTCGAGAGCCTCGCCGTCTCGCTGCGCAGCTTCTCCTCCTGCGTGCAGAGGTTCCGCACCTGTTCGCTGAACCGCGCCGCGGTGACCTCGCTGGTCTTTTCCAGCTTGCCGATCTTCTCGACCACCCCGCCGAGGGATTCCTTCACCGGGCGCACCAGCTCCTCGACGGCAGAGGCGCGCCTGTCGAGCTCCGCCTTCGACGCCTGTTGCATCCGCGAGAGCACCTGTTCGGTGAGCTGGAGCAGATGTCCGCTGTTCGCATCGAGCGCCTGCTTGGAGAGCGAGGCGAACGTCTCCTGCAGCTTCTGGTGCTTGTCCGCGCTCGCGCGCAGCTCGGCCTCGAGCGTGGCAAGGCGGGCGGAATCGGCGGCGCGCTCGTCGCGCATCGAGGCGAGGGCGCGGGCAGCGCCGTCGCGCTCCGACCGGAGCTGCTGCGCCTCGCGGGCCGCGTCCTCGCGCGCGCGGAGGAGCTCGCTGTCCCGCGCCTCGAGCACGGCGCCGAGCCGGGCGGCGTGGGCGCGCGCCGAGGCCAGCAGATAGAAGGCTGCAAGGAGCGCCACACAGAGCACTGCGAGGAGAGCGGTCATGCTGTTTCCTCCATGCGCGCAAGCTTGCCAGCGGGGTCTGACATCCATTCCTCAAGTGGCCGCAATTCCTGCGAAAGCCGCTCCGCCCAGAACCCCTCCTCGGCAGCGCGCACGAGCGCTGCGGAAAGCCCGAAGAGCCGGTACACGCAGGCGTCGATGCGCCGGTCCAGCGCGTGCAACGCTGCCGGCGGCAGCTCGTCCACGCGGCTGCGCTCCCCCGAGAGCGCCGCCAGCTCGCCCGGCGAATCGAGCAGCGCGCGCGGCACGGGCAGCTCGCGGAGCGCGCCGGGCTTCACGTTCACGTCCGTCGTGCGCAGCCGGTGGTAGCGCTGCAGGGCCACCGACTGGACCAGCGCGAGCAGCGCCCACAGGCGCGTCCCGTCGGCGCAGGAGAGGGTGGAGAGCGAATCGAGGCAGACGCGCGCGGGGGGAACCGGCGCCGCCTCGAGCCAGCGCGCCCAGGGAGCCTGCGCGTTGGTGCGGATGCGCTGCACCGCGAGCCGCGGCGTTCCCTGCTGCCGCTGCACCAGCGGAGCGAGCGGCATCGGCCGAAGCAGGGTCTTCGGCCGCCAGCGCAGCGCGTAGGGAACCACGTCCTCCCCGCCCACCAGGCCCACCTCGCCCGGAGCAGGCTCGCGGCGCGCCACGTGCATCGCGTTGTCGCCGGTCCGCATGCCGTAGGCCACGCTGCAGGCCTCGCCCAGCGGCACCGAGGCGGCCTCCAGCGCCGAGCAGAGCGCCCGCTCCTCCGCCGAGCGGTACACCGCCCAGCCCGCGCGCGCGGTGCGCACCAGCTCCTCTCGCGGCGCGTCCGAAAGGACGACTCCCAGCCGCGACACCCGCGCCGCCCGCGGCCGGGCCGGCTTTCGCACCAGCACCACCGCCTGCACGCGCGTGTCCTTCGCCGAGGCGAACGGCTTTCCCAGGTCCACGATGGCCGCCACCTCCGCCTGGGCCAGCACCTCCGCCCGCAGCGGGCCGGCGCGGGAGAGATACATCCAGGTGTCGGGCACCAGCAGCGCCGCCACCCCGCCCGGCCGCACCAGCTGCAGCGCGCGCAGGAGGAACGCCGCGTAGCGATCGATCTCGGCGCCGCGCAGCGCGGGGAAGGCGCGGGCGAGGAACCGGCGCTCGCGGGGCAGCGCCACGTGCCCGTAGGGCGGGTTGGAGACCACCAGGTCCGCCGCGGCCCGGGGAGTGAAGCGAAGCGCGTCGGCGCGGCGCAGCCGGCCGCGCGCGCCGCACAGCCGCAGCGCGCGCCGCGCCACCTTCAGTGCGCCGGCGTCGAGGTCGAGACCGTGCAGGTCGACGAAGCCAGCGCGGGCCGCCGCCACCAGGAACGCCCCCGCGCCGGCGCAGGGATCGAGCACGCGCCCCTCGCGCACGCCGCCGTGCCGCAGCGCCGCGGCCACCACCTGGCGCGCGATCTCGGCGGGCGTGTAGTAGAGGCCCGCGCCCCTGCGTCCGGCGTTGCCGAGCGCGCGCGACTTTTCCCTCTCGTAGCCGGCGATGAGCGCTTCGGCGCTCAAGCCTTCCTGCCCCGCTCGAACGCGTCGCGGTGCTGCGCCGAGAGCGCGGCCAGCTCCTGCTCGGGCAAGGGCAGGGCCCCGCCCAGCGCGCGCGCGTGATGGAGGATCGTCGCGAGGTGCTCCACCAACTCCATGCGGAGCAGGCACGCAGCCACGTCGGGCCCCAGCGTGAGCGCGCCGTTCCCCGGCAGCAGCATGGCGTCCGCCTCGGCGGCGCAGCGCGAGATCGCCTCGGTTGCGAGCGGGCTCCTGGGCATCGCGAAGGGAGCCAGCGGGATGCGCCCGAGCGAGACCACCGCCTCGGGCAGGCAGACGGGTTCCAGCGGCACCCGGGCAACGCCGAAGGCGGTGGCGTAGGGGGGATGGGCGTGGAGCACGGCGCCGACGTCCGGCCGGGCGCGGTAGGCGGCGAGGTGCAGCTCGGTCTCGCCGGGCGGCTTGCGCGCGCCTTCCACCACCCTGCCGGTGAAGTCAATGATGACGAGCGAGGCCTCGTCGACCTCGGCCTTCGAGGTGGCGGTCGGAGTGATGACGAGGCGGTCGCGGCCGATGCGGGCGGACACGTTGCCGTCGTGGTTCGCCACCCAGCCTCTGGCATGCATCCTGCGCGCGGCCTGTGCGAGCTGCGCGCGGAGCAGCGGATGCATCAGCCGGCCACCGCGGCGTCGACGACGCCCACGATGCACGAGCGGATGGGCAGGTTGCTCTCCTTGGGCAAGCCGAAGAGCTGGCGGATGCCGGTGCCCTCGCGCAGCACCAGCACGGTGTCGCCTTCGCCCGACTGGACCGCGCGGTCGACCGCGAGGAAGCTCTTTCCCGAGGCTGCGCCCCGCTCGTCCACCGGCTGCACGACCAGGAGCTTGAGCCCGGCGAAGGCGGGATGCTTCTCGGTGGCGATGACCGGGCCCAGCACCTTGCAGAGGATCATACCGCGACCCGATCGACGATGCCCACCACCGCGGCATCCACCGGCACGAAGGCCTGCGTCAGCGCCAGGGCGGCCTCGCGCGAGCCGACCAGGAACACCATGTCTCCCCGGCCGGCGCGCACGGTGTCCACCGCCACCTCCAGGATGCCGCTGTCGTTGCGCAGGTGGTCGAGCGGCTGCACGAGGAGCAGCTTCTGCCCGCCGAGCCCTTCGGCCTTGCGCTCGGCCACCACGGTGCCCACGACGCGCCCCAGGTACATGGCGGGTACGTTCGCACAATTCGAAGCCGAGGCCCAGAAGCGCGCCTCCGCCTGCCGCTCAGTTCCCCGCCGAGACCACGATGGGAATGTCCACGTCGAAGGGCTCGCCGGTGAATTGCGGGAAGACGATCTTGCGGGTGGCCTTGCGCAGGCAGGCGCCGAGCGGCGCCTCTTCCACCGCGCGCCGGTCGATGCGGGCGGCGGTCACCTGCCCCGAGGGGGCGATGGTGGTGGCGATGTGGATCCTGCCGAGGCGCAGGTGCGGATCGCGGCGCAGCGCCTCGTCGACGCAGCCCTGCAGCGCGGGCTTGTGCTCGTCCAGCTTCTTGCGCACCTGGTCGGCGGTGAGTCCCGGAATCGGGACGGGCGTGGGAGGAGCGGTGGCGTGCGCGGGAGCGGGCGGCTCGGCAGCCGCTGGCGGCGGCTCGGCGGCGGCGACCTTGCCGGCATCGCCCGCGGATTCCACCTGGCTCTGACCCGCATCGGGCGGCGCCTCGGCCGCCTTCTCCTTCGACGGTCCCAGCACCCCCCAGAGCACGGCGCCGGCCACGCCCAGCGCCATCAGCACCATGAACACGCCGAAGGGCCCGCGGCTTCGCGGAGGCGCCGCGCCCTCGAACATGCGCGAAGGCGCGCCGGCCCTGGCCTGCTGCGGGCTGCTGTCGCGCTTCTTCGCCAGCTCGTCGCTGGCCCAGCGCGCCAGATCGGCGGGCACCTTCTGCGCCGCCCGCGTCTCGGCAGGGGTGAAGAGATCGCGGCCCACCTCCTCGCCGTGGACGCGTTCGCCGGCCGAAGGCGCGGTCGCCTCGAGGGGCTGCGCCGGCTCCGCCGCGGCCGCTTGCGCCGCAGGCGCCTCGGGCTTCGCGGCGACCGGCGGCGGTGCCGAGCTCTCCGGCGCCGCGATCGGCGGAGCGGAGGGTCTCGGCGCGGCGAAAGGGTGCTGGGGAAAGAGGAAGGTCAGCTCGCTCACGTCCTTGGCGCGCTGCCAGGCGTCCATGCCTTCGCGCCAGAGATAGGTCCGCGGGCCCACCTCGCCGGCGTTGGCGCGGGCGGTCAGCTCGGCCCGGCTGAGCGGGCCGGTCTGGACTCCGCGGAGCATGGCAAACCAGAGCGCCTCGTCGGCGGGCGCGGCGAGCGGCGCGTGCTGCGCGTCGCCCACTCCCGGCCCGCCGGAGTCCGCCGGGGCGTCGCGCAGCCCCTCCGCCTGCCCGGACGCCTCCTGCTTGGAGGCTCGCAGCGCCTTCTCCAGCACCTCGCTCTCCATCGCGCGCGTGTTCTCGATGTCGGTGTCGCGGGCGGCATGGGACTGGGGAGCGGGCGCCGGCCGGGGCGCACCGGCTTCCGGCTGCGCCGGCCGGGGCTGCGGCGCGGACCGCGCGGCGGGAAACCCGGGCGCCACCAGCCGCGGGCCCTTCGGGCCGCCGAGGGCCGGATCGGCGATGGCGATCTTCGCCCCGCAGCGCTTGCAGCGCACGATCAGGCGCTTGCCGCGCACCTTCTCGTCGGCGATCTGCAGCTGGGTTTTGCAGTTTTCGCAGGCGAATTGCATCCGGCCGGACTCTACCTCAAATCCACCTGCAGTCAGGAAAGCAGCGCGCCCGCGTCAGGACGGCTGCGGCTGCGCCTGCGGCGCCTCGGACTGCTGCGCAACCCGCCGGCTGCGCCGCTTGCGGCCCCGCGGCAGCAGCGTGCCCGCCTTCTGCGCGCGATAGCGTGCGCGATAGTAGTGGGAGCGGCACAGGCCCTTCGCCAGCACCGGCCTGCCGCAGCCCGGCTCGTGGCAGACGGCGCGGCCGGCTCCCGCCCGCCCGCCGTTGGCGCTCAGCCGCCGCGCCAGCGCGCCCACGTCGATGGAGGTCTCCAGCGTCCGCTGCACGGTGCGGGCGATGACCTGCCCGAGCTCGGCGCCAATCTGCTCGCCCAGGCTGTGCACCCACTGCGACAAGCCGGAAGGGCGTCCGCGTCCGCGTGCCATGGTGGCCCCCGATCGATAGGAATTCGATAAGAAGCCGCGGTCAATAAGCGCCTGCAAAGATGTTGTCAAGCCGCGGCGCGCCCGTTCTCCATTTCCTAAACTTTCACTCCCCGTTGCTCCAATGCGCGCAGCAGCGCGTCGAGCTTCCGCTCCTCCCGGGAGACGTCGAGGCCCGCGGCGCGGGCGCCGTCGAGGAGCGCGATGCAGGCGAGGATGGCGCCCAGCGCTTCCTTCTCGCGCCCTTCCGCCGCGAGCAGGGCCTCCACTCCATCCGACAGATGGCGGAAGTCGCGGAAGCAGAGCGTGGGCGGCAGGTCGGGCAAGGGGCCGGTGTTGACGGTGGCCGGCGCGAAGGCGAACCCCACGTCGGCGAGCGCCAGTTGCCGTCCGCCGTGGAAGGAGAGCACCAGGTAGGGCGCGGGCCGCAGCGGGCTGCGCTTCTCCTCCACCCCCGCCAGCTCGTCCCAGCGCAGGCGCAGCTCCTTGCCGCTGCCCGGCTCGAGCAGCCGCGCGCCGCCGGCGTCCGGCTCCTCGACGGCTGCCACCGCCGCGAAGGGCCGGCGGGTGAACTCCAGCACCTTCGCGCGCGCTTCTTCCGGCGTCATGCCGCCTGGGCGTCGTCCGTCTTGTCCACCTGCGCGAACGCCGCCTGCACCGCGATGCCCATCTTGCCCTTGTGCTTGTTGGCCGCCATCAGCGCGTGGGCATGGGCGGTCTCGGAGAAGGGGAAGACCTGGTCGAGCACCGGGCGGATCTTGCCCTCGTGCACGAGCTGGTTGGCGCGCTCGGCCTGGTAGGCGTTGGCGAAGTGCGAGCCGAGGATCTGCTTCTGCCGCATCCAGAGGTGGCGGACGTCGAACTCCAGGTTGAAGCCGGTGGTGGCGCCGCAGATGACGATCTTGCCGAACTTCTTGGCGAGAAAGACGCTGGTGGGAAAGGTCTGCTGGCCCACGTGCTCGAAGACCACGTCCACGTCCTTGCCGCCCGTCAGCTCGCGCACCTTCTTGCCGAACCTCTTGCACGCCTCCATCCGCGCCTTGTTGCGCTCGGGCGTCTCGGGCGGCTTGTACATCAGCTCGGGAAAGTCGTTGCGGTCGATGAAGGCGGAGGCGCCGAGCGACTGGACCAGGCCCACCTTCTCCTTGCCGCCCACCACCGCGATGGGGTTCGCTCCCAGCATCCGGCAGATCTGCACCGCGAAGACGCCCAGGCCGCCCGCCGCGCCCCACACCAGCACGTGGTCGCCCGCGGTCACCTCCGCCTGGTGCACCAGCATGCGGTAGGCGGTGAAGTAGGTGAGCCCGTAGGAGGCGGCGCTGAGCCAGTCCAGGTTCCTGGGCTTGCGCAGGAGCTGCTGCGCCTGCACCCGGGTGAACTGCGCGAAGCTGCCCCAGCTCGTCTCGTAGCCCCAGATCTTCTGCTCGCTGCAGGCCATCGGGTCGAGCCCGTTGCACTCCGGGCACTGGCCGCACGACTGGTTGCAGTGGATGACCACCTCGTCGCCCACCTTCCAGCGCTTGACCTGCTCGCCCACCTTCCAGACGATGCCGCTCGCGTCGGAGCCCGCGATGTGCATGGGCTCGTTGTGCATGCGGAAGACGCTCACCGGCTTGCCCCGCGCCGCCCAGACGCCGTTGAAGTTCACGCCCGCGCCCATCACCAGGACCAGCGCCTCGTTGGGTCCGGGCTGGGGAACGTCCACCTCCTCCAGCTTCATGGCGGTGTCGGGGTCGCCTTCGCGGTCGGGGCGGATGCACCAGGCGAGCATCTTCCTGGGAACCTCTCCCAGGTTCTCGGGTACCTTGCCCAGCGGAAGGATGTCGCTCATGTACGGGTCCCTTCGGGCTCGTGGGCTTCCACGAGCTCCAGTAGCGTGCCTCCGAATGCTTTCGGGTGCAGGAACGCGACGCGGTGCCCGCGGGCCCCCTGCCGGCCCACCTTGTCGATGAGCGGCACGCCGCGCGCGTCCAGGCGGCGGAGCACCTCGTCGATGTCCTTCACCCGCAGCGCGAGGTGGTGCAGGGCGTCGCCGCGCTTCTCGAGGAACTTCGCGAGGCCGGCGTTTCCTTCGC
This sequence comes from Myxococcales bacterium, assembly GCA_035702105.1. Classification (GTDB taxonomy): domain Bacteria; phylum Myxococcota; class Myxococcia; order Myxococcales; family 40CM-4-68-19; genus 40CM-4-68-19. The sequence continues at coordinate 1,741 of DASSQZ010000120.1, read as the reverse complement.
GCGGGCTGACCAGCTCCAGCGAGGCACCGTTGGGGAAATCGAAGAACGCGGCGTCGACTTTCTGCGCCGGCACGTGCTCCTCGTGGGCCACTTTCTGTCCGAGCACGTCCTCGATCAGCGCGATGGCGGCCTTGATGTCCTTGACGCAGATGGCGGTGTGGTCGAGGCGCGTTGCGGGAATGCCGGCGCCCGCCTTTTCCGCCGGGTCGGGCGGCAGCGGCTTGCCCTCGGCCAGCGCCCGCACGGCCTCGACGACCGACGCCAGCGGCGATTCGGGACCGAAGACCGCCGCGACACCCAGGGCGTGCAGCTTCTGGTGATCGGCCGCGGGGATGATGCCGCCCACCATCACCGGGATCTCCGCCTGCCGCGCCTTCAGCTCCTCGATCAGCCGCCTGCAGATGCTCTCGTGCGCTCCGGAGAGGATGGAGAGCCCGATCACGTCCACGTCCTCCTGCACCGCGGCGGCGGCGATGGCGGGCACGCTCGCGCGCAAGCCGGTGTAGACCACCTCCATGCCGGCGTCGCGCAGCGCTGCCGCGATCACCCGCGCGCCGCGGTCGTGCCCGTCGAGGCCGGGCTTGCCGACGAGGACGCGGATCTTCGAGCTCATCTAGTACCTCGTCGGCGGCTCATAGGAACCAAAGCTTTGTTTGAGGGTGGAGGCGATCTCGCCCACCGTGCAATAGGCGCGCACCGCCTCGCGGATGTGAGGCTGGAGATTGCCGGTGCCGCCCGCCGCCTGCGACAAGGCGCGCAGCGCTGCCTGCGCCTTCCCCCCGTCGCGCTCCTTCTTCACCCGCGAAATCCGCCGGGCGGCGTCGCGCGCCGCCTCCGGGGAGGCGCTGGTGATCTCCATGTCGGGCTCCGCGTGGGCATCGCCGACGGTGCGGAACTTGTTCACGCCCACCACCGGCACCTCGCCCTTCTCCACCGCGCGCTGGTGCTCGTAGGCGCGCTGCGCGATGCGCTGCTGCACGTAGCCCTGGCGCAGCGCCTCTACGAAGCCGCCGCGAGCGTCGATCTCGCCCATCACCGCGCGAATGGCCTCTTCCATCCGGTCGGTGAGCGCCTCGACGAAGTAGCTGCCGCCGAGCGGATCCACCGTCTGCGCCACCTCGGTCTCGTAGGCGGTGATCTGCTGGACGCGCAGCGCGGTGCGGGCGGAGAGCTCGGTGGGAATGGCGAAGGCCTCGTCGTACGCCGCGGTGAAGACGCTCTGCAGTCCCGAGCAGGCCACCGCGAAGGTCTCCAGCGTGGTGCGGGCGATGTTGTTCAAGGGCTCGGCGCGGGTGAGCGAGTGGCCGCCGCAGACGCAGGCCGCGCGCAGGCGCCAGCTCTCCGACTCCCGGGCCCCGTACTTCTCCTTGAGAAGCTGCGCCCAGATGCGGCGGCCGGCCCGGTACTTGGCCACCTCCTCGAAGAAGTTGGTGTAGGTGTAGAAGAAGAAGCTGAGGCGCGGCGCGAAGGAATCGGCCGGCAGCCCGCGCCCGAGCAGGTTCTCCACGTAGGCCTTGCCGGCGCAGAGCGTGTACGCCATCTCCTCGGCGGGATTGGCGCCGGCGTCGCGGTAGTGCGAGGCGATGCTGACGGGATTGAAGCGCGGCAGCCTCCTGACCGTGTCCTCGATCAGGTCGCAGGCGAGCCGCATCGAGGGCTCGATGGGAAAGAGCCACGCCCCGCGCGCCCCGAACTCCTTGAGCAGGTCGTTCTGCACGGTGCCGGAGATGCGCTCGTCGGG
>DASSQZ010000119.1:0-4465 GCA_035702105.1 Myxococcales bacterium | reverse complement strand
GCGGGCGCGCGCCATCGAGAACCAGGCCTTCGTGCTCGCGCCGGCGCAGGTGGGCCGCATCGGGCCTTCCAGCGAGAACCGGTTCGCCTGGGGCCACGCCTGCGTCATCGATCCCTGGGGCGAGGTGCTGGCGGACGCGGGCGGCGCGGAGGAGGGCCTGGCGCTCGCGCCGATCGATCCCGGCCGGCTCGCCCAGGTGCGGCGCGATCTGCCCGCCCTGCGACATGTTCGACACGACGTTCTCTGACGTTTCTTCGCCAACTAGCAAAGTGATCCCGGCAAGTTGGCGCTGTGGCCCCCCAGGCAGGCCCACGCTTGTTTGACAGGTTGCATTAGGGGTTGTTACCGTCCGTGTCGGGCGGGGTCGCAGGGGAGCGCATCTAGAGGGGTCGCATCATGGAGATCACCGAGGTGCGGGTCTTTCCGGTGAACGAGGAAAGGCTGAAGGCGTACGTCACCATCACGCTCGACGGGTGCTTCGTCGTGCGCGACCTCAAGGTCATCAACGGCAACACCGGTCTGTTCGTCGCGATGCCGGCGAAGCGCCGCAAGGACGGCACCTTCAAGGACATCGCCCATCCGCTCAACAGCGAGACGCGCGAGCGGATGGAGAAGACCATCCTCGCCGAATATGACCGCGAGCTGGCGCGCGGTACTCCTCCCACCTCCGCCGCGGCGGCGAGCGGGTAGACCTGGCGCGCCGGCTCGTTGTAGAAGGCCGCGCATGTCCGAGAGCGAGCAGGACCTGGTCGTCTTCTCCGGAAACTCCAACAAGCCTCTGGTGAAGGAGATCTGCGAATACCTCTCCGTGCCGGTGGGCAAGTGCGACGTCTCGCGGTTCTCGGACGGCGAGATCCAGATCGAGATCGGCGAGAACGTCCGCGGCCGCGACGTGTTCCTGGTGCAGAGCACCTCAACGCCGGTCAACGACCACCTGATGGAGCTGCTGATCATGATCGACGCCGCGCGCCGCGCCTCGGCCGCGTCGATCACCGCGGTGGTGCCCTACTTCGGGTACGCGCGGCAGGACCGCAAGGTGGCGCCGCGCACGCCCATCACCGCGCGGCTCGTGGCCGACCTCATCACCTCGGCGGGGGCCGACCGCTTCGTCTCCATGGACCTGCACGCCGGACAGATCCAGGGCTTCTTCGACATGCCCTCCGACCACCTCTACGCCTCTCCGGTGCTGCTCGAGGACATGAAGAAGAAGTACGGCTCGCGCTCGGAAGAGGTGGTGGTGGTGAGCCCCGACGCCGGGGGGGTGGAGCGCGCCAGGGCGTTCGCCAAGCGGCTCGGCACCACCCTGGCCATCGTCGACAAGCGGCGCCCGCGCGCCAACGTGGCCGAGGTGATGCAGATCGTCGGCGACGTGCGCGGCAGGACTGCGCTCATCCTCGACGACATGATCGACACCGCGGGCACGCTGACCCTGGGCGCCAAGGCGCTGGCCGAGGCTGGCGCCCGGCGCGTGGTCGCCTATGCGGTGCACCCGGTCCTGTCCGGCCCCGCCATCGACCGCATCCAGGGCTCGAACATCGACGAGGTGGTGGTCACGAACACCGTTCAGCTCCGGGAGAACGCGATCGCCTGCCGCAAGATCACCCAGCTCTCGGTGGCGAAGATCTTCGGAGAAGCCATCCGCCGCATCCACTCGGCGGATTCGCTCTCCAGCCTCTTCGTCTGAAGCACGATCTGAAGCCGTCCCCGCCGTGAGCGCGCAACGTTTGCGGGCGGCGCGCATCCACCGGGGGCATGGCCGACTTCCTCATCCAGCACGGCTACACGGTCCTCTTCGTCATCCTGCTCGTCGACCAGCTGGGAGCGCCCATCCCCGGCGCGGCGCTGCTGCTCGCCGCCGGCGCGTGCGCCAAGACCGGGCAGCTCTCCGCGGCGGCCGTGGTCGCCGTCTCGGTGGTGGCCGCCGCCATCGGGCACGTGGTCTGGTACGAGGCGGGCCGCCGGCGCGGCACGGCGGTGCTGCGGCTCATCTGCCGCATCTCCATCGAGCCGGACTCCTGCGTGCGCCGCACCGAGGACCTCTTCTCGCGCCACGGCGGCCGCGCGCTGGTGGCCGCTCCCTTCGTGCCCGGCCTGGGCGCGGTGGCGCCGCCTCTCGCCGGAATGGCGCGCATGCCCTTGGGGCGGTTCCTCCTGCTCGACTCGCTGGGAACGCTCGCCTGGTCCGCCGCGTTCACCGGCGTCGGCTATCTCGCCGGACCGGACCTGATCGAGCTGGTGCGCGCCGGCATGCGCTACGGCGGCTGGCTCGGGCTTTCCGCCGGCATCGCCGTGGGCGTCTGGCTGGGCTGGAAGATGGCGCAGCGCAGCGCGGTGGCGCGGGCGGCGCTGGTGCCGCGCATCGAGCCCGAGGATCTGCGCTCGCGCCTCGCCTCGGCCGACCCGCCGCTGGTCATCGACCTGCGCAGCGAGATCACCCGCGGCGACGAGTCGATTCCGGGCGCGCAGACGGCGGCGCCCGAGGACCTTCCCCAATGGGCGCGAGGAGTCCCGCGGGACAAGGAAGTGGTGGTCGCCTGTGATTGACCCAACGAGGTCTCGAGCGCCCGTGCGGCGCTCCTGCTCATCGAGCTCGGCTTCCTTCGCGCCCGGGCGCTGCGCGGCGGCGTGACGGCCTGGCGGGCAGCCGGCAACCCTCTCGCCCCCCTTCCCGTCCCCGCGGCGCCAGCATGGGGAGCGGCGCCGATCGGCACGTGACCGCGGCCTTGCGCCTCGGGTGTCGCCGTGCTACACAGCCGCGCTCTTTGGATTTCGGGCGTTTTCCTCAAGACCCGGCACCGCCAAACCCATGCACGCGCGCAAGCCCCGCGCGGCGGCGGCGTCCGGACACGAAGGAGCAGTCATGGCGAACGACACCAGCACCCTCGTAGCGCAGAAGCGCGATCAGTCCGGCAAGGGCCCCTCGCACCGCCTCCGCGCCAAGGGGCTGATCCCCGCGATCTGCTACGGCCCGTACGACAAGCCGCTGCACGTGGCCATCGATCCCGACGCGATCAAGAAGGCCATCGCCACCCCGCACAAGTTCAACACCGTCATCAACCTGCAGGTCGCGGGCGGCGAGACGCGCACCGTGCTCCTCAAGGACTACGAGAAGGACCCGCTCGACGGCAAGGTGCTTCACGCCGACTTCCTCGAAGTGCGCATGGACAAGGACGTCACCGTCAACGTGCCGGTGATCCTGACCGGCAAGCCCGAGGGAGTGACCGCGGGCGGCATCCTGCAGCAGGTGGCGCGCACCCTGGCGGTGCTCTGCAAGCCCAGCGACATCCCGGAGAAGATCGAGGTGGACGTCTCGGCGCTCAAGATCACCGAGTCGCTGCACGTCTCGGACGTCAAGGCGCCTGCGGGGGTGAAGTTCAAGGTGAAGGGCACGCAGACCGTCGCGGTGGTCAACGTGCCGGAGAAGGAGGAGGAGGCGCCGAAGCCGGCAGCCGCCGCAGCGGTTCCCGGTGCCGAGGGCGCTGCTGCTCCGGCCGCCGCTGGCGCTGCCCCGGCTGCCCCTGGCGCTCCGACTCCGGCCGCAGCCGGCGCTGCTCCGGCCGCGGGCGCCGCCCCCAAGGCCCCTGCCGCCGACAAGGGCGCGAAAAAGTAGGCGGTGCGCCTCTTGGTCGGCCTCGGCAATCCGGGGCCCAGGTACGAGCGCACCCGCCACAACATCGGCTTCCGCGTCGCCGAAGACGCGGCGCGGAAGCTGGGCGCGACGCTCGCGATGGACTCCCGCTGGAACGCCCTGGCCGGCAAGACGCGCGAGGTGGCGGTGCTCCTGCCCCAGGGCTTCATGAACCTGAGCGGGGAGCCGGTGGGGGCGGCGGCGCGGTTCTGGAAGGTGGCGCCGGGCGACATCGTGGTGGTGCACGACGAGATCGACCTGGAGTTCGGACGCATCCAGGTGAAGCAGGGCGGAGGCGACGCGGGGCACAACGGTTTGCGCAGCATCCGGCAGCACCTCGGCACCGGAGACACGGTGCGGCTGCGGTTCGGGGTCGGCAGGCCCCCGCCGCAGTGGGAGGGCGCCGACTGGGTGCTGGGAAGGTTCTCCTCGGAAGAGGAGCAGGCATTGGGGGAGCTGATCCCGCAGGCGGCCGAGGCGGCCGTGGCGGCGCTCCTCGAAGGACCTCTGGTGGCGGCGAACCGGTACAACCGCCGCCCCCAGAAGGAGAAGGAAGCGAAGTGACTCCTCGCTCCCGGCAGCGTCCGGGGGCCATACCCAAGAGGTGACGTGATGCAGCAGGTAGAGACGACCACAACCGGAGGCCCCCCGCAGCACGAGGCGGGCGTGCGGCTGCGCGAGTACGAGACCATCTTCCTGATCCGGCCCGACCTGGCCGACGACCTGGTGGACAAGATCGTGGAGCGCATGCGCGGCATCGTCCACCGCGACGGCGGCAAGGTGATCAAGGTCGAGAACTGGGGAAAGAAGAAGACGGCCTACGAGGTGAAGAAGAAC
>DASSQZ010000118.1:0-7203 GCA_035702105.1 Myxococcales bacterium | reverse complement strand
TGGGTTGCCTTGCCTCGCGAGCTGGCGCGCGCGGACCGCAAGCGCCAGGTCGTGGGTGATGCTCGACGCTTCGAATCCCGGCATCCGTTCCAGCTCGCGCGCGAGACGGTTCGCCGCCGCCGCATCTCCCGCCCGGACCGCCAGGGCCGCCGCGAGGTACAGCCGCGCCGGCCCCAGGTGCGGCGCACGCGTGCCGTCGATGCGTTCTGCGAGCGCGCGTGAGGCGGCAAGCTGGGCCGGGGTCGCAGGCACGAAATCGAGGGTGTCGATCCACGGAGCGACGTACGGGGAATCCGACGAAGGATTCGCGTTTGCCGCCCGGATCAGCTCGGCGCGGGCCGCATCCGGTCTTCCGCGCAGCAGGTCGAGGGTGCCGACGAGCTGCATCCCGTAGGCGCGATCCACGGGCGAGCTCGATCCGGTGAACATCGCGGCGACCGTGTCTGCGTCCGAGAAGCCGTCCATCTGCCATTCGGTGCGAACGAACGCGAACTGGAGGATCGATCGGTCCGCTCCGCGAAGCTCCGCGAAGACCTTGTCGCGTTCCGTCGGGTCGCCCCGGGCCCAGGCCCGGGCGAGGCGGTAGCTGACGCTCTTGACCGGGTCGTCCGAGGCCGCCAGCAGCCGGTCCGAGATGCGGGAAACCAGCGCGCGCTCACCGCGCATCTGCGCGAGATCGGCCAGGTGGGACATCGCCTCGATGTTGAGCGGATCGACCACCAGGACGTGCTGGAACGCGTTGGTGGATTCCTGCGGCGAGCGCGCACGCAGCGGGTTGCTGTGGAAGTACAGCTCGCCGAGCTGCATCCAGCATTCCGCATCGTCGGGATACAGGCGTGTCGCGTCCAGGAAGATCCGCTCGGCGTCTCCGAACCGGCCCTCCTGGACCGCGATTCGCCCCTGCACCAGCGCGCGCTCCTGGGGCGCGAGACGGTCGCTGTATCGCAGCGCGCGATGCAGCGCATCCTCCGCCAGGCCCGGTTCCCCCATTCCCGCGACCTCGCCCAGGCGGTAGTGCGCCAGGGCGAACTGCGAATCCGCCCCGACCGCGCGCTGGAACGCCCCCGCGGATTCGTTCCAGTGCCCGTGCCGGAGCAGCCCTTCGCCTTCGAGCCACGCCTGGAGCGCCTCCGGTGACCGGCTCGTCTGCCGCGTCAACCTGGCCAGCCGCGCCTCGAACTCCGCCGGCGGCAGCGGCCGGAGCTGGAGCTGGTCGGAGAGCTTGCGCAACAGGCGCAGCAGCTCGGCGGGCTTGCCCTCCACCACCGCCTGGCTCACCGGCTGGCCCTCGCTGGTGTGGAGCACGGCCTCCAGCACCACGTCGCCGGCCCGGTCCTCCACGCGTCCGAGGATGAAGTACTTTGCGCCCATCTGCGCGGAGGCGCCGCGCACCTTGTCCAGATCTGCGGAAGTGCTGTCTCCGCCGAGCGCGCGGAGCACGCTCGCGGAATCGACGGCCCGCAGCGGGCCGCCTTCAAAGTCGCGGGCCAGCAGATCCACCATGCCCTCGGAGAGGTAGCTGAAGCGCGGCGCGTCGCGCGAGCTGAACGGCAGGATGGCGACCGTGCCGGACGGCGGAGCCGAGGGTGGCAGGACGGGGCGCGACTTGCGCCCGCGCAACCCTGCAAGGAGAAGAGCCGCGGCGACGGCTGCGATGCCGGCGGCGAGAAGGGTCCGGCGCCGCACCGCGAACCTCGGCCGCCGCAGCGGAGCCTTCGCCGCCGTCGCTTCCAGCGCCGCCAGCACCTCGCGCGCCGAAGCGGGCCGCTTCTCCCGGTCCTTCTCCAGGCAGCGCTCGACGAGCTGGCGCAAGTGGCGCGGCACCGAGGCGGGCAGCGGTTCGGGCTGCTTGCAGAGGATGGCGTAGCCCGTCTCGGTGGGCGAGCCGGCGGCGAAGGCGCGCTTGCCACAGAGCATCTCGTAGAGCACGGCGCCGAAGTTGAAGAGGTCGGCGCGCGGATCCACCGGCCGTCCGCGGACCTGCTCCGGCGCCATGTACCCCACGGTCCCCAGCATGCGGCCGGCCGCGGTGGAGACCGCGACCTCGTCGCCACCGTGGCTGTTCTCGGCCGTCTCGTGGAGCTGCTCGGTCAGCTTGACCAGCCCGAAGTCGAGGATCTTGACCCACCCCTCGTCGGTGAGGAAGAGGTTCTCCGGCTTGAGGTCGCGGTGGGTGAGGCCCTTCTCGTGCGCCGCTGCCAGGCCCGCCGCCACCTGCCGCGCGATGCGCAGCGTCTCCTCGGGCGCGAGCGGCCCTTTGCGCAGCTTCTCGCGCAGCGTCGTTCCCCGGAGCAGCTCGGTGACGATGAAGGGGCGGCCCTGCTCTTCGCCGACGTCGAACACCGCCACGATGTTCGGGTGCTGGACCGATCCCGCCGCCAACGCCTCGCGCCCGAATCGACGCAGCGCGTCGGGGTCGGGCGCGGCGGAGCCGAGCACCTTGACCGCGACGTCGCGCTGCAGCTTGCGATCGCGCGCAGTGTAGACGCGGCCCACACCCCCGCTGCCGAGCAGCGCACCCAGCGCGTACCGCTCGGCGAGGACCGGACCCGGCCGGGGATCCGACGGGTCGACGCGCTGGTCGTCCGTTGCCGGCACTGGTGGCTCCTCCACGTCCTCGAGAGTACAGGATTGCCGCCGGAACGGGCCAGCGATCGATTCGGGTCTACCTGAAGATCGCCGGCTGGATGCGATACCTGCGCATCCAGCGCTGGACCTGGACGCGGGCCTTTCCCAGGACGCGGGCGACCGCAGTGACGTTGCCCCGGTGCTCGCGCAACAGCGCGACCAGCTCCTCCCGGCGCTGCAGCTCCTCTGCAGGCAGCGCCGCAACCGACGCCTCGGGCGAGGGCGGCGGCGACAGGGTGCGCAGGGGCGGCGGCAGGTGGGCGAGGTCGATCAGCCCATCGGGCGAGAGAGTGAGTGCAAGGGCGAGCGCCTTCTCCAGCTCGCGCACGTTCAGCGGCCAGTCGTAGCGGAAGAGGGCGCGCGCGGCAGGCACGGTGAAGCGCACCGATTCGGCGCGATCGGGCGCGAGCCGCCGCAGGAGGGCGGCGACCAGGCTGCCGAGGTCCTCCTTGCGCTCGCGCAAGGGCGGAAGCGTGACCGAAAGCCCGCTCATGCGCGCGAGAAGGTCGGGCCGGAACTGGCCGGCGGCGGCCATCGCCTCCAGGTCGCGGTGGGTGGCGACCACCAGCCGGAAGTCCACCGGCACGGCGCGGGTGCCGCCCACCGGCAGCACTTCCGACTCCTGCAGGACGCGCAGGAGCGCCCCCTGCGCGGGCAGCGGCAGATCGCCCACCTCGTCGAGGAAGAGGGTGCCGTCGTCGGCGCCGCGGACGAGGCCGGGACGATCCTCGGTGGCGCCGGAGAACGCTCCCTTGCGATAGCCGAACAGCTCCGATTCGATGAGGGTCGAAGGCAGCGCCGCGCAGTTGATGGCCTGGAAGGCGCCGGCCCTGCCGGACCGCGCGTGGACCCTGCGCGCCAGCACCTCCTTGCCGGTGCCCGTCTCGCCGCGCACCACGATCGGCAACGACGTGGGCGCCGCGCGCTCGAGGGCGCGAAGCTGGGCCGCGTAGGCGGGCTGCAGCGACCCCGGCCAGTCCTCCTGTCCCGAGGCGGGCACGAGATCGACCGGGAAGGCGGCGCGGAAGACGAAGAAGCTGTGCCCGATCTCGAAGACCGTGCCGTCCCGCAGCTCGAACCGCTCCACCCGGTTGCCGTCGACGAAGGTGCCGTTGCGCGAGCCGGCGTCCTCGAGCAGCCAGCGGCCGAAGATGCGCTGCAACGAGGCGTGCGAGGAGGAGAGGAAGCGGTCGGGAACCTCGATGCGCAACTGCCGCTCCCCCTCGCTCTCGGTCCGCGCGGCGGAGGCGGCGCTCCGGCCGCGGCCCACCCATACCGCGTCCACGTCGGAGAGCAAGGCCCACAAGGGCGGCGCCACCGGCGCCTCGGCCTGGAGCGCCAGCGTCAGACAGGCCGCGTGGTCGCGGTCGGGAAGAAGCGGCCCGGGTTCGTCGGCGGTCACGTCCGACGGCGGGCTGGAAGGCCCCTGCACGGCTGCGAGTATCCGCCACCGCCGGAGGGGGGTGCAACAGGAGGCGCTACAGCAGCGGACCTGTAGCGCTACAAGCCGCGGCGGCGGTCGCCGCGAGGGAGCGGGTCTGGCACGCCCCGTGCTCTTGACCGGGGTGCGATGAAACACTCCTTCGCCGCTGCAGTGATTGCGCTCTGCGCCGCCTATCCCGCCGCGGCGGGGGAGTGGACCGAGCGCTACTTCGGCGTGGGTAGCGACGGCGACCGCGGCGCGGCCTGCAGCCAGGCGCGCGACCATGCCCAGGGCAACTCGTTCCGCGCCTGCATGGATCGCCGCGGCACGCGCGAAGGCACGTCATACACCGAGTGCCTCTGCACGCAGTCGGACGAGACGCTCCACATCTGCAACGTGAACCTCAAGGTCCTGTGCGTTGGCTCGCTCGCGTCTTCGGGGGGTGCGAGCGGGTCGCCGGCCTTGAAGGGGGGACCAAAAGGCCGGGCCGACCGCCGGCGGGACGCGCATTCAGGAGCGCGTCGCGTCGTTTCCGATCGGCCCGGTCCTGCGGTCCCTGCGAAGGCCGCGAAGGCGCGCCCGAGCTGAACGGCGGCGGTTCACTTCATCCGCGATCGGTCGTCGCGATGCGCGCGAGCGCGCTGCGCAGCGGCTCGGGAATCGGGACCGGCTTGCGGGTCGTGCGGTCGACGAAGACGTGGACGAAGGAGCCCTGCGCGCACAGCCTTTCGCCCTGGAAGATGCCGAGCTCGTAGCGCACGCTGCTGTTGCCCAGCTTCGCGACCCGCAGCCCGGCGCGGAGCGGGTCGGGAAAGGCGGCCGACGCCTTGTACGTGCACTGCGACTCGACGCACACGCCGATGGCCGCGCCGCGCTCGATGTCGAGCCCGGCCTCGATGAGGAAGCGGTTGATCACCGTGTCGAAGTACGCGTAGTAGACGACGTTGTTCACGTGCCCGTAGAGGTCGTTGTCGTTCCAGCGCGTCTGGATGTCGAGGACGTGCGGATACTCCGCGAGCGTCACCAGTACCTCAGGGCGGAGCGGAAGAGCGCGTCCAGCTCGGGCTCGCCGGTCTCGCGCGGCGCGTTCTTGAGCAGCCGCTGCTGCACGATGGTTCCCGCGGTGAGCGACTTCACGTCGCCTTCTCCGTAGCCCACCGCCGAGAGGCCGTTGGGCACCGAGGTCGCGCGCATGAAGGACTCCAGCGTGCGCGCGACGATCTCGCCGGCGTCGCGGGGGGTCGCGCCGCGGACGTCGGCGCCCAGGCATTCCGCCGCTTCCAGGTGGCGGTCGGGACAGGCCTCGGCGGTGAAGCGGAAGACGCTGGGCGCGTTCACCACCACCGAGATGCCGTGGGGCACCATCGGCTCGTCCTGCGGATAGCCGCGCATGCGAAACTCGCGCACCAGGCCCGCCACCGCGTAGGCCATCCCGTGCGGCAGGTGGACGCCGGCATTGCCGAACGCGATGCCCGCGAGCGTGGCCGCCCAGGCGAGCTGCTCGCGCGCGGCGTTGTCTCCGCGCACCGCCGGGATCAGGTTCTTCGCGCAGAGCCGCAGCGCCTCGCGGCTGCCCGAGTCGCTCCAGGGATTCGCGCCCTGGCTCATCGGCCGCGCGGAGTACGGCGCCGGCTTCTGCCTGGCCGTATACGGGCGCGCCGTGTACGACTCCAGCGCGTGGCAGAGGACGTCGAAGCCGCTCGCCGCCACCACCTCCTCTGGCAGCGTCCGGGTGCAGGACGGATCCACGACTGCCAGCGCCGGGCGCAGCCGCGCGGAGGCGATGCCGGTCTTGGCGCGCAAGGAGAGCACGTCGCAGACGGCGATGCCGGTGGTCTCGCTGCCCGTGCCGCAGGTGGTGGGACAGGCGATGTGGGGCGGCAGCGGCCCGGGGACCGGCGCGCCCTCTCCCACGGGCTTGTTCACGTAGGTCAGGAACTCCGCGGGGTGCGTCGCGTAGAGGGCCGCGGCCTTGCAGGTGTCGATGACCGAGCCGCCTCCCACGCTCACGTAGCCGTCGAACCTGCCCTCGCGGGCAAACCTCGCCGCGGCCTGGAACGAGACGTCGGTGGGCTCGACCTTCACCTCGGAATAGAGCGCGCAGTCCACGCCCGCGGCCTTTAGCGACGCGCGCACCGCGGCCACGTGCTCGCCCCCCGCAAGCCGCGGGTCGGTGAACAGCGCCACCCTCCTGCAGCCGAGAGCGCGGGCATGATCGCCCACCTCCACCAGCGCGCCGCGGCCGTACACGATGCGCGAGGCGTCGATGGAGAACGCCGTCTCGCCCGGCTCGCGGGGCGCGTAATAGTGCCAGCAGGTCATCTGCGTCCCGCGCAGTCGTAGGCGATGGCGGCCACCGTGGTGACGTCCGGCGTGACCGACTCGTTGACGAAGGCGAAGTCGGTGGCGCCGGCGTCGGCGCACTTGGCGCGCGCCTCGGTGCGCGCCTGGGCGAGCCCCGGATCGCCGGCCTGGGTGGACGACCCGGTGAACCGGCCCAGCCGCTTGCACCCCTTCAGCGCGTCCTCGTCCTCCGCCTGGTGGACGGCGGCGAGGCGCTCCGGAGAAACCTTGGGAACCGTGGTGCAAGCGAGCAACAACAGCAATGCGCAGAAACGCATGCAGATGCCTCTACGTCATCGGGGTGCCGCCGTCCACGGGTCGCTCGCGGAGCCGGACGGGATGGCGCGCCGCGCCGATCCGGGGGTCGTGCGGCCGGAAGTTTCCGACGCGCCTGGACACGGCATCCAACCCCTGTGACCCCATGTCGCGCGATGTGCAAAGCCGAACACACCATCGCGAAGTTGCACGGGAAAGGCGTAAATCAAGAAATCCCGCCCTGTAGGCAAATGCCCACCTTGCTTGACGCATGTTCAGGAACTCGGCTAGACGTTTTAGATCTTGAGCCGGAAAATCGTCTCGGCGCCGCCAGACCCCGCACCCAGCATTGCTCGAGCGCTGCACCGGCGGCTTCCCGATCGCATCCGCGGGGCGGGGACGCTCTTCCTCTGGCTCCGTCCGGGGCGGGCGGCGCTGCGCGTTGCCCACAGCCTGCGCGCTGCCCGGCGGGAGCACGAGTTCATCGACGGCTGCGTGCGCATCCCGCTGCGCGACAGCGCGGTGCAGGCCTGCACGGCCGAGCTCTGCGAGGG
>DASSQZ010000117.1:0-28737 GCA_035702105.1 Myxococcales bacterium | reverse complement strand
AGGTGCGCCGGCTGGCCTTCGTCGGCGACGGCGAGACCGGCTGCGACTACCTCGACGCGCTGGCCGAGCCGGGGCGCGAGCGCGAGGTGCTGGAGCGCTGCCTCGCCAGCCTGCACGATCTCCCCTGGGACCTCTGCGACCTGGACGGCGTGCTGCGGGAGAGCTTCACCGCCATGCAGCTCGCGCAGCGCTTTCCCCCCGGGCGCGTCACCGCGGGCGTGGTTCGCGACGCGCGCCTGCGCTACGTCTGCCCGCACATTCCCCTCCAGGGCTCCTGGGAGCAGTACCTGGAAGGGCTCTCGCGCAGGGAGAACCTGCGCCGCCGCGAGAAGTGGCTCTTCCGGCAGCCTGGCGTCTCGGTGCAGTGCGCCAGGTCCCCGCAAGAGGCGGCCAGGGCGACCGAGGACTTCCTGCTCCTCCACCGCGCGCGCTGGTCGGTGGAGGGCGGCTCCGACGGGCTCGGCGACGCGCGGCACGAGGCGTTCCACCGCGAGGCCGCAGGGCGCCTGGCGCAGGCCGGAATGCTGCGCATGTACACGCTCTTCGCAGCGCGGCGGCCGGTGGCCTCCGTGTACGGGGTCGTCCAGGGGTCCAAGTTCAATTATTACCAATCCGGTTACGACCCGAACTGGGCCTCGAAGTCGGTCGGGCTGGTGCTGCTCGCGCGCACCGTGCAGGACGCGTTCGCGGAAGGCCTCTCCGAGTTCGACTTCCTGCGCGGGAACGAGGGCTACAAGGGCGAGTGGGCGCGCGGCGAGCGCTGGACCATCCAGGTGCGGCTCTGGCGCGGTGCCCGCGGCCGCGCGGCGCGGGCGGCGCTGGGGGCGTCGACCTTCGCCCGCGAGACCGCCAAGGCGGCCTTGCCCCGCCGCGCCCTGGACGCGGCGCGGAAGGCGCGGCGGGTGTTGCGGTCGCCTGCGGGCGGGGAATCCCGGCTCTCCGCGGCGTTCAGGATCCTACAGGGGCAATGAGCATTACCGATGCACAGATTGTGGCGGCGGTGCACCGAGGGAGGGCGCAGATGGAGCGATTGAAGGACCGGGCAATCCAGGTTGCGCGCCGCGCGGGCAAGGGCGCGGCGGCGCTGGCCCTGCATTACTCCGGCGCGCGCGAGCTGCTCTCCACGGTGCAGCGCCGCGCCGTGGGCGGGCGCCGTGTGCTCATCCTCAGCTACCACCGGGTGGTGGCCGACTTCCGCGCCGAGCTGTCCCGCAGCCTCTATACGCTCAACATCGCGCACGACACCTTCCGCCGGCACCTGGAGGTGCTGCAGCAGAGCCACGACATCGTCTCGCTCGACGACGCCCTGGCGGTGCTGGACGGGTCGCGCAAGGCGGCGCGCGACGTGGCGGTAATCACCTTCGACGACGGCTACCGCGACGTCTACAAGCACGCCTTTCCCATCCTTCGCGACATGCGCCTGCCGGCGGTGGTCTACGTGCCCTCCGCCTTCGTCGGCACCGACCGCCGGCTCGGCCACGACCGGCTCTTCGCCGCGCTGCGGAAGATGAAGGCCCGCGGCATCGGCCCGGTGGCGGTGGGCGTGGGCAATCCCGGCGAGCGGTGGCTCATCGACGCGCTCGAGGGCGGGGCCGGCCCCGAGCTGGCGCTGGAACGGCTGATCGCGCGCTATCCCACGCCGGGTCTGTCGAAGCTGGCCGACGCGCTCGAGGACCGGCTCGGGCTGGCGCAGGAGAAGGGCGCCGACGGGGAATTGCCCATGAGCTGGGAGATGCTGCGCGAGCTGGACTCGCAGGGCGTGATCACCGGCGCGCACAGCGCAGAGCACACCGTGCTCACCAACCAGCCCCTCGAGGAGGCGCGGCGCGAGATCGCGCAGTGCAAGGCGGCGCTGGAGAAGGGCCTGCGCAAGCCGGTGCGGCACTTCGCCTACTGCAACGGCTATTACAGCGCCGGGGTGGCGCAGGCGCTCAAGGCGGAGGGGTTCGCCAGCGCGGTGACCACCGAGGACATGCCCAATACGCCGGGCATCGACCCCTACGCGCTCAAGCGCAAGGTGCTCTGGGAAGCGTCGTCGGCAGGCGTGCTCGGGTTCTATTCGCGGCCGCTGATCGCCTGCCAGTTCGAGGACACCTTCGGCATGCTCGCGCTGCAGAAGCCGGTGATGGGCGCGCGTCCCACCGAGGGGTCCCCCGCCGTCGGGACGGAGAGCGCGCAGGGCGTCTCCGCGCACGGATAGATGCCCAGGTCCGGAGGAGGAATCCTCAGGCAGGCAGGGCCGCTCTTGCTGGGGCGCGCCGCCGCCACCGTGCTGGGCTTCGCGCTGCCGCTCGTCCTCACGCGCCTGCTTCCCCAGGCCGAGTTCGGCACCTACAAGCAGGTCTGGCTGGTGGTCACCACCGCCTACTTCATGCTGCCGCTCGGGCTGTCGCAGAGCCTCTACTACTTCATTCCGCGAAACGACGGCCGCAAGCTCGCCTGGCTCACGCAGTCGGCGCTCTCGCTGATCACGATGGGAAGCATCTGCGCGGCCGGCCTCTACGCCGGACGCTTCCTCGTCGCCCGGCAGTTCGGCAACCCCGAGCTGGCGCAGTACGGCCTGCAGATGGCGCTGATCGCCTTCTTCATGATCGCGTCCGGGCCGCTGGAGATCACGCTCACGGCGGAGAACCGCGTCCGCACTGCCGCCTGGGTGATCTTCCTCTCCGACGCGCTCCGGGTGGGCGCGAGCGTGGTGCCGCTGCTCCTCGGCCTGGGCCTGCGCGGCTTCTTCTGGGCGTACGTCCTGCACGCCTCGATGCGCTTCGCCGTGCAGTGCTGGTTCTTCTTCCAGCGGGGAAGGCCGGAGATCGACTGGAAGCTGTGGCGCGAGCAGCTCGCCTACGCGCTGCCCTTCGGCGCGGCGGTGCTGGTGGACATTCCCCAGCGCACCTTCCACCAGTGGGCGGTGGGCTGGAGCGTCGACGCCGCGGCGTTCGCCATCTACGCGCAGGGCTGCTTCCAGGTGCCCATCGTCAACCTGCTCTACTCGCCCATCAGCGACGTGCTCCAGGTCAAGCTGGCGGAGCCGGGCGGGCGCGAGCAGCGCCTCCACCTCTTCCACGACGCCAACCTGCGGCTCGCGGCGGTGTTCTTTCCCTTCACCGCCGGCATGGCCGCGGCGGCCTCGCTCTTCGTCCCCGCGCTCTTCACCCACCTCTACGACGCCAGCGTCCCCATCTTCCGCGTCGCCATCCTCATCACCCCCTTCTCCGCGCTGCCGCTCGACGGGGTGCTGCGCGCGATGGGGCGCACCAGCTATCTCTTCCGCGTCTTCGTGGTGCGGCTGGCGCTCACGGTGCCGGCGGTGCTCCTCGGGCTGCACCTGTTCGGCATGATCGGCGCCATCGCCGGGCATGCGCTTTCGGAATCGGTCATGCGCGTCGTGATGCTGGAACGCGTGCGCAAGGAGATGGGCGCGGGCTGGGCCGAGGTCCTGCCCTGGAGGCAGCTCTCGGTCATTGGCGCCGCCTCGCTGGTGGCCTGCGCACCGGCGCTGGTGATCGCGCGGATGGCATCGGACGGGCCGCGGCCGTTCCTCGCGCTCTGCGCCGCGGGAGCGGCGTACTGCCTCGTGTACCTGGCCGCGATCGCCATGGTGCCGGGGGAAGGTTCTCCCCTGGCCCGGGTCCGCCGCATCCTGCTCGGCCACGCCCCGGCGACCGCGGTCTGAGGCGGAGGAAGCGGCCGCACTTGCGTGCGCTCGCCGCGCTGCTCACCTTCGCTGCGTACATCCGAGAGGGGGCGGGATGCGGAGCGTGCGCAAGGTCGCGTTTGTGGGGGTGCCGGATCGGGACGTCGCCGGGTCGCTTCGCGAGCACGGCTACCGCGTCGAGGCCGTGGACGGCGAGAGCATGCTGGGACTCGCGCGCGCCCTCTACCGCCTGGGGCCCGACGTCGTTCACGCCCGCAGGAACCACCTCAAGGCCGCGCTCTGCGCCTCGCTCCTCGACGTGCCGCTGATCGTCCACGCCGGGCGCGAGGACCTGGGCGCGCCGACGGCGCTGGCCTCGAAGCTCTCGGCGCGGACGCTCTGCGGCGGGTCGGCGGTGCGCGAGGCCCTGGTCGCGCAGGGCGCGCGCGCCTCGACCACCTGCGTCCTGCGCAGCCTCTCCGACGTGGGCGGCGACCTTCACCACGCCGCCAGCTTCCCTCCCATGCTCGACCCCGCGGTCCGCTGGGTGGTGGCCGCCTCGCCCTGCGACGGGCCCGACCGGGGGCACCACGACCTGCTCCTCGCCTTCCTTTCGCTGGCGCGCACCCGGCCGCGGCTGAAGCTCCTGATCGCCGGCGAAGGCGTCGAGGCGCGGGCGCTGCGCGAGCAGGCAGAGGCCGCGGGAATGCGCGGCCGCGTGGTGGTCCATGCGATGTCGCTCGAGCACCTGCCCTCGGTGTTCGCCCGCGCCGCTGTTGTGGTCGGTCCGACGCGCGCCGGCAACCAGCCCGATCCCGTTCCCGAGGCGCTGGCGGTGGGCGCCCCGGTGGTGGCCACCGCGGTTGGCTCGCACCCGACCTGGATCCGCGAGGGCCGCACCGGGTGGCTGGTGCCGCCTCGCGCTCCCGTGGCGCTGGCGGCGCGGCTGGCGCAGGTGCTGGACGACGCCGCCCTGGCGATGCGGGCGGGCGCGAACGCCCGCGAGGCGGCGCTGGAACTGGCCTCGCCGCGCGCCGTGGCGCAGGAACTGGCGCGCTGCTACGCCGCCGTCTCGCGGGTTCCGGCGCAGGCGCGTACAGGAATCTACCTGCCCCCGCAGCGCAGCTTCTCGCGGGCCTGAGCCTTGCACCGGGTCCCGCGTCAATGACCGCGGCATCGGGCAGCAAGGTCCTCCTGGTGGGGGACTTCCCGCCTCCGAATGGAGGCGTGGCCACACATGTGGAAGAGCTGTTCCACGCCGTGCGCGCGAGCGGCGCGCACTGTGAGGTGCTGGACATCGGCAAGGGGCAGCTTCCCGCCGACGGCGTGGTCCCCGCGGGAAGCATGGCGCGGTTCTCGGCGCTGCTCGGCGCCTACGCGGCGCGCGGCTTCCGCATCCACGTGCACACCAGCGGCGCCAACCCGCGCTCCTGGATGCTGGCGCAGGCGTGCGCCGCCGCGGGACGGCTCTCGGGGGGCGCCCTGATCACCCTGCACTCGGGCCTCTTGCCGGCGTGGCTTGCGGAAGCGCCCTCGCGCCCCGCCCTCGCCCGCGCGGTGCTGCTGCAGTTCGCGCACGTCGTCGCGGTGAGCGCGCCCATCCGCGACGCCCTGGACCGATGCGGCGTGACGGCCGTCACGGTGTTGCCGGCCTTCTCGCGCCAGTTCGTCAAGCCTTCCGCCCCGCCGCCGGGCCTCGCGGAGCTGCGCGCGCGGGCGCGGCCGCTCTACTGCGCGATGATCGCTCCGCGGCCGGAATACGGCGCCGGCATCCTGCTCGACGCCTTTGCGCAGGTGCGCCGGCAACTGCCCGGCGCGGCGCTGGCGCTCTATGGACCTTGCAGCGAGGCCGTGTCCGCAGAGGGCGTCCACGCGTTCGGCGAGCTGCACCGGCCGCAGGCGCTGGCCCTGATGGCGGCGTGCGACGTGTTCGTGCGGCCGACGCTGGCGGACGGAGACTCGGTCAGCGTGCGCGAGGCGCTGGCGCTCGGGTGCGCGGTGGTGGCGACCTCGGTGGGCCACCGTCCGCCCGAGGTGCGGCTGGTGCCGCCCGGCGCGGTGGCGCCCCTGGCCACGGCGCTGGTCGAGGCGGCCGCAGGGATCGCGGCCCGGCCGGAGCGCCCCGCAGGCGCGGCCGCGGCCGGCAGCCTGCGACCCATTCTTTCGCTCTACGGCGTGGAGGCAGCATGTGCGGCATCAGCGGTTTCGTGAACCGCGACAGGGAACGGCCGGCAGACGGAGCCTTGCTCGGGCGGATGACCGACGTCATCGCGCACCGCGGCCCGGACGGCAGCGGTCACTTCGTGCAGGGCCACGTGGCGCTGGGCCACCGGCGCCTCTCCATCATCGACCTCTCCGGGAACGGCGCCCAGCCGATGCAGAACGAGGACGGCACGGTCACCGTCACCTTCAACGGCGAGATCTACAACCACCTCGGGCTGCGCGAGGAGCTGATCGCGAAGGGCCACACCTTCCGCTCCCGCTGCGACACCGAGGTGCTGGTGCACGGCTACGAGGAGTGGGGCGACGCGCTGCCCGAGCGGCTCCTGGGAATGTTCGCCTTCGCCATCTGGGACGCGCGAAGGCAGCGGCTCTTCCTCGCCCGCGACCGCCTGGGCAAGAAGCCGGTCTACTGGCATCTCGGGCGCGACCGCCTGCTCTTCGCCAGCGAGGTGAAGTCGCTGCTCTGCGACGACTCGGTGCCGCGCCGCATCGACGACGAGGCGCTCGACCTCTACCTGAGCGCGCGCTACGTCCCCGCCCCGCTGACGATGTTCGCCGGCATCCAGAAGCTGCCGCCCGGCTCCTGCGCCGCGTTCGCGGACGGCGAGCTGAAGATCCGCCGCTACTGGAAGTGCGAGTTCCCCGACCGCACCGACCCGCGTCCCGACGACGAGCTGGCGCGCGAGCTGTGGAAGCGCGTCAAGGAGGCCACCGAAGCGCGGCTGATGGCCGACGTGCCGGTGGGCGTGTTCCTCTCCGGCGGCCTCGACTCGAGCTGCATCGCCGCGCAGATGATCGACCTGCGCCAGGAGCGCGGCGAGGGAGGGGTGAAGTCGTTCTCGGTCGGCTACCGCGCCGACGACGGCAGCTCCGAGCTGGACCAGGCGCGCAGGGTGGCGCAGGCGCTCGGCACCGAGCACCGCGAGGTGCTGGTCACGGCGGACGACTTCCACGCCTTCCTGCCCGACCTGGTCTGGCACATGGACGAGCCGGTGGCCGACGCCGCCTGCGTGCCGCTCTATTACCTGAGCAAGCGGGCCCGCGAGGAGGTGGTGGTGGTGCTCTCCGGCGAAGGCGCCGACGAGGTGCTGGCCGGCTACCCCATCTACCGCACCATGCTCTGGATGGAGCAGCTCCGCGCCGCCTCGCCGGCGGCGGCGGCGGCGCTTCCGTTTGCCTGGGACCCCAAGCTGCGCAAGTACCTGCGCTGGGCCACGCTGCCGCTGGAGCAGCGCTACCGGGGCGTGTCGGTGGCGTTCACCGACGACGAGAAGGCGCGGCTCACCGGCCGCCCGCCTGCGCGCGCATCGGAGCGGCTGGTGCAGCGGCTGGCGCAGGAGTGGGCGGAGACGGAGGGGCTGCCGCCGCTGGAGCGCATGCTCGAGCTGGACCGGCGCGTCTGGCTGCCCGACGATCTGCTGGTCAAGGCGGACAAGATGACCATGGCCGCCTCGCAGGAGCTGCGCGTGCCCTTCCTCGACCACCGCCTGATCGAGTGGGCTGCGGGACTGCCCGCCCGGGTCAAGCTGCGCGGAAAGACCGGCAAGTGGCTGCTGCGCGAGGCCGCGCGCCACCGCCTGCCTGCAGAGTGCACCGCGCCCGGCAAGCGCGGCTTCACGGTGCCGGTGTCGAACTGGTTCCGCAAGCAGCTGCACGGGCCGGTGCGCGACGCGCTTCTCGCCCAGGACTCGCTCGCGCGCACCCGTTTCGGCGAGAAGGCGGTGCGCCGGCTGCTCGACGATCACCTCCGCGGCAGGAGCGACCGCAAGGAAGAGCTGTACGCGCTCTGGCTCCTCGAGCTGTGGCGCAAGCGCTTCGAGGTGCGCGCCGCCACCGAGAAGGTTCCGCAGGTCACAACCGGCAACGCCAGGACACGAAAGGCAGGAACGGGAATGGGAGCGCTCCGGGGCAGGGACATCGTCTGCTTCTCCAACGACTGGGACGGCGACCCGCTGTCCAAGATGCACGCGATGAAGATCCTCGCCCGGGAAAACCGGGTTCTCTGGGTCAACAGCATCGGCAACCGGCGGCCCACGGCGACGGCGCGCGACGCGAAGCGCATGTTCAAGAAGCTCTCCGGCGCCGTGCAGGGCCTTCGGGAAAGGCACCCGAACATCTGGGTGCTGACCCCGCTCGCCATTCCCTTCTACGGCAGCGAGATGGTGCGCGCCGCCAACGGAGCGCTGCTGCGCACGCAGATCCAGCGCGCCGTGCAGCAGCTCGGCTTCCACGACGTCATCTCCTGGAGCTTCCTGCCCAGCTCGGCGCCGGTCTCCGGCACGCTGGGCGAGTCGCTGGTGGTCTATCACTGCGTCGACGAGTTCAGCGCCTTCAGCGACGCGCCGGCACAGGAGATCCGCGAGCTGGAGCGGCGCCTGCTCCTCAAGGCCGACGTGGTCATCTGCTCCTCGGAGAAGCTGCGCGCCGACAAGGCGCGGGTGAACTCCAACGCGCACCTGGTGCAGCACGGCGTCGATCTCGACCACTTCGCCAGGGCGTACGACCCCTCCACCACGGTTCCCGACGAGCTGAAGGGCGCTCCCGGACCGATCATCGGCTTCTGGGGGCTGATCGCCGACTGGGTGGACCTGCACCTCATCCGCCACGTCGCCGACGCCTTCTCCGGCGGCACGGTGGTGCTGGTGGGCAACTCCAACACCGACCTCTCGCCGCTGGACGGCGCGCGCAACATCCGGGTGATCGGGCGCAAGCCGTACGCGGACCTGCCGCGCTACGCCAGGGCGTTCGACGTGGCGCTGATGCCCTTCAAGGTGAACGAGCTGACCCTGGCGGCGAATCCGCTCAAGGTGCGCGAATACCTCGCCGCCGGGCTGCCGGTGGTGTCCACCGCCATTCCCGAGGTGGAGCGGCTGGGCCTCTGCCGCATCGGCAAGGACGCCGACGGCGTGGTCCGCGAGATCGCGGCCGCCATCGCCGCGGGGCCCGGCCCGAGCGAGGTGCGCGCGGCGCAGATGCGCAGCGAAGGATGGGAGGCCCGGGTCGGGGACATGCAGGAGATCGTCGCCGCCGCGCTGGTCGGGCGGAAGCAGGCGGCGTAGTGGACCTCGCGTATTACCGGTACCTGGCGCAGACCATTCCGCCGCGCGAGCTGGCGCGGGCGCTGGCGGTGCGGGCGCGGCGCGCGCTCTCGCGCGGAAGGCCCTTCTTCTTCGACGTCCCCGCGCAGAGGCGCAGGCGCGAGCGGCTCTACGCGGCGCTGCAGCAGCGTCCGGCGCTCTTCGATCTTCCGGGGCCGGTGGACCTGCCGGGGCCCGCGCGCGCGGAGATCCTGCGCGAGGCCGAGGCGGCGCTGCGAGGCGAGCTCCAGCTCTTCGGCAGGACGGTGCGCTGCGGCGTTCCCCTCGACTACCACCGCGACCCGCTCGCGCCGCGCCTGCGCTACGACCCCGGCGTTCCCGGCGAGGAGGTGGACCTCTTCCAGCCCGGCGCCGACGCCAAGGCGGCGTGGGAGATCGGACGGCTGCCGCAGCTCTGGCGCTTCGCGCAGGCGTACCGCCTCACCGGGGACGTGGCCTGGGCGCAGGCCTGGCTCGCCTGCGTGCGCCACTTCCGCGAGAGCAACCGCGCGGGTTTCGGTATCCAGTGGTCGTGCGCCATGGAAGTGAGCCTGCGGGCCATGACCGTGGCGCTCTCGTTCGGGCTGGTGCGGCCCGAGGTGGATGCGGGCCTGCTCCTCGACTTCCTCGAGGAGCACTGCGGCTGGGTGGCCGGCCACCTGGAAGAGACGGGTGCCATCCGCACCAACCATTACGCCGCCGATCTCTGCGGCCTGGTGGTGACCGGAGCGCTCTTCCCCGAGCTGCGCCGCTGGCACCGGGCCTTCGCGCACAGGCTCTGGGAGGAGATTCCGCGGCAGTGCCGCGCCGACGGCACGCACTTCGAGTCGTCCACCGGCTACCAGCGGCTCTGCGCGGAGATGTTCCTCGCCGCGCTCCTCGCCTCGCGCGCCGCCGACCTGCCCGCGCCCGGGGCGGTGGAGGGCGCCGTGCGCGGCCTCTTCCGCAGCCTCTCGGCGACGCTGAACCCTTCCGGGAACCTGCCGCAGCTCGGCGACCTCGACTCCTGCCGGGCGCTGCCGCTGGCGCCGCGCGCGGCCCTGGACGCGTCCTTCCTGGCCGACGCCTCGGCTCCGGAGTGGCAGTGGCTTCCCGCGGCGCGCGAGTTCGTGGCGCCGCGGCCCGCGCGCAGCGTGCTGCTCCCGGAGGCCGGCATCGCCGTGCTCCGCAGGGGCGATGCCTGGCTGTGCCTGGGAAGCGGCCCCAATGGCCAGGGCGGCACCGGCGGACACGCGCACAACGACAAGAACTCGGTGGAGCTGAGCTTCGGCGACTTCGACGTGCTGGTGGACCGCGGCACCTTCGTCTATGCCCGCGATGCGCTGGAGCGCGACGCGCGCCGCTCCACCGCGGCGCACTGCACCGTCCAGGTGGACGCGCTGGAGCAGAACCGCATCGTGCCGGGCCGGCTCTTCGCGCTTCCCGACACGGCGCAGGCCCGCCTCCTGCGGATGGAGCGGCGGGAGGGATTCGAGCAGGCCACGGGCGAGCACCGCGGGTACGCGGCGGCCGGCATCGTCCACCGCCGCATCGCCGCGCTGCGGGAGGACTGCGCGGCCTTCGTGGACGAGCTGCGCGGCCAGGGGAAGCACCTCTTCGATGCGCGCTGGTTCGTGCCGCACGAGGCGGCGGTGGAGCGGCCCGCGACCGCGGAGGAGCGCGTGCGCCTCTCCGAGTTGCACGAGCGCGGCCTCTCTTTTGGTTACGACCTGGAGCGCTGCGTGGAGGTGGGCGGCAGGGCGCTCTTCGCCTTCGGCGCCACGCTGCCCTGGAGCTTGCGGGTGGAGCGCACCGACGTGTCGCCGGGCTATGCGGAGAGGAAGCCTGCGCGCTGCCTCTGGCTGCGGCTGAAGGGCGCCGCTCCGCTGCGACTGTTCAGCGCCGTGCTCTTTCTGCCCCGGCGCTGAGCGCTGCCTACATTGGGCGCAACTGCAACGGGCGGCTGCCCGGAAGGCCGCCGCCCCTGGAGCCCGAAAGGGGCGAGAGGATGGGGGAGGGGACCGTGCTTCAGATCAACGAGCCGACGCTGCTCGAGAAGATCCTCGCAAGGAACGCGGTGGTGGGCATCTGCGGCCTGGGTTACGTGGGACTGCCGCTCGCGCTCACCTTCGGCGAGAAGGGGTTCCCGGTCATCGGCTTCGACATCGACCGGCGCAAGATCGACGCAATCGCCGAGGGCAAGAGCTACATCAAGCACATCGCCGCGGAGCGCATCGCCAGGGCGGCCGCCGCGGAGAAGCCGTTCGCCGCGACGATGGACTTCCGCAAGGCGAGCCAGGCGGACGCGCTGATCATGTGCGTGCCCACGCCGCTGAACGCGAACCGCGAGCCGGACATGACCTACATCGAGAACACGGCGCGGGCCATCGGCCCCTACGTGCGCTCCGGCCAGCTGGTGGTGCTGGAGAGCTCCACCTATCCCGGCACCACCGAAGAGGTGGTGAAGCCCATCCTCGAGGAGCTCTCCGGGCTGCGCGCCGGCGTGGACTTCTTCCTCGCCTTCTCTCCGGAGCGCGAGGATCCGGGAAATCCCAACTTCAATACCGCCACCATTCCCAAGGTGGTGGGCGGGTACACGAGGCAGTGCACCGAGCTCGCCTGCGCCCTCTATTCCAGCGCCATCACCAGGGTGGTGCCGGTGAAGGGCACCCGCGAGGCGGAGCTGACCAAGCTGCTCGAGAACATCTTCCGCTGCGTGAACATCGCGCTCGTCAACGAGATGAAGCTCCTCTGCGAGCGCATGAACATCGACCTCTGGGAGGTCATCGACGCGGCAAGGACCAAGCCTTTCGGGTTCATGCCCTTCTATCCGGGGCCGGGCCTGGGCGGGCACTGCATCCCCATCGATCCCTTCTACCTGACCTGGAAGGCGCGCGAGTACGAGTTCAACACCCGCTTCATCGAGCTGGCCGGCGAGATCAACTGGCAGATGCCGCACCACGTGGTGGAGCGCACCATGGAGGCGCTCAACGAGCAGGGCAAGGCGCTGCGCGGCGCCAGGGTGCTGATCCTCGGGCTCGCCTACAAGAAGAACATCGACGACCTGCGCGAGAGCCCCAGCATCCGGCTGATCGAGCTCTTCCGCGAGAAGGGCGCGGCCGTCAGCTACCACGACCCGTACTGCCCGAAGATGAAGGAGATGCGGCACCAGCCCAGGTACATGCTGGAGATGGAGAGCGTGGAGCTCTCCGCCGCGAAGGAGGCGGACGTGGTGGTCATCGCAACCGACCACGACTGCATCGACTACCAGGCGCTGGTGCGCGACGCGAAGCTGGTGATCGACACGCGGAACGCGACCAAGGGCGTGACCTTCGGCAGGGACAAGGTGCGCAGCGCGTAGGGTTCCTCGGGGGAGGGCAGGCGCGGTGGGGCCGATTCCGGGCGGCTCCGCCGCGCTTTCTTCCGGGGCGGAAAGGCGAGCCCGGTCCCTGCCCGGGACGCCCCAGGTCGGGCCGCCTCGCGTTCCTGCTTTGGATCCGCAGGGGGCAGGGTTAGAAGAGATTCATGCTTCTTCTGCTCCTGCTCGCGGCTCTCGCGTTCACTCCCGACCCCAGGGACCCCCGGCAGCAGCAGCTCCGGGCGATGGGGGAGGAGCTGCAGAGGGCCCACCAGAGCCTGCAGCTGCGGGGGCACGAGGCGCCATACTTCATCAGCTACGCGGTGCGGGGCATCGACACGCAGGAGATCGGGGCCAGGTACGGAGCGCTCTTCATCGATCGGGTGCGGCACGACAAGCGGCTGCAGGTGGACGTCCGCGTCGGCAGCTACAGGTTCGACAACACCGGGCCCGCCGAGCTCTTCGACCTGGACGGCGACTCCGGGTACTCGGCGGGCCGTGAGGCGCCGCTCGACGACGACCCGGCGGCGCTGCGCAATGCGCTCTGGCTCCTCACCGACGAGACCTACAAGAAGTCGCTCGCGGCGTACCTCAAGAAGAAGGGCAAGGAGGTCTACCGGCCCGACGATCCGGACGCGCCGCCCAGCTTCTCGCGCGAGGAGCCGCACGTCAGCATCGATCCACCCGCTGCGCATCCCTTCGACCGCGACCTCTGGGAGCGCGAGTCGCGCCAGCAGACGGAGCGGCTGTCTGCCCATCCCGAGCTGTTCGATTCCCAGCTCCGCGTCTCCATGGATCACGAGGAGCGCGAGTTCGCCAGCACCGAGGGCACGCGGCTGGTCACCGAGCGCGTCATCTACAGCCTGCACGTGCAGGCCTGGGCCCGCGCGCCCGACGGCATGCTGCTGGAGAACAGCCGCGACTTCTACGGCGCGCGCGAGAGCGAGCTGCCGCGCGGCGCGGAGCTCTCCGGCCGCATCGACGAGATGGTGGGAGAGCTTCTCGCGCTGCGCAAGGCGCCGGTGCTGGACCCCTACACCGGGCCGGCGCTGCTGGAGCCGGAAGCGGCTGGCGTGCTCTTCCACGAGGCGGTGGGCCACCGGCTGGAGGGAGAGCGCCAGAACGACGACAAGGACGGGCGCACCTTCAAGGGCCAGATCGGCAAGGCCATCCTTCCCTTCTTCCTCACCATCTCCGACGATCCCACCCAGCGCGCGCTCGGGCCGGTGTCGCTCAACGGCTACTACCGCTTCGACGACCAGGGCGTTCCCGGCCAGCGCGCCACGCTGGTGGACAAGGGAATCCTCCGCTCGTTCCTGCTCTCGCGCGCCCCGGTGCAGGGAGCGCCGCCGCGTTCCAACGGCCATGGCCGCTCGTCGCCGGGCCGCGATCCGGTGGCGCGGATGTCGAACCTGATCGTCGAGTCCACCAGGACGCTCTCCTGGCCGAAGCTGAAGGAGGCGCTCATCGCCGAGGCGCGGCGGCAGGACAAGCCGTTCGGGCTGGTCATCCGCGACGTCACCGGCGGCAACACCGACACCTCGAGCTATGCGTACCAGGCCTTCAAGGGCCAGCCGCGGCTGGTCTACAAGGTGGACGCGAAGACCGGGCAGGAGACGCTGGTGCGCGGGGTGGAGATCGTCGGCACGCCGCTCTCCAGCATCAACAAGATCATCGCCACCGGCGACGAGCGCCGCGTCTTCAACGGCTTCTGCGGCGCCGAGAGCGGCTACGTTCCCGTGAGCACGGTGGCGCCCACGGTGCTGGTGAGCGAGATCGAGCTGCAGCGCACGCGCAAGGACACGGGCCGGCCGCCGGTCCTGCCCTCGCCCTGGGCGCGCCAGCCGGTCTCGGCCACGCGCTGATCGCCTACTTCGCGCCGCCCGACGCCTGCGCCGAGCCCGCAAAGCGCCTGCGGACGACGTCGTTCTCGAACTCCGCGAGCGCGATGCCGGTGGCGCCGCGGAAGGCGTCCGCGAAGGCCGCGCCCTCGCTGACGCGGTGGAGCAGGTCGCGGACGGAGGCCTCTCCCGAGGTGGAGAGGAGCAGCTCGAAGGCGCGGTGCGCGGCGGCATAGACGGTGGCGCCTTCCGTCCGGTACAGCTCGGCCGAAGGATGGAGGAGATCTTCGTCCGGATGCGCCTCGGACCAGCGCGCAAGCTCCTCGCGCGAGAGGCGCAGGTGCTCCTGGCCCGCGGTCACCGAAGCCATGCCCTCGCGGAACCATCGCGGCGGCTCCTCCACCGACCAGACCGGGCCGCGGGCGGGCTCCATCAACTGGTACATCAAGGCGTGCGTCAGCTCGTGGACCAAAAGCTCCTGCACGTCCTGATCGCGGGCCGGCCCGGGCTGCGCATTCCAGCGCCGCGGCGACTCCAGCAGCACCTGATCGGGAAACGTCCACGCCCGCAGCCAGGGATAGCCCAGGCGGTTCGCGGCCCTCTCGAACGACTCGTGATCGGGAAAGACGCGCAGCCGGATGCCCTGGCGGAAGCTGCCCCAGCGCGAGAGCTGCGGGGCCGCGAGGAGGAGTCCCCTGCGGATGCGCTGGGCCTCCGCGGCATCGGCGGGCGTGTAGAGCACCTCGACGAGCAGGCCCTTTGCCTCCACCCGAGCCGCGAGCGGCATGCCCCGCTCCGTGCCAGGCGCCGGCACGGCGTGCGCGCACGCGAGCAGCGCGGCCGGGGCGGCCAGGGCGAGAACGCGGGAGAGACGCACGCCCGGAATCGTGGCAAAGGTGACGGGCTGGGCGCAAGGGAGGCATGCGGCGATGCGACAGGTCTGGGTTTCCCGGAGAGGCGGACCCGAGGTGCTGGAGGTGCGCGAGGCTCCGGACCCGCAGCCGAAGCCCGGCGAGCTGCGCATCCGGGTGCGCGCCGCGGGGGTGAACTTCTCCGACCTCATGGCGCGGATGGGCTTCTACCCGGACGCGCCGAAGCTGCCCTGTGTGATGGGGTACGAAGTTTCCGGAGAGATCGACCTGCCCCGCGAGCGCGCGGGAGAGCGGGTGATTGCGCTCACCGCGTTCGGCGGCCAGAGCGAGCTCGTCTGCGTGCCCGAAGGCATGGTGCTGCCCATGCCCGCCGGGATGGGGTTCCCGGAGGCCGCGTCCATCCCGGTGGTCTGGCTCACCGCCTGGCACATGCTGCACGAGCTCGCCGCGGTGAAGGCGGGACAGGCGGTGCTCATCCACGCCGCCGCCGGGGGCGTGGGCACCGCGGCGGTGCAGATCTGCCGGCGCGCGGGCGCCACGACCATCGGCACCGCCTCCGCCGGAAAGCACGCGCGCCTGCGCGAGCTGGGTCTCGATCACGCCATCGACTACCGCAGCCAGGACTTCGAGCCGGAGGTGATGCGGCTGACGGGCGGGCGCGGCGTCGACGTGGCCCTCGATCCGGTGGGGACCTTCAAGCAGAGCTTCCGCTGCCTCGCGCCGCTGGGCAGGCTGATCATGTATGGCGCCAGCTCGGTGATGCCGGGCGAGAAGCGCGATCTGCTGGCCGCCGCGCGCGCCGTGCTGGCGATGCCGTTCTTCCACCCGCTCAAGCTGCTGCCCGACAACAAGGGCATCTTCGGGGTGAACATGGGGCGGCTGTGGGGAGAGACGGCGCTGCTCGCGGGCGAGCTGCGGGAAGTGCTGAAGGGGTTCGCGGCGGGGGAGTTCAAGGCCATCGTCGATCTCGAGGTGCCCTTCGCCGAGGCGCGGCGCGCCCACGAGCGGCTGCAGTCGCGGGGGAATTTCGGAAAAGTGGTGCTGGTGCCGTGACGCCGCGCTGGTTTGCCGGCTTCGCGCTTGCGCTGGTGGTCCTCGGCGCGGCCGGCTTCAGCCAGAGCTCCTGGTTCTGCGCCATCCGCAGCGATCGACTCTTCACCGCGGCCGAGCGTGACGTGCGGGAGGTCTATGGCTCCTCCCGCTGGATCCGCAGCGACGAGTGGGCGGTCGAGACTCCCCAGGTGCGCGCGCAGCAGCTCGCCGGATTTCCGCTCGTCAACCTGAACGAAGGAATCGGGGAGCTGCAGCGCAACACCTACGACATTCCCGTGCTCGACTGGGGCCTGCTCCTTCGCCCCCTGACCTGGCCCTACTTCCTGCCCTTCCGCTGGTCGCACGGCGTGCGCTGGTTCCTGCGCGATGCCCTCCTGCTGCTCGGCGTCTTTGCGCTGCTGGCGGCTTTCGTCGAGGACCGGCGCACCGCGGCCGCGGTCGCGGTGGCGGTCTTCTTCTCCAGCGCCTTCGTCTGGTGGCGCTCCACCGTGATGATCGAGTTCGTCGGGTTCCTCTGCCTCACCGGCGCCCTCGCGGCGTGGGCCCTGCGCAAGCGCACGGCTCCGGCGTACCTCCTCACCGCCTGGTCCGCCGCGTGCAGCTTCTGCGTCTTCTATCCGCCGGTGTGGGCGCCCATGCTCTGGGTGGTGTGCGCGGCCGTCCTCGACGTCGCCTGGCGCCGGAAGGCGCTTGCCACCGGGGGATGGCTCGTCGCGCTGATCGGGGCCGGCGCCCTGCTGGGGATCTTCTACCAGCTTCCCTATCTCTCGCTCATCTCGGCCACCGCCTATCCGGGCCGGCGCATCGCGCACGCCGGAGCGCTGCCCGCGGGGAGTCTCGTCGACCTGCTCTGGCCTTCGCTGACCGTCGCGGCCCCCGTGAACTGCGGCCCCGAGAGGGTCCTCGGCTTCGAGCAGACCAATGCGTGCGAGGCGGCCGCGGTCGAGGTGATTCCGCTTGCAGCGCTCGTCGCGATGGCGGCCGTCAGCGCCCGGGTGCGGCGCGCGTTCGCGAACCTCTTCATCGCGCGCCCGCTGAGCGTCGCGGCCTTCGTGCTCCTCGCGGCCTGGCTGCTGCTCCCGCTGCCCGACTGGTTCGGGACCCTCACGCTGCTGCGCTGGTCGCCGGCCAGGCGCGCGTGGATCGCGTTCGGGGTGGGCGGAGCGCTGCTCACGGCGCGCGTGCTGGCAGAGCTGCGCAATGACGAGCGGGCGGAACGGATCGGCCTGCGCGGGCTGGCGGGGGTGGCGGCGGTGATCGCCTCCGCGTTCATGGCGCGCAGCCGGGTGCAGTTGCACTTGCTCTCGCGCTGCGATGCGCGCGCCTGGATTCCTCCGCTGGTCGCGGTCGCGGTCCTGCTCTGCGCGGGCGCAGTCCTGCTGGGAACACGGCGGGGGGCGGCGCTGCTCCTGGCCGCCTGGGCGGGCGGGGTGGTCCTGGCGAACCATCGCGTCAACCCTCTCATCCGGAGCGCGCGGATGTTCGCCACCGGCGAGGGGCATCGCGTGGTCGAGAGCGCGCTCGCCAGGATGCCCGGGAGGATCGTGGACTACTCGACCCATCCGGGCGCGGAGCTCGCGGCGTTCGGATGGCCGATCATCGGGGGAGTGCAGAATGCACCGGATCGGGCGCTGTTCCGATTTCTCGCGCCCGACTCTCCCGACCTCGACGAAGCCGTCTACGACCGCTACGCGCACTACAGCTTCGAAGGGCCGGCGAAGCAGTCGCGAGTCGTGCAGGCGGACCTGATCCGGGTGGCCCTCTCGCCGTGCAGTCCGCGGCTGGCGGCTCTGGGCGTGAACCACTTCCTCGCCGACGAGGGATTCGATCCGGGGCCGGGGTGCGCCGCCGCATGGTCTGCACAGGGCGCAGGAGAGTTGCTGCTCTGGTCGCGCCGCCGGCCCGTCTGCGCCATCGGGGTGGCGCGCGGCTCGCCGGCAACCGCCCTGGACTATGACTACGCATGCCCGACCGAAGCCCGGCTCGATGCGGACGCCGGCGGTTTCACGCTGAGCGTGCCCGAAGACCCGGCGCGCTCCTGGTCGGTGGCGGTGAACGAGGCGGTGATCGGCTCGGTGGAGTGCTCGGGCGCGAACGCCCGGTTCGTCGATGCGCACCTGGTGGTGCACCCCGAGGGGCCGCGGCCCCGCTGCAGGGCGCGCTATCTCGATTCACCGGCCGCGCTCCGCCGCCTGCTGAAGAGGTGATAGAGACTCGGCCCATGCGGGCCCTCGCCATCGTCCCTGCATACAACGAGGAGCGGAACCTCCCCGCGGTGCTCGCGGAGCTGCGTGCGGAAGCTCCGGACTGGGACGTCTGCGTCGTGGACGACGGTTCGACCGACTCCACGGCTGCCGTCGCACGGCAACACGGTGCGCGGGTGCTGCGGCTGCCGCTCAACCTCGGGATCGGTGCGGCGGTCCAGACCGGATACCTCTGGGCCCGTCACCACGGGTACGAGGTCGCGGCGCAGATCGACGCGGACGGGCAGCACGACCCCCGCTTCCTGGCGCAGGCGATGGCGCCGATCTCCGCCGGCGAGGCCGACGTCGTGGTCGGGTCGCGCTACCTGCTGGGGGCCGGATTCCAGTCGTCGCGCCTGCGGCGGGCCGGCAGCCGCTATCTCTCGTGGTTCCTGCGCCTGCGCTGCGGCGCGCGCGTGACCGACCCCACCTCCGGGTTCCGCGTCGCCGGGCCGCGCGCCATCGCCCTCTTCGCCGCGAACTACCCCTCGGACTATCCCGAGCCGGAGGCCATCGCGCTCGCCCGCCGCCGCGGGCTCGTCCTTCGCGAGGTGCCGGTGAGCATGCGCGGCCGCGGGCACGGCGAGAGCTCCATCGGAGCCGGCCGCACCCTCTACTATCTCGTCAAGGTATCGCTTGCGCTGCTGCTGCTGCCGGTGGAGCGCCGGCGCGGTCCGGAGATCGCCCGATGAACCATCCCTTGCTGCCGCTCGAGCTCCAG
This sequence comes from Myxococcales bacterium, assembly GCA_035702105.1. GTDB lineage: Bacteria > Myxococcota > Myxococcia > Myxococcales > 40CM-4-68-19 > 40CM-4-68-19. Next base: position 9,736 of record DASSQZ010000117.1, on the reverse strand, counting down.
GTCCTCGCCTGCGGCGTCCTGGCGGCATTCCTCGCCTGGGTGCTGCACCTGGTGCGCGCGCAGCGCCTCAGCCTGCGCGACAGCCTGCTCTGGCTCCTCTCCACCGGCGCCGCGCTCGTGCTGACGCTCTTCCCGGCGCTCTTGCAGGCGCTCGCGCGCGCCCTGGCAATCGAGGTGCCCTCGAATGCGCTGTTCGCGGCTGCGATCCTCTACCTGATGCTCAACGTCCTCTCGCTCACCATCGCGCTGTCGGGCAGCGCCTCGCGCACGCGCAGGCTGGCGCAGGAATGCGCGCTCCTGCGGGCGGAGGTGGAGACGCTCCGCGGAGAGCTGGCGGGGGTCAGGGATCTCCAGCGGTAGGCTCCCACGGCTTGCGCGCGCGCGGCGGCCAGGCGAGGGCGAAGTCCTCGGACTCGAGCGTCAGGTTGGGATTGTAGGCGGGGTCGTTGCGCAACTCCCCGCCCCAGCGGGACATCATCGTCTCCACCTCGCGCACGAAGCGCGCGCGCTTCTCCGGCGTGTCGTCCTTCCCCCGGCTCTTCGATTCGTGGTGGACCAGCGTCGCGTCCGGCGTGTACACGCAGCGGAGTCCTGCCTTCCGCAAGCGCAGGCAGAAGTCCACGTCGTTGAACGCGACCGCGATGCCCTCGTCGAACCCGCCGGCGCGCAGGTAGACGTCGCGCCGCACCACCAGGCACGCCGCCGTCACCGCGGAGAGGTCCTGCACGAGTTGCAGGCGGCCGAAATAGCCGCTCTCCCCGCGGGGAAAGTTCCGGTGCGCGTGATTGGCGATGCCGCCGATGCCGAGGATCACTCCGCCGTGCTGCACGGTGCCGTCGGGATAGAGCAGCCGCGCCCCCACCGCCCCGACCTCGGGGCGGAGCGCCTGCGCCACCATGGCGGTCAGCCAGCCCGGCTCCACGATCTCGAGGTCGTTGTTGAGCAGTCCCACGACCTCGCCGCGCGCCTCGCGCACGCCCAGGTTGTTGATGGCGGAGTAGTTGAAGGGCGCGTCGTACCGCAGCACCCGCGCCACCGTTCGCTGCTCCAGCTCGCGCAGGAGGCGGAGCGCCTCCGGATCGCGGCTCTGGTTGTCGACCACGATCAGCTCGCAGGGGCGATAGGCAGTGGTCGCGAGCAGCGTCTCCACGCACTTGCGCAAGAGGCCGGCTCCGTCGCGGGTGGGAATGATCAGCGACACCAGCGGCGCGGGGTCCGGAACCGGCCAGCGGACGCGGTAGGTCAACGGCAGCGGGCCCCGCTCCACCGGAGCGCCGGTGTGATCGCGCAGGGCGCGCAGCGAGGCGTCCTCCGCATACTGCTTGGCGCTGGAGGAGAGCGCCGTCGACCCCTCGATGGCGCGCCAGTGGTAGAGGACGTGCGGGACGTGGCGGACGCGCCCTCCGCTCTTCGCGATCCGCAGGACCAGGTCGTGATCCTGGCTCCCCTCCATTCCCGCCCGGAACCCGCCCAGCGCGCGGATCCGGCTGGTGCGCACGGCGCAGAGGTGGGCGACGTAGTTGTGCGCAAGGAGGAGATCGGGGTTCCAGTCGGGCTTGAAGTGGGGATCGGAGAGGTGCCCGTGGGCGTCCACCTTGTCCTCGTCGCTGTAGACCAGGTCGGCGTCGGACGCCACGGCGGCGATCATGTAGAGGGCGTGCTCGGTGAGCTCGTCGTCGTGGTCGAGGAGCGCCACGAACTCGCCGGTGGCGATGGCCAGCGCCGAATTGGAGGCCGCGGAGATGTGGCCGTTGCTCTCGCGGAACACCAGCTTGATCCGCGGATCCGCCGCGGCGGCCTCCTCCAGGACGCGGCGGACGTGCGCAGAAGGGGAGGCGTCGTCCGCGATGCACAGCTCCCAGTCGGGGTAGAGCTGCGCGCGCACGCTCTCGATGGCGCGGCGCAGGAACGGCTCGGGGGTCTGGTAGACCGGCATCAGCACCGAGAACCGCGGCCGGGCGGGCAGCGCCTCGATGTGACGGCGGATGGCGGCGCGGTCCCCGGCGGAGAGCGTCGCGTACCGATCCACCCACTCGCCGTAGGGAAGCCGCGAGACCTGCGGCCGCTTGCGCAAGAGCGTGTCCAGCACCTCGCCGGCGCCGCCGGCGCGAAGGGCGCGGACCAGCTTGAGGGCCATGGCGGGGAGGACCTGCGGCTCGGAGAGACGCTTGCGGAGGAAGGGCGCGGCCAGGCGGATTCCAACCTCCGCGGCGCCGATCTCGCGCACCCGCAGCCGCCCCAGCCGCGGTTCCCCGGTGGCGCACAACTCGAGCCGCAGGCTCCGCACCTTCTCGGGAAGGCGGACGATGCCGCGCATGCGCCCGTCGCGGGGAAAGGGCAGCGGCACCGGCTCTCCGGCGGCGCCCGCGCTGTCCACGAGCAGGCGGGGCACCCGCAGCACCTGCCCGGCAGAGGCGATCTCGAAGTCGAAGTCGATCCAGCCGGAGGGCAGGGTGCCGCGCAGATCGAAGAGGTCGACACCGGTCCGCTCGGCATCGAGGGACAGCGGTGCGCGGAGCCATCGGCTCATGGCTGGGGTTTGCCGTCGCCCTTCGCGACCGTCCTGCCGGCGGCCTTGAGCAGCGGGTGCAGGAAGGGCACGCGCTTGAGCGCGCCGTTCACCGCATCCACCATCTCGTAGCGCAAGGGACGGTTCGGATCGCCCGCGGCGCCCGAGAGGCTGCGCAGGCCGGCCACGGTGGCCTTCAACATCGGGTGCACCAGGGGCACCTTCTTCACGGTCGCGTTGACTGCATCGGCGAGGTTGTGGCGCGGCGCCTTCGCCGGCTGCGGCGTCAGCGCCGTCACGCGGTCGGCCAGTTGCCGGTTCTCCGCGAACGCCTTGTGCGTGGGCGCGAGCAGCGCGAAGGGATGCACCGAGGCGGGGAGCGGCCGGGGCAAGGACATGTACATCCGCTCCAGCAGGCGCAGGTGGCGATCCGGGTTCACGCCGGTGATCATCGAGCCGGGCCGGCGCCGGTAGTAGAACTGCACGTCGTTGGTGACGAGGAAGCGCCGGCCCTGGTGCACCGCGCGCAGGTAGAGCGACCAGTCCTCGTAGCTGTCCAGCGCCTCGTCGTATTCGAGCCGGTCGAACAGCGAGCGCCGCATCAGCGCGGTGGCGCAGGACATCCGGTTGGCGGCGAGGCCGCAGGAGGGCGCGTCGCCGATGAAGCATGCGTAGTCGGCGAACTTGCGCTCGGCCAGCTCGGCGTCGCTGTCGAAGTAGCCCGCGGTCGGCACCACCACGTCGTACTCCGGGCGCGCCTCCAGCGCCGCCACCGCCTGCTCGAGGAAGCGCGGGCCGATGCAGTCGTCGGCGTCGAGAGGCAGCACGTACCGGCCGCGCGCAGCGCGGATGCCGAGGTTGCGCGACGCCGCCAGGCCGCGGTTCACGGGGTTGCGAACCACGCGCACCGGCCCCGGGTCGGCCTCCAGCCGCTCCAGCACCGCGCGGTCGAAGTCCTCGGTGGACGCGTCGTCGACGACGACCACCTCGATCTCGTCCCAGGTGCTGGCGGCGACGCTGGCGAGCGTCTCCGGCAGCCAGCGCCCGAGGTTGTAGTTGGGAATGACCACGCTCACCAGCGGCGGCGGGAGGGGAGCCGCGACGGCGGGAGGTGGCGCGGGCGCCGACAGCCAATAGACCGGCGCGGCTTCCCAGCGAACGCTCTCCGGCGGCGGCTGGGCCACGGCGCGCGCGAGCGCCGCGGCGAGCCCGTCCACGGTGCCGTCGAACTTGTGGCAATTGACGCCATCCCGCCAGGGCGTGTTCTCGCCGAAGGCGATGCAGGCGCTGTTCAGCACCAGGGTGGCGCCGGCCGCCGCCGCCTCGTAGGCGGCGAGGCTCAGGCTTTCGTAGGCGGAGGGCACCACCACCACCGAGCCGGGGAGCATCGCATCGCGCTCCGGACCGGGGGCGAGGAAGAGGAAGCGTCCGGCGAGATCTGCCGGCACCATGGAACGCAGCTTGCCCTCGTAGGCGGCGTCCGCCGGATGACAGGCCAGGACCACGCGGCCCGCGTATCCGGGCCGCGCCTTCAGGAAGGTGGCGGCGCCGCGGATGAACAACTCGGGTTGCTTGATCCGCTGCTGCTTGGTGACGAAGAGGATGTCGCGCGCCGGCCTCGCTTCCGCCGCCGCGGCGGCGGCGGACGGGGTGTCGAGGGCGGGGGGAAATTCGACGGTCACCTTCCGCTTCCACGCGTCGTCGAACCCGTAGAACGAGGCGTTCCAGTCCGCGACCGGGGGCAGGTGGGCGATCACCCGCTCGGCGTCGAGCAGGGCCTTCCGCTCCAGATCGAAGCGGGCGAGCTGGCGGAAGGAGGGTTCCCGCTCCTCGAATCCCTGCAGCACCCCGTCGGTGGAGTGGATGCGGACCGCGATCAGCGAATCCTGGAAGTCGAGGCCGAGGAGCTTCTCCTGCAGGGTGCAGAATGCCCAGCCGCGATAGTCGGGAAACTCGATGACGTCGAAACCGCGGCTCGAAAGCCGCTTGAGCGCGCGGAGGATGTCGAGGGACTGCGCGTGCCAGTCGCTGTCGGTGTAAGCGCCCGCGGGAGGGTACTCCGTCCCGAACTCCGCCGAGGCCTGCCACTCGTCGCGCAGGTAGGCGAAATCCACCTCGACGCGATCGCCGAAGTACGCGGTCACGCGCTGGGGATCGAGCTTGAGGTATCCGGGAAAGAGGAGGAGGAAGTGCGCCTCCGGCGATCTGCGCAGCGAATCGCGGATCAGGTTGTGGAGGAGCCTGCCGATGCCCCCGGCGGTGAAGGGATAGAGCTCGTCCGTGACCAGGCAGACGCGGGTCATGGCTGGAGGAACTCGCAATCGCGCCGCAGCGCCTCGGCGCAGAGGATGCGCGAGTAGTCGGCCATCATCCCGCCCAGCTCGTCTCCGCGCTGATCGCGGGCGTCGAGCACGGCCTCGATGGCGTCGCGAACCTCGGCGACGGAATCGACCGCGCGCACCTGCACCAGACGCTGGTAGGGATGCGCGTCCAGGGAGCCCAGGCCCAGCGGTCCGGTGAGGCAAGGCGTCCCCAGGGCCAGGCCCTCCACCGCGGTCATCGGCTGGCACTCCGACAGGCTGGCGTTGAGGACCACGTCCGACTCGCGCATCAGGCGGAACATCTGCGCGCGATCCGGCCGCGGGACGCGGAGCACCTTGTCCGCGCTCTCGCGCGACACCGGGACGAACTCGGCGGTCACCAGCACCCTGGAGATGCGCGGGCTGGCCTGGGCGGCGAAGAGGTTGGTGTAGAAGTTCTTTCGCCAGTCGTTGGGCACGGGCAACAGCGCCGTGCGCGGGCCGGTGCTTCGCCTTGCACCGGCCTCGACCAGCGGCGGCATGCAGAGCAGCACCTCGGGGAAGATGTGCCGGTCCACCAGGTGCATGCCCGGCTTGACGCAGCCGATCCCGCGCAGCAGCCCCTCCGAACGGCTGCGCAGCACGCGGCGCAGCGCTTCCACTTCATATGCGCCGTGGAGCTGCGAGGTGTTGCCGTGCCAGACGGCATACATCGAGATCGCGCCTCCGAAGGCGCGGCGCAGCACCTGGGCGATGTCGTCGGCCGTCTCGGAGTAGCCGTGGAACACCGCCACGCGCACCAGCCGTTCCTCGAAGGCGCGGATCAGGTCGGCGTGCTCGCCGGCGCGGAGCGTGCGCTCGGCGGTGATGGCCAGCTTCTGCCCGGGCTTGTAGGCCGCCGAGGCGCGGATGCCGTGCCATTGCTGGTGGTAGACGTGGACGACGCGCGAGAAACGCGAGTCGCGGTGGGTCCAGTGGACGTCCGCAGGGTCGTCCCAGACGAAGGCCGGCGCCGCGACCTTTTCCGCCGCCGGAGCGGGAGCGCGCGCGGCGCCGGCCTCGCGCTTCTCCACGTCGCTGCGCCAGGCGCGCAAGCTGGCCAGATCGTCGGCGAGCGTGGCCAGCCCCTTGCGCGTCTGCGCGCGGCGGCGCTCTGCGCGGAGCAGCTCCTGCGCCTCGTAGAGGCGGGTCTCCGAAAGCGCGCTGCCGCCCTGGGCCACGGCGCGCTGCGCGAACTTCGCCCAGGCGCTGATCTTCGCCACCGACATCGCCTGGAGCTCGGTGCGGGAGAGCGGCGCGCCGTCCTGGAGGCGGAAGTGCCGGGTCGGGATGCCTCCGTTGGGACGGAGGAGGTAGACGTCGTGCGTGTCCACGAGGCCCTGCCCGACGTGGAGATCGAGGCCGGAGCGGACGTGCTCGGTGTAGCTCTGCAGCCAGCAGCCCTGGTGCCACATGTTCTCGAACACGCTCACCGGCACCATCTGGTTCTCGACCAGGCAGACGGCGCCACCCGGTTCGAGCAGGCGCGCCATCGACTCGATCAGCGCCGGCACCTTCTCGGGCGGGTTGTGGATCAGCACCGAGACGGTGAAGACGAGATCGAAGCGACGGCCCGCGACCGCGCTCTCGACGTCCGCGCCGACGAAGAGGTTGTCGGGGTCGACCCCGCGCGGCGGCCTGGCGCGCAGCGGCTCGATCATCTTCTCCGAGAAATCGTAGCCCGCGTACGAGACGCCCTCGAGGTCGGCGAGATACCGGGCGTGCCGCCCGAAGCCGCAGCCGAATTCCAGGATGCGGACGGGACGCCCCAGGCGGGCCTTCTCGGCGAGCACGAACCGGGTGAGGAACGCCTCCTGCTGCTGATACGCCTGGTTGGCGTTGCCCTCCCGCTCGCGGATCAGCTCCTCGTAGAGGGCGCCGTCCATCGAGCGCCAGTAATCGGAGCTGGTGCCGCCCTCGCGGCTGGTCGTCGATTCGCCCATTGGGTTCGCCGTCGCGGGTTGTAGAGGTGCGCTGTGCGTCGTGTCAACGATTCGTCGTGCCCGCGCCAGTCGTTTCCGGTACCTTCCCGGCGCTTGATCGGCGCGCGAAGAGGCCTGCCCGTTGCCCTGGTCTGCGGCCTTCTCGGCGCGGCGGCGGTCACGGCGTGTTTCTATCCGGGGTTCATGAGCTCGGATTCGGTGGACCAGCTCACGCAGGCGCGCGCGGGAATCTACAACGCCAGCCATCCGCCGCTGATGGCGTGGGTGTGGCACTGGACCGATCGCATCCTTCCCGGCCCGCTGGGCATGATCCTGCTGCAGAACGCGCTCTTCTGGGGAGGCGTCGCGCTCCTCGCCGCTCTCGCTCTTCCTTCGCCGTGGTGCGGCGCGGCGGTCCTCGCGGTGGGGCTGCTTCCGCCGGCAGCCGGCCTCCTCGGCACGGTCTGGAAGGACGTGCAGATGGGAGCGGCGTTCGCAGCGGCGTTCGCGCTGCTCTGCGCGGCGCGGGTCACCGGCCGCAAGATTGCGCTGCTCCCCGCCGCCCTGCTGCTGTTCTACGGCACCTCGATGCGCCACAACGCGGTGACCGCCGCGCTGCCGCTCTGCTGCCTGGGAGCATGGGTCGCGCGGCCGCGGCGCGGCCGGGCGTTCGTCCTCCTGGCGGGAGTCTTCTGCGCCGGGGCGCTGGCGCTCGCGAGCGCCGCCGCAGCGCGTGCCCTGGTCAAGGGCCGCGCGGCGTCGCCGCTGCAGGCGCAGCAGTTCCTGCTCCACGACCTCGTCGCCATCTCGCTGGCGGAGCACGCGGATTATCTCCCCGATTATCTCCACCGCGGACCGGCGCCGGTGTCGGTGGCCCAGATCCGCGCGAAGTACCGGCCCGAATCGTCGGATCCGCTCTTCTTCTCCGAGCCGCCGCGGCTGCGTCCGGCGGCGGCGCCGGCGGACGTCGACGATCTGCGGATGCACTGGGCCCGTGCCGTCGCACGGCATCCGATCGATTACCTGCTGCACCGGTGGGAGCTGACCCGCGCGCTCGCCGGCCTCGAGCGCCAGGTCTGCTATCCGCACCATTTCCAGATCGACCCCAACCCGTTCGGCATCGTCCTCGCGCAGACCGTCGCGAACCGCCTCGCGATGGACGTGCTGCACGCGGTGGACAACTCGGCCCTCTTTCGCGGCTGGATCTACGTCGCCCTCCTCGCGGCGGTCGTGATCGTGAACCTGGCGCGGGCACCGGCGCCGCGCTGGGCTTCCACTGCGCTGGCGGCGAGCGGCCTCTCGTATTTCCTGCCCTATGTCGTGTTCGCTCCGACCTGCGATTTCCGCTATCAATGGTGGACCGTGATCGCCACCCTCCTGGTCCCGCTCGCCCTCGCGCTCGAGCGGCGCGGACGGGCGGCGGAACCGCTTGCGGCCGGGTGACGGGTCCGGTAAAAGCCCCCGCGTTCCGGAGAGGCGGAGCCGGGGAAACGAGGGTCATGGCAAGGGCGATGGGCGCAGCCGAAGGCACGACGTTCGAGGCGCGCGAGGAGGAACGGCGCCTGCGCCACATCGCCGAGCTGGATCGACTTGCGCCCGTGCGGGACCACTTCCGCGGCAAGAACGCCGCCTATTATTCGGCAATCGACCGCCTGATCCGGTTCGTCGTCCCCGAGGGCGCTTCGGTCCTCGAGGTCGGCTGCGGCACCGGAGACCTGCTTGCCGCGCTCAAGCCCGCCGAAGGCGTGGGCGTGGACGTCTCGCCGCGCCTCGTCGAGCAGGCCGCCCGCAAGCATCCGCACCTCCGGTTCGTGGTGGGCGACGCCGAGCGCCTCGGCGGAACGGAGCTGGAGGGGCGCACCTTCGATTACGTGGTGCTCTCCGACGTGGTGGGGCAGCTCTTCGACGTCTGGGCGGCGTTCCGCGAGTTGCGCCGGTTCTGCAACCCGCGCACGCGGGTGGTGGTCACGTACTACAACTTCCTCTGGGAACCGATCCTGCGCGCCGGAGAGAAGCTGGGCCGGAAGATGCCCATCGAGCCGCAGAACTGGCTGGGCATGCAGGACCTGCGGAATCTCCTCGAGCTGAACCATTTCGAGGTGATCCGCAGCGGGATGGCGCAGATCCTGCCGCTCGGCATCCCCGTCCTCGCCCCCTTCGCCAACCGCTATCTCGCCACCCTGCCGGGCATCCGCCATCTCGCGCTCACGCAGTACTTCGTCTGCAAGCTGGCGAGCGCGGGGCCCATCCCCGTCCGCGATTACTCCTGCAGCGTGATCGTGCCCTGCAAGAACGAGCGCGGGAACATCGACGACGTGGTGGCGCGGACACCGCAGATGGGCTCCGGCACCGAGATCGTCTTCGTCGACGGCAACAGCACCGACGGCACCGTCGCGGAGATCGAGAAGCACATCGACGCGGGACGGCGCGAGATCCGGCTCGTCCACCAGGGAGAAGGGAAGGGCAAGGGCGACGCGGTGCGGAAGGGGTTCGCGGCGGCCCGCGGCGACGTGCTCTTCATCCTCGACGCCGACCTCACGGTCCCGCCCGAAGAGCTTCCCAAGTTCTACGCCGCCATCGCCGAAGGCAGGGGCGAGTTCGTGAACGGTTCGCGCCTCGTCTATCCCATGGAAGGCGAGGCGATGCGGTTCCTCAATTCGGTGGGAAACAAGTTCTTCGGACTGGCGCTCTCGGCCATCCTCGGGCAGCGGCTCAAGGACACGCTCTGCGGGACCAAAGTGCTCTTCCGCCGGGATTACGAGCGCATCGCGGCGGCCCGGGGCTTCTTCGGAGATTTCGATCCCTTCGGCGACTTCGACCTGCTCTTCGGCGCCGCCAAGCAGAACCTCAAGATCGTCGAGCTTCCGGTGCGGTATCGCGCCCGCACCTATGGAGACACGAAGATCAGCCGCTTCACCAACGGCGCCCAGCTGGCGCGGATGACGGCGTACGCGTTCCGCAAGTTC
>DASSQZ010000116.1:0-12133 GCA_035702105.1 Myxococcales bacterium | reverse complement strand
CTCGACGTCGAGCCCGCGCTCCGCCACGTGCTCCACCTGCGCGCTCACCTCGGCGCGGCCCTTCGCCAGGGTGTCGAGGGTGGAGCGGAACACCGCCGCGGTCTGGTTGCAGACCGGGTTGTCCTTCGAGTGCCTGGCGTGGCAATCGGCGCAGAGCGTACCGGCGGTGTCGCCGATCATCGCGTCCGACGGCTTCTGGATTCCATGGTTGCCGTGGCATTGCCCGCACTCCGGCCAGCCGTGCTCCTCGAAGGCCTTCTTGTGCCGGCTGCCGTCGAAGAGCATGCCGTTCTGCGCGTGGCAGCGGCGGCACACCTGCGCGACGCTCGCCACCGCGGGCGGCATGGCCGCGTGACTGCCGTGGCATCCGTTGCAGGCGGGGGCGCCCAGGTCGCCCTTCTCCAGCAACGCCTTCCCGTGGACGCTGCGCTTGTACTCCTCGAGCTGGTTGGTGGGGAACGGAGCGCCGTTCGCGAGGGTGAAGCCGGCCATGTGCTTGGGGTCGGCGTGGCAGGTTCCACACGTTTCGGGGATGCGCTGCGCGTGCACCATGCTCTTGCGGCTCTTGGGCCCGCGGATGCCGTGCACGCCGTGGCAGCTCACGCACTGCGCGGCGCGCGAGTCCTTCTCCTGGAGCAGGCGGATGCCGTGCAGGCTCTGCTGGTACTTGGCGAGCTGATCGGTGGGCAGCGTGGGGTTGAAGCCGCGCATGAAGCCCGGATCCGAATGGCAGCGCGCGCAGAAGCCGGGAATCCAGCTCCGGTCCTTGTGCCGCTCCTCCTCGGCCGGCCAGCGCTTGGCGATCTCCGGGCCCATCATGTCGTCGGAGGGCTTGCCGCCGTGGCAGCCGGAGCAGGAGAGGCCGCGCCGGAAGTGCACGTCGGAGACGAACTCCTTCAGGTTCAGGATCGGGTTGCTCTTGCGCTCCGCGGGATCGGCGGCGAAGAGCACCTTTCCTTTCACGTTTCCCGGATCGCTGTGGCAAAGGATGCAGTTGTCCTGCGCCACGATCTCCAGCGCCGGCGGCCCCAGATCGAGCGAGAGCAGCAGGTGCAGATGGTCGGCGCTGCCGAGGAGCTGCGCGTCGGCGGCGTCGCCGAGCAGCTTGCGGGTGTGCTCGGGCAGGGCCGCGAGCGCGGCGTGGTCCGACTCGGTGAGCGCCGGCGTCCCGTCCTTGTGCCTGGCGGCGAGGAACGGTTTGAGCGGCTCGGGGTACTTCGACTCGTCCGGCGTGGCAGCGGCCAGGAGCGCGAGCGCGAGGGCGGCGATCATGGGTCGCTCCTCGGCATCAGCTCGCGACTCTGCGCTCGCCCGCGGATCGCCCGGGCGACCAGCACCGCGATCAGCAGGAAGACCGCCACCGCCCCGGCCGCCAGATAGCTGACGCGGAAGAAGCCGTGCAGGACGATCTGCAGCACCGCCGCGCCGGTGAAGTCGAACGGCCCCGCCCCGTGAAGGGCGAGCCGCAGCCCGGTCATGGCGGCGGCGAGGAGCAGCACCCAGATGGCCGCGGTGCGCGCGACCACCTGCACGTCGGGCTGCGCGACGCCCCCGCCGCCGACGTCCCACGCCTTGAGCATGAGATAGGCGAGGAAGAGCAGCGCGCCGAATCCGAGATCGCTGAACGCAGGGGAGGGCTTGTCGTCCCGCGCGCTCCGATCCAGCCAGGGCAGCGCCGCCCAGATGGTGAAGAGCACGCTGACCAGGCCCACCGCCGCCTGCGGCCCCTCCAGCCCGAAGAGATGGGGCGGGAACTCCTTGAGGAGCTGGTAGACCCAGAGGAAGTACCACTCCGGCTTGATGCCCGGGTACGCGGGCGCGAGCGGGTTCGCCTTCTTGCCCAGTTCCCATTCGATGCCGGGAATGCCCGGCCCGTAGGGCAGCGCCACCGCCAGCGAGGCGAGGAGGATGAGACAGAGCAGCCAGAGCAGCGCGTCGCGAAGGGCGAAGTCGGGAAAGAACTTCATCCCGCGAATCGGCTTGTGCGGCTGCACCGGAGCCGCCATGCCCTGCCTCTGCACGAAGAGCAGGTGCCCGCTCACCAGGCCCACGGTGAGCAGCGGCAGGAGCACCACGTGGAGCGCGAAGAAGCGGTAGAGGGTGTTGATGGTGACGTCGGTGCCGCCGCGCATCACCTGGACGAGCCAGTCTCCCACCGCCGGCACGGCCTTCATCGAATCGGTGCCCACCGCGGTGGCGAAGAAGGCGAGCTCGTTCCAGGGCAGGAGGTATCCGGAGAACCCGAACCCCAGCGCCAGCGAGAAGAGGACGAAGCCCGAGACCCAGGTCAGCTCGCGGGGCGGCCGGTAGGCCTTGAGCAGCATGGTGCTGACCATGTGGGTGAGGAGCGAGAGGATCATGAGGTGGGCGCTCCAGCAGTGGACGGAGCGCACCAGCCAGCCGAAGGGCACCTTGGTGGTGAGGAAGCGGATCGACTCGTACGAGGTGGTCTCGCCCGGCTGGTAGTAGGCGAGGAGCAAGAGGCCGCTGCAGACCTGCACGCCGAAGAAGAAGAGCGTCAGGCCGCCCAGGTAGTACCAGACCATGGAGTGCGCCCCGACGGGCACCTCCTTGTGCTTCATGTAGTCGACGACGCCCTTGATGCCGTAGCGGCGGTCCAACCAGGTGAAGGCGCGGCTCATGCGACCTCCGGGCCGCGGCCAAGCTGGACGACGACGGCGCCGTCCGCCTCGCGCTGGCAGGCGTAGCTGCCGAGCGGGCGCGGAGGCGGCCCGGAGATGACGCGGCCCTGCAGATCGAAGCGGCCGTTGTGGCAGGCGCACCAGATCAGCGAGTCGCCCGGCACGTACTGCACCGTGCAGCCCTCGTGCGTGCAGCGCGCCGAGAGGGCATGCAGCTTCTGCTCGGCGTCCTCGAAGACGAGCAGGCGCACCGCGCCGGCCCGCACGATGACGGTGCGCTCCTTGTCCAGCTTCGCCTGTTCCTCGGCGTTGAGGCGCAGAGGTCCGCCCTGCGCCTGCGCGCTCAGCGGCTTCAGGTAGCGCAGGACGGGAAAGACGAGGCTCACCAGCCAGCCGAGGAAGCCGATACCGAGGACGAGATCGATGAAGCCACGTCTACCGCTCCGCTGCGACATGCACGCCCCTCCAGAAAAATTGTTGCCCGACGCCGGTGCAAGTTGCGCGCCTTGCCGGAAAGGTCTGCGCGCAGCGCAGAGACCCGCAGCCAACGCGCATCCTGTTCGGAAACGCGCGTCCACCCCCGCAAGGATTTCGGCAATCCGCCTCGGGCTAGATCCCCAGCAGCGTCACCGCGAGGCCGACAGCGGCGATGATGCCGCCGGCGAATCCGTCGCCGTAGTGCTCGAGCCACTGCCACTTCAGCCGGGTGGCGCCGGCGCGCGAGAGCAGGACGAGCGGCAGCATCGCGCCCAGCGTCGCCACCTCGTAGATCAGCACCACGGCCGCGGCGCGCCCGGTCCCGAGCGGCGCAGCAGCGAAGAGGATGGGCATCACCGCCACGCAGGGGTCGAGCGAGAAGAGCGCGAAGAGCGTCCAGGCGGTCAGCTTCGAGGGCTCCGGCAGCGGGTGCGAGTGGGAGTGTCCGTGCCCGTGCACGTGCAGACGCTCGTGTGTGGCCTTGCGCAGTCCCCAGACGGCGTAGGCGAGCCCGAATCCCATCAGCAGCAGGCCCGCCACGGACTCCAGCCTCTGGCCGAGCACGCGCAGCGCGCCGAGCCCGAGCGCCAGCGCGAGCACGCCCAGCGCCGCGGAGACGGTCACGTGCCCGAGCCCGCAGGCGAGCGTGATGCGCGACGTCTTCCACGCCGACCAGCGCTGCGCGCGCGCCAGCGCCGCGAACGGCACCCAGTGGTCCGGCGCGACCGAATGCAGCGCGCCCACCGAGGCGGCGGCCAGCGCCAGCGCCCAGAAACCCGGCGTCATGCGCGCGCCTCGACGCCAGCCCGCAGCCGGCTGCGCACCCACTGCAGCCAGAGGTCGATTCCCTCGCCGCTGCGCGCAGAGACCTGGATCATCCTCGGCTGCGGCATCACCCGGGCGAGCGCGTCCTCGATGGCAGCGACGCGCACGTCGAGGTGGGGCAGGAGGTCCACCTTGGTCAGGAGCACGAGGTCCGCGCCGCGGAACATGGCCGGGTACTTTAGCGGCTTGTCCTCGCCTTCGGTGACCGCGAGCGCCACCACGTTGGCGGCCTGCCCCAGGTCGTAGATGGCGGGGCAGACCAGGTTGCCCACGTTCTCGATGACGAAGAGCTCGAGCCCGCTGACGTCGAAGCCGTGCAGGGCCTTGTGCACCATCTCGGCGTCGAGGTGGCAGGCGGTGCCGGTGGTGATGGCGCGCGCGGAAATGCCCGCACGCTGCAGGCGGACGGCGTCGTTGTCGGTCTCCAGATCGCCGCTCACCGCGCCGATGCGCAGGCCCTTGCCGGCCAGCCGCGCGGTGGCCTCCAGCACCGCCGTCTTGCCCGAGCCGGGCGAGCCCATGAGATTGAGGGCCAGCACGGAGGCCTCTTCGAAATGGCGGCGGTTGTGGCTCGCGGTGCGGTCGTTGGCGGCCAGCAGGCGCTCCTGCACCGCAACCGGAACCAGCTCGTTGTCCCCGCAGCCGCAGTCCTGGCACATGGTCAGCGCACCGCGCTGGAAACGGCGCGCGCCGGCGCGGGTCCCGGCACCGGCGCAAGGCGGAAGCCGAGACGGGACGCCTCGGCGACGATCAGGTCCACCAGCGCAGGCAGCGCGATCTGGACTCCGCGCGAGAGCTCGAGCCCCGGACCGGAATCCTCCGGCACGATGCCGAGCAGCACCAGCTCGTGGGGAATGCGCACGTCCACCGCCTGCTGCAGCGAGAGCCTGCCCGCCTCGGAGTAGAGCACCTCGTCCGGACCTTCCAGGCGCACCAGCGTACCGGGCGGCTCGTCCTTCAAGCGCACCGCGTCCACGATCAGCAGGCGATCCGCCCGCTCGATCCAGGGCAGGAGCGCGAGCCCGAGGGTGCCGCCGTCGAGCAGGTGCACGCCCTCCGGCGCGCGCCAACGGCTGGCCAGGCGCGCCACCGCGGCCACGCCCACGCCGTCGTCGCGACAGGTCGCATCGCCCATGCCGAGCACCAGCAGTGGAATCCGCTGGCTCATGCCACCTCCAGGTCGATCTGGTGGAGGACGAGGTCGTCGCCCTGCACGAGACGTGCCGGCTCGCCGCAGCATTGCAGCCGCTCGCCGCGCTCGATCGGGCCTCCGCAGATCCTGCAGGACCAGCGCGCCGGGACCTGGGTCAGCTCGAGCGCGGCCTCGGCGCAGACGGTCTGCGGCTTGAAGGTCTCGTAGGCGGTGACGAGAAGCTGCGCATCCACGCCGGCCAGCTCGCCGAGCTTGATCCGCACGCAGCGCACGGTGGCGCGGCGCCCCTTCGCCTCCTCGGCGACCCGATCGACCAGCGCCTGCACCAATGAGTACTCGTGCATCAGTGACCCAGGAAATGCGGGGCGCGCTTTCCGAAGAACGCCGCGATTCCTTCCTTGAAGTCCTCGCCGTCGGCGCTGCGGGCCAGGTTCTCCAGCTCCTGGTCGAGGTGCCAGTCGAGCCGGTCCATTCCCGCCGCCTGGTTGAGCAGCATCTTGGTGACGCCGAAGGAATGGGTGGGCCCCTCCGCCACCCGCTGGGCGACCTCGCGCACCTCCTCGTCGAAGCGATCGGTCCGGTAGACGCGGTTGACGAGGCCGATGGTCAGCGCCTCGCGCGCGTCGATGCGCGGGTTGAGCAACGCCAGCTCCATGGTGCGGCGGAAGCCGAGCAGCCGCGTGATCATGAAGGTGCTGCTCTCGGCGCCGGTGAGCGCGGTCTTGCCGTAGGCCCACTCGAAGGTCGAGCGCCCCGAGGCGAGCACCAGGTCGCAGCACATGGCGATGCCGAAGCCGCCCGCCGCCGCCACGCCATCCACCGCCGCGATCCACGGCTTCTGGCTGCGGCGGATCTCCGAGATGGTGGAGTGCAGGTATTCGAGGATCTGCTTGAACACCTCGCCGTACCCCTCGGGGACGCTGCGCGCGTGCGGCGAGAGATAGGCCAGGCCCTCGGCGTCGCCGCCGGCGCGGATGTACTTGAGGTCCGCGCCGCTGGAGAACACGCCGGGATAGCCGCGCAGCACCACCGCGCGCACCTCCGGATCGCGCGCCAGCGACAGGCCGGCCTTGCGGAAGTCGCGGGCCATGTCGCAGTCCATGGCGTTGAAGCGCTCGCGCCGCTCCATCACCAGCGTTCCCACTGCGCCCTCGCGCTCGATTCGGATGAAGCTCATCAGCAGATCCTCGGCATGGGCTCGCCCTCGATCTCGGCGACGAGCCGTTTCCCAAATCCGGTGTCCAGGATGACCTTGCCCTTCCAGTCGGCGAGGCAGGTGCCCACGATGGCGGCGTTGCGCCCCAGCGGATGCTCGCGCACCGCCGCCAGCACGGCGTCGGCAGCTTCCGGCCGCACTCCGATGACGGCTTTACCCTCGTTGGCCACGTGCAGCGGATCGATGCCGAGCAGCTCGGCGGCGGCGCGCACTTCCTTGCGCACGGGGACGGCGCGCTCGTCGAGCACGATGCCGACGCCGCTCTTCGCCGCGAGCTCGTGCAGCGTGCTGGCGACGCCGCCGCGGGTGGGGTCCTTGAGCGCGGCCACGCCGCCGGCGCGCAGCGCGAGCCGGACCACGCCGTTGAGCGGGGCCACGTCGGAGACCAGGTCTCCCTGCAGCTCCAGCTTCTGCCGCGCCGCCATCACCGCCATGCCGTGGTCGCCGATGGTGCCGGTGAGGATGATGCGATCGCCCGGCCGCAGCTCGCAGTCGCGCACCAGCGTGCGGGTCAGCGCCACGCCGGTGGTGTTGAGCACGATGCCGTCCACGTCGCCCTTGGGCATCACCTTGGTGTCGCCGGTGACCACGCTCGTCCCCGCCTCGGCGCAGGCCGCCTTCATCGAGTCGCGGATGCGGTCGAGATCGGCGAAGGAGAAGCCCTCCTCCAGCACCACGGCGCAGGTGAGGCCGAGCGGCTCGGTGGCGCCCATCATCGCCAGGTCGTTGACGGTGCCGCAGATGGAGAGGCGACCCACGTCGCCGCCCGGGAAGAAGCGCGGCTGGACCACGTGGGAGTCGGTGGTGACGATGAGCCACTGGTCGCCCACCCGCAGCGCCGCGCCGTCGTCCATGGCGGCGAGGCCCACGCCGTCGACCTGCGCCGCGAGCCCGTCGACGAAGACGCTTTCAATCAGCATGCGCATGGCGCGGCCGCCGGCGCCGTGCTTGAGCGCGACGCGCTCGCCGAGGAGGACGTTCATGCCGGCACCTCGCGCAGGTTGGGAACTCCGCCGTACTGGTGCCAGATGCGGCAGGTGCCCTCGCTCGAGACCATGCAGGCGCCCACCGGATTTTCCGGAGTGCACTGCTTGCCGAAGAGGACGCAGCCGTCCGGCGACTTCACCCCCGCCATGATGTCGCCGCAGATGCACTGCTGCGTGAGCGCCGGCGGCGCGTGGTCCCAGAGCCTCTGGACGTCGATCTTGAACCGGCGCCTCGCGTCCAGGTGGGCGAACTCGTCGCGCAGGCGCAGGTTGCCGTTGGGCACGTGCGCGATGCCGCGCCAGCGCCCGCCCAGCGGCCGGAACACCTTCCAGAGCGTCTCCTGGGCGGGGAGGTTGCCCTCCTTCGTCACGCAGCGCGGGAACATGTTGACCACTTCGGGCTTGCGGTCGCGCACCAGCTCCATCAGCTTCACCAGCGCGGCCAGGATGTCGAGCGGCTCGAACCCTGCCACCACCACCGGCAGCGCGTGCCGCTCGGCGAAAGCCTCGAAGACGCCCCAGCCGGTGATCGAGGCGGCGTGCCCGGCGGCGAGGAAGCCCTCGACCCTGTTCTCGGGCATCTCGGCGACGATCTCCATCACCGGCGGGATGTACTTGTGCGCGGAGAGGACGCTCAGGTTCTTCGGCAGCCCCGCCAGGATCTCCGCAGCGGTGGCGACGGCGGTGGTTTCGAAGCCGGTGGCGAAGAAGCAGATCTCCTCGTCCGTCTCGCGGGCGAGCTGGACCGCCTGCGCGATGCTGTAGACCACGTCGATGCGGGCGCCTTCTGCCTGCGCGTGCGCCAGCGACTTCGCGGTGCCGGGCACGCGCAGCATGTCGCCGTAGGTCGCGATGCGGACGCCCTGGAGCGCCAGCGCCACTCCCTCGTCCACCTCGGGCACGTCGGTGATGCAGACCGGGCAGCCGGGGCCCATGATCACGTTCAGGTTCCCGGGAAAGACCGAGCGCAGGCCGAAGCGCGCGATGGCCTGCTCGTGGCTGCCGCAGACGTGCATGACGCTGGCGACCCGGCCGACCTCGTCGGTGGCGCGCTGCAGGGCATGGACCAGCGCCCGCGCCCGCACCGGGTCGCGGAACTTCATCTCCGCGAGCTGGGGATCACTTGCGAGGCGCATCCGTGGCCTCGAGCTCGTTGCGCACGTCCGCCGCCATGAGATCCTGGGGCTCGGCCTCGCGCAGGATGGTGTCGAAGAGCTGCAGCGTCTCGCCGATCTCGTCCTCGGGGATGCGGTGGATGGCGAAGCCCACGTGATTGAGCACGTAGTCGCCGGGCGCGACCTTCGCGTCCACGATGTCGAGGCGTACCTGCCGCTGCACGCCGAAGAAATCCACCGTGGCCACGAGGCCGTCGATGGACAGGACCTTCCCGGGGACGCCGAGGCACATGCAGCCGCTTCTTGCAGGGACCGCGCCGCCCCGAGGCGCGTGGAGAGCGCGGAAATTACGCCGCGGGCGCTTCCCACCAGACGTCGGGCACTTTGGGGACGGCGCGCGGTGCAGGCCGTGCGCCGAGCCGCAACAGCTCGCGCATGATTTGCGCCTCGATGACGGGCAGCGCGCGGCGGACCTCGGAGGAGAGCTTCGCGCCGGTCTCGATGCGGGCGGGAATCACGCCCACCAGCAGCACTTCCCTGGGACAGCGGCCCATCATGTTCAGGCGGATGAGCGCCTCGCGCAGGGTGGGCTCGTGGGGGCTCATCACGATGGGCAAGGGCTTGTCGAGCAGCTCGGCGCGGCGCCAGGTCCGCACCTCGCCGGGCTTGCCCTTCGCCTGCACCGCATCGGCGACCACCAGGGCATCGAATCCGTCGAGGAAGAGCGTCAGGTCCAGGCCCGGCGTCCCCGCGTCGAGCACGGTGACGTCGGGGCCGAAGTCGAACGCCGCCTCCAGCGACTTGAGGACGTAGGGCCCGATGGCATCGTCCCCCATGAGGACGTTGCCGACACCCATCAGGCAGATTTTCACGGCGCCCTCCTAGAGGACCTTCACCCTCGCGATCTCGCGGCCCTCCGGGTCTACGGTGTGCACGGCGCAGGCCAGACACGGGTCGAACGAGTGGATGGTCCGCAGCGCTTCCAGCGGCTTCTGCGGGTCGGCGACGGGGTTCCCGATCAGGGATGCCTCGTACGGACCGAGCTGGCCGTTCGCGTCGCGCGGGCCGGCGTTCCAGGTGGACGGCACCACCGCCTGGTAGTTCTTGATCTTGCCGTCCTCGATCACCACCCAGTGCGAGAGCGTTCCGCGCGGCGCCTCGTGGAAGCCGAAGCCCTTGATCTCGCCCTTGGGGAACTCCGGCTTGTTGAAGATGGCCGTATCGCCCTTGCCGATGTTGTCCACCAGGAGCTGCCAGTGCTTCAGCGCCAGCTCCGCCAGCACCGCGCAGCGGACCGCGCGGGCGCCGTGCCGTCCCAGCGTGCTCTCCAGCACTCCTGGCGTCAGCTTCACCTTGGCGATGCTGCCCGCGGTCTCCAGCACCTTGGTGGCCCAGCGGCGCGTGGGCTCGTGTCCCTGCGCGAAGGCGACCAGCACCTCGGCGGTGGGCCCCACCTGCATGGGCTTGTCCTGGAAGCGCGGAGCCTTCGACCAGCTGTACTTGCCCTTGGGCTCGAAGTCCGTGTACTGCGGCTTCGTCTCGCCCTGCCAGGGGTGCAGCGAGGCGTTGCCCTCGTACCAGGCGTGCGCCACGCTCTCCGCCACGTTGTCGCGGAAGTACGCGTCGTTGAAGCCGGTGATCGGCTTCACGCCCTTCAGGTCGCCGGCGAAGATGGTGCCGCCGGGCATGTCGAACTTCTCGCCGCGCGTGTCGAGCGGCAGGTCGGGCACCGCCAGGTAGTTGCGCACCCCGGCGCCGTAGCCCAGCCAGTCCGGGTACATGGCGGCGATGGCGCAGACGTCGGGCACGTAGACCTGCTCGACGAACTGCTGCACGTCGCGGAGCAGGTCGCGGGCGTGGGCCAGCTTCTCCATGTTCAGCGTGGACTGGTTGTCCAGGTTGATGGCGTTGGCCACGCCGCCCACCGCCAGGTTCTGGATGTTGGGCGTCTTGCCGCCGAGGATGGCGACCACCTGGTTGGCCTTGCGCTGGTAGTCCAGGGCCTGCAGGTAGTGGGCGACCGCGAGCAGGTTCACCTCCGGCGGCAACTTCATCGCCGGATGGCCCCAGTAGCCGTTGGTGAAGATGCCGAGCTGTCCGCCCGCGACCAGCGTCTCCAGCTTCTTCTTCACCTTCTCCATCTCGCGGCGCGAGTTGCCCGGCCAGGCGGAGAGGCTCTCGCCCAGCGCCGAGGCCTTGGCGGGATCGGCCTTGAGCGCAGAGGTCACGTCCACCCAGTCGAGCGCGCTCAGGTGGTAGAAGTGCACCACGTGATCGTGCAGCGAGTGCGCCGCGATGATCAGGTTGCGGATGTACTGCGCGTTGAGCGGCACCTCGAGCTTGAGCGCGTTCTCGACCGCCCGCACCGAGGTGATGGCGTGCACGGTGGTGCAGACGCCGCAGATGCGCTGGGTGAAGAACCAGGCCTCGCGCGGGTCGCGCCCCTTGAGGATGAGCTCGATGCCCCGCCACATCTGCCCCGAGGACCAGGCATCCCGGACCTTGCCGTTCTCCACCTCCACGTCGATGCGGAGGTGGCCTTCGATGCGGGTGACGGGATCGATGGTAACGCGCGTCATGGGTTGCTCCTCGCAGGGCGCAGGATCGGGAACAGCTTCACGGCCAGCGTGTACGCTGCGATCTCCAGCGCGACGAATCCGATGGTGACCAGCATCTCCGGGATGCTGGGGAAATAGTGCCAGTTGGGGCCGGGATCGAAGGCGACCAGGAAGACGTTGAAGCGATAGACGGCGCCCGCCAGGATCGCGAGCATGGCGGCGGCGAAGAGCTGGCCGGGGTCGCGCATGCGCCGCTCGTCGAAGAGCAGCCATGCGGGCACCGCGAACAGCGCCAGCTCGGCGACGAAGAGGAGGGTCATGCCGTTGGCGCCGAAGCCGGGGAATCCGTTCAGCGCCAGCCCGACGATGCGGATGGCCATGAAGGCGGCGAAGCAGAAGGAGACCGACTTGCCGATCTTGCCGAGCAGCTCCCACTCCGGCTCGAGCCGGAACACCCTGCCCGAGACGGTGGCCTCGAGGACCACGCCGGCGTAGCCCATTCCGATGACGCTGATGAGGAAGAGCAGCGGCAGGAGCTGCGTGTGCCAGAGCGGGTGCACCTTGGTGGAGATCATCATCAAGGAGCCCAGCGAGCTCTGGTGCATGGTGGGCAGGAGGATGCCGAGCGCGATCAGGAAGGGGAGCGCCTTCTCGATGTAGCGGAGGAACCGCTTGGGCAGGTACGCGGGCGAGAGCTCGACCCAGGCCACCAGGATGTAGGTGGTGATGCAGAGCGCGACCTCGAGCAGGGCGGAGTTGAAGTTCCAGAGCCCGAAGAGGCCCAGCTTCCACGAGTTCCACCAGCGGCCGATGTCCACGAACACCGAGGCGCCGGCCACGGTGTACCCGAGCGCGGTGGTGAGCATGGCCGGCCGCACCAGCGCGTGGTACTTGCCGCGGTTGAAGACGTAGACCATCAGCGCCATGGCGTAGCCGCCACAGGCGATGCCGGTGCCGGTGACCACGTCGAAGGCGATCCAGATGCCCCACGGATACCCGTCGTTCATCCCCGAGACGGGGCCGAGGCCGACGAAGAATCGCCAGAGGAGGATGGCGCAGGCCACCGCCCCGAGGGCGAGCAGGACGCTGAAGCGGGGCGTGAAGATGCGGCCGCCCAGAGGCGCAGCGCGGCTCATTCGTCACCTTCCTTGTCCTTCTTGC
>DASSQZ010000115.1:0-7479 GCA_035702105.1 Myxococcales bacterium | reverse complement strand
GGGCGCAGGTGCCCAGGTCCACCTTGTCGTAGGTGATGGAGGTGACCAGCGACTGCTGCCCGGCGCCGTCGCCTTGTGGAAAGAGCGTCTGCGAAACCTCGCCATATTGCTGCAGCGTCTGCAGCAGCGGCGACCAGGGCTGCGCGGTGAAGGTCGGGAGGCCACAGCCGCCCAGGCTCCCCAAGGGGCTGATCAGCGGGAGCGCTGCCGCGGCGTAGGGAGCGGGGGAAGCCTGACTTCCATACTGGTACGTCATCACCGAGCCGTCCGGCCTCGAGACGCGCGTCAGGTTTCCCCAAGGACCGTACTGGAAGATGGACGAGCGCCCGTCGGGGTTGACCACCGACTGCACGACCCAGACCGTCTGCGGGGCTCCGTTTCCGCACAATCCGCTTGCGGAGCAGCCGAGTTGGATGTTGCCGAAGGCGGTGCCGCTGGTGAAGGTGCGGCTGTTGGGATCGTAGCCGCCCGAGCCGGCGATCATCGACAGCGGTGTCCAATTGACCGTCCAGGTCAGCGGGACCTTGTTGACACCGTCCACCGTCACGCTGGCCAGCAGCGCGGAGCCGAAGGTCTGCGCGCTGCCGGGCGTGAACCGCAGCGTGATGGCGCGACCCTGCGGGTCCTGCATGGCGCGGGTATTGGCATCGGGGAACGTATAGGTGAGCACGTTGCCGTTGCGGTCCACCCGCCGCAGCGGGCTGGTTGAATTGCAGCTGGCGTTGCTGCTGAACGCCGGATTGGGACCTGCGTCGAAGAAGACGGTGTTCTTCACCGGGCGATGGTAGAAGCCATTGGCGGTGAACCCCAGGCCCGGCTTCGGGAAATGGAACTCCTCGGTCGTGCCGTCGGGAAACCGGATCAGGGGCAGGCAGGGATTGGAGACGTCGAGCGCCATCTGGCCGTCCTGCGACCAGAACTGCGTCGGCAATGCGCCATAGGGTCCGCCGTAGTGGCTCAGCACCTGCGCCTCGGCGGGCCGCTGCACGAAGTAGTGCGCGGAGCCGCGTCCGTCGACGTAGCGGTATCGGTAGATGTAGTTGCCGTCACAGCGACAGCTGGTCTCGGTGGCGCCGGTGGAAGTGTCGGTGACGATGGTGGTGCAGGTGCAGGCCCCCGGCGCCACCGGAGTGAGATCGGCGAAGATTTCGCCTTTGAGCAGCGCACGCGAGTCCCAGAGCGGGTGGATGTCCGGCGTATTGATGTCGACGAGCATGTCCGGCAGCCAGCCGGAGAAGGCGGAGAGCGCGGCCGCGTAGGTCTGCGAGCCGGAGACTGCGAGCGAGAGGCCGATGCGCGCGCCGGCATAGTTGAGCTGGATGGGGCCCAGCGCCACCGAGTACGCGGGCTGGTTGCCCAGGACGTAATAGGCATTCGGGTCCATCCCGTCGGGGGTGATCACCCCGTCCTGGTAGGGGGCGTAGTGCGGCCGCGATCCCAGCTGCTCGTCCTGCATCAGCCCGGAGAGTGCGTCCGCGCCCATCTGCGCGTCGTCCATCTCCTGCTGCGAGGCCGGGTCGAGCGGATAGCCGGTCTGGTCCTTGATGTCCTGCCAGTAAGCGACGGTCTGCTGGAAATAGCCCAGCATGTCGTTCTCTTCGGCTCGCAGGTGTTGCTGCGGCGTCTCGGGCCGGTCCGAGTTGACCCCTTCGAACGGTGAATGCTCGGGCATGCACTGCTGGGAGTGACCCGTCTGGGCCAGGGCAACGAGGCTGGCGGCGAGGGCCAAGGCGCCGAGGCTGCGGCGCGTTCGCGCCCGCGCGGCGCGGTGCTGGCGGGAGTGGGTCATCGGGGACCTCCCCTGTCGGAAATCTCCACCTTCCACTTCGTTCTCAGGGCTGCGAGGAGCGCGCCGGTCTCGGGCGCATGGCGCTGCGTCACGATTCTCGCCAAAGCGTCTGCCCTGACTTCCGCCTCCAGGTCGGCCGGCGTGAAGCCGCTGCGGGCCAGCGCCCGCGCGGCGCGATCGAAGGGCGACCCGGGACGCCACGGCCGGCCCGGCGGCAGGCCCGCGGCGATCAGGAGCTGCCGGCGGAGGAGCTCCTGTCGGAATTCCGCTTCGCCGACCACGAGGCCTTCGCTCTCCGCGGCGAGCAGCAGCAGCGTCCGCTCCGTCAATTCCTGGAGGATCTCCGCGGGCGCTGCGATTCCCAGCGAAAGGCGCCGGTACTTCGAATAGCGGGAAAGGTCCGACGCGGTGAGCTCGACGGGGCCGACTTTCGCCACCGCCTGCCGCCGCTCGGGCGCGCACTGCGCGGGTCGCAGCGGCTCCGGCCGGCGCCGCGAGCGCCACGCCCAGGCGCAGAGTGCCGTCGCCACCAGCGCCACGAGCACCAGTCGTCTTGCGGCAGGGGGCATGCGGCCGGCAATAGGCCACCCGCCCAATGACGACAATTTCTATTTTCGAAAGCCATGTTCCGGCGAATCAAACGCCGGGAATTCGCTATTGTGCTTGGGCGCTTGCGGTGCGCTTGCGGCGCTCCTCCAGGCGCGCGATCCCTTCGCTCAGCTCCCGCGCCAGCCCAAGAAGCTCCGCCCCGCGCGAATGGTCGCGCGACCAGACCAGGCGATACTGATCGGTGCGCAGCTCGATGCCGGGGAAGAGGCGGACCATCCGTCCCGAGTCCAGGTCGGTGGCGATGAACGAGAGCGGCAGCACCGCCACGCCCACGTCGGACAGCACGCGGCGGCGGACCGCCGCCACCGTCCCCAGCTGCTCGACGCGCTGGAAGGCCCAGATCTGCCCCGCCGCCTGCGCATCGAGGAAATAGCGGAAGAGAGGCAGGTCGCCGCGGACGTCGTGGAGCACGTGCGCGCGCGAGTCCTCCCTCTCCCGGAAGGGGCGTGTCTGCAAGAGCGCGGGAGTCGCCACGAATGCGAAGCGCACCTCCAAGAGCGGCGTGTGCTGGAAGACGGAGTCGCTGATGCGGGCGCTGGTGAGGGCCGCGTCGATGGCCCCTTCGCGCACGTTGCGGAGCAGGTCGGGCGTGTCTCCGCAGCGCAGATGAAGCGAACGCTCGGGGCGCCGTGCGTGCAACTCCGGCAACAGCGGCACCAGCCAATTGAGCCCCACTTCGTAGAAGGAGCCCAGGATGAGATCGAACTTGCTGTCGACGCCGCCCCGCGCGGCCGAGAGGCAGCGGCCGGCGTCCTCCAGCGTCCGCCGGGCGAGGGGGAGCAGCCGGATCCCCGCCGCCGTCAGCTCGACGCGGCGGTTGTTACGGGTGAACAGCATGCTCTCGACCAGGTCCTCCAGACGCTTGATCCGGCTGGTGAAGGCCGGAGCGGAGAGGCCCACCTCGCGCGCGGCCGCGGCGAAATTGAGCAGCCGCGCTGCCGCCTCGAAGTACCTGAGGGAGTCGAGATCGGGAAGCATGATTCGCGCGCGCCTCCGCGGCCGAGGTGGCCGCTCGATGGGCTGTGGTCCACGGCGCCGGCTGCTGGCCCTGGCCGCCAGCGCCTCTTCTCTTGCCTTCGCGGCCCGATCGGTGTTGCCGTACCGGAAATGGCACCGATGAAAAGGATTCCCGATCGGCAAAAGGCACCGCGCCGGCGGCGGCCTTCCAGGGGAGCGGATCGAAGGCAGCGCTCCCACGTCTACGCGCCAGCGTCCGCCGATGCAACCGGATGCGTCGGACAACATCGTTTCCAGAATGGAAATACAGGATTCGTTGGGCTAGAATGACCGGCATGCGCGCAGAGCGGGTCGAGGAATTCCGATTCGCCGATCTCTCGGCCGTCCTGCTGGTGCGCCGGCTCGGCTCGGTGACCGCCTCTGCGCGTCAGCTCGGCGTCACGCCCTCCCAGGTGAGCAAGGCGGTCTCGCGGGCCGAGGCCAGCCTGGGTGCGCTCCTCTTCAGCCGCAGCTCGCACGGATTGTCGCCCACCCAGGCGGGACTGCGCATCTTCCCCCGTTTGGACGAGATCGCCGCGCAACTGAGCGTCGCCAGGGGCAACGAGGAGCCCGCCGACTCGCTGCTGACAATCGCGGCGCCTTCGTACATCAATTCCCTGTTTCTGCCCGCGATCGCCGAGGCGGTCCCGGAGATGCGGGTGCGCGGACTCGAGCTGCCTGCCTCCCTGGTGCGTACGCTGGCGCCGGGTGGCCTGTTCGATGTCACGGTCCTCGTCGGCCAGCCCCGCCTGCCGCGCACCTGGACGGCGACGCCGATCGGCAGCACGCGCAAGATCGTCTTCGCTCCACCACGGATTGCGCGGCTCTTCGGAGCGGGACCGATCGCGATGGAGCGCCTGCGCGAATTCCGCTTCGTGAGCCCCGTGTACCACGTCGGGGGGCAGTTCGTGCCGGTCGACGACGATTGCCCGTTGCCCGCTGCGCTGCGGCGCCGCGGTCACGAGGCCCAGACCATCGGCGCGGCGCTCGAGCTGGCGGCGCGCACGGGACAGCTGGTCTACGGGCCGGCCTGCGCTGGAATCCGTCAGCTCGCGGCCGGCGAGCTGACCGAGCTGCGCGTCAGGGGCTGGAACGCGCAGGACCCGATCTATCTCGCCTGCAACGCGGAGCGGGTGCTGGCGCGCGTGCAGAGGGCGCTGGTGCGACAGCTACCCGGCGCGGTCGACGCCCTCGAGAAGCGGACGCTGTGGCTGTCGAAACGCTCGCAAAGGAAACGGACATGACGGAATCGTCCGCGCTTCGGATCCGCAGCGAATTTGCCATCACGGTCCATGCTCCACCGGAAGCGGCATTCGCTCTCTTCGGGGGCTACGGCGAGCGTGCCTGGGCCGGGAAGGACTGGGATCCGCAGTTCCTCCGTCCCTCGCCGCCGGAGGATCGCGCGGGCGCCGTGTTCCTCATGCCCCTCGCCGGCCGCGAGCGCCTGTGGCTCACGACGCGATTCGATCGAGCGCGGGGCCACGTCCGGCACGTCTACCTCCTGGAGGACAGCAGCGTCTGCGTCATCGACGTCCGGCTCGTTGCGAAAGCTCCCGAAGAGACCCGGGTCTCCGTCGCCTATGAGCGAACCTCGCTCCGCCCGGAGGCGGACGACGACGTTCGCAGGCTGGCCGCCGCGGATGCGGAGCAGGGGCCCGAGTGGGAGGCCGCGATCGCCGCAGCCCTCTCCACGGCGCGAGCCGCAAAGCCCGCGTGAGCGCAAGGAAGCGTGGCGGCCGGAGCGGCGCCGCTCGATTCTGCGACCAGCTACTGGATCGGCGTGAGCAGGATGTTCTGGACGAGCTGCCCGTTGTACGTGCCGACGGCGATCATCTGGCCCGCGTTGTTCAGCGACATGACTCCGGTGATCTGCCAGGTGCCGTTCGCGCCATCGACGAGCGAGGAGAGCTCCGCCATCGTCCCGCCCTGGTAGAAGAACGTGCGGCTCGAGCTTCCCGGCGTGGTGTTCCCGCTGTAGCCCACGATCTGCCCCGCGGTGTTGACGAAGAGCGCGTTGCTGTCGGAGTCGCCGGGGAGCGTTCCCAGGTCGACCGGCGTGTGCGCCGCGTCGTTCTGCCAGAGCACGGCGCGCGAATAGACGGAGAGCGGGGAGTTGCTCTCGCCCACCGCCTGTCCGAGGTCGTTCATGCTCCATGCGATCGAGTGCCAGCCGCCCGGCAGGGGCGCGAGCGGCACGACGGCGTGGGCGGTGTCGCCGTTCCAGAAGCCACCCAATTGACCGATGACGCTTCCGTTGATCCAGCCGACGGCCTGGCCGGCCTTGTTCGAGGCGGTCAGGTACGCCCCCACGGACTTGGGATCGCCGCCGTCGTTGTAATCAGGGAGCAGGGTCGCGTGATAGCGATCGGGTTTCGCCGGGTCCACCGTCCACATCACCGGCGCCCACTGGGCATCGAAGCCCTTGATCAGGTCGCCGAAGATGACGCCGGTATCGGTGATGCCGATTGCGCGGTCGTTGACGCCGCCATCCTTCATCTGGAGGAGCGAGCCGTTGTAGGTGACGACCGCGTGCGGGCGGCCGTCGCCGATATCCGCCTCGCCGACCACCACACCGGAAGAATTGATCGCGTTGTTCTGCGCGAATGTGCCCTTTGGCAGCTTGCCGAACGAGGTGGCCACTCCGTTTCGCCACGCGACGATCCCGCCGCCGTAGGTGCCGGACGGGCTGCAGGTGCCGGCCATGATGCCGGTGTCGCTGATGCTCGAGACGAAGCACGAAGTCGAGAAGGGAGCCGAGCCGACCACCGTCGCCCGGAACGTCGGGAGAGCCTGGGCGTTCGCTGCAAAGGCAGCGGAGGCCAGCACGAGCGCAGACAGGGGGAGAGAAACCTTGTTTCGCATGTCGTTCCTTGTTGTTGTCGGGGGGGGGAGTTCCGACTTTCGACTCCGCTGGACACCCGGAGAAGGCGTCGCGGGACAGGGTTCTGTGCGCAGCAGCCTGCAGCCGTCGGCGCCGGCCCTTGTCGAGCCGGGGCGGCGTGCATACTTCCGCCGGGGGGGATATGCGACGTGCGCTCGTGATTCTCCTGGCATGCGCATGCGCGCGAGCTGTCGCGGACCCCGCGGCGGCGGGCGGCGGCGAGGCCAGCGACGCTGGTGCGGTGGATCGCGGCGACGCGGGAAGCACGACCGATCCCGCCGACGCCGCGCTTCCCGGGAGCGGCAGCGGCGACGCGGGAAATCCGCATCCCGCCGACGCAGGTCCAGATGGCGGTACGGCCTTCGCTCCGATCGTCGGCCCGGACGCCGGGCCAATGAGCCTCGTCATTGCTCCCCAATCGGGTTCGTCGTGCGCCTCCTGGCTGCCGCAGCCGAGGGAGCCCGAGACGCGAAACATCGCCACCCAGGGCCGGCTGTGGTGGACCACCCTCGTCAGCAGCGGCGCCGGCGATCTGGCGGTGATGCTGCAGCAGACCTGGTGGGAGGTCGGCTTCCTCAGCGACAGCGGAGTTTCCCCGGCAGGGATCGGCGGCCTGCTCACGCCGCAGGCTCACGGCTTCCTCTTCGACAACGTCGGCGGGCCCTGCCTGATCTGCAACGCCACGCTGATCAGTTGGCCCGCCAACCGCCACGTCGCGCTGGGCAATGGCTACGATTTCTCCAGGAACTGCAACTTTGCGCCGCGCAGCGAGGGTGACGGCGCGTACCTGAGCTGCTCCGGCCCCACCAACAATGGACAGGCTCCGAACCCGACGTTCGAGCGGTACGACGAGCTTCTCAATCTCGTTTCCTCGCAACCCGGCGACGGCCTGAACGTGATCGCCGCCGACACGCAGGACAGGATCCTCGAAGGCAACGCCGACGGCACGCAGTGGCGCTGGCTCGATTCGGGCGGACACGCGATCAGCGTCTTCTTCCCGGAGGACGGCTGGTGGATTCCGGCGAGGCTCATCGGCGGCGGGTTCCTCGACCACAAGGGGCGCATCATTCCCTCGGGAAGCGCGGACCTCAGCCAGGCGCCGGCGTGGCTCACCCGCCGCAAGAGCCTCTCCATCGTGCTGGGCGGCCGCGCCTATGCGCTGGCCGACGACGACTGCGGCCTCGAGATCCGCGATTCCGACGGC
>DASSQZ010000114.1:0-11183 GCA_035702105.1 Myxococcales bacterium | reverse complement strand
ACCGCCGTCTGCAACGACTCCTTGAGCGATCCGCGCCGCTGGATGGGGACGAGGTTGGTGAAGTTGCCGAACCAGGCGCGCTTCCAGGGGTTGTCGAAGAAGTAGTCGCGCGCCGCCAGCGAGGCGAGCTTGTTGCCTTCGTCGCCGAGCGCGATCTTGACCAGGCCGACGTCGAGGTGGCTGTTGTGATTGGCCGCGACCAGGAAGGGCGCGTGCGAAGGCACGTTGGCCTGGCCCTTGACCTCGATGTCGAAGACCCCGCCGTAGAGCGCCTTCTGGAAGAAGGCGATGGCCGCCCTTCCCGCGGCCGCCACCGGGGCGGGAATGGGAAGCTCTTCGTCCTTCTCCTCCAGCGCCTCGGCGGCCTCCTCGGGGCGCGCCGGCCCGGCTCCGCTCCTGGCCAGGGCCTGCGCGAGCTCGCCCGCGGTGGCGATGGCGGCAACCGTCGCTTCCGGCGGAGGCGTGACGCCCGCCTTCTCCAGCGCGACGATCAGCTCCGCGACCAGGAGCGAGTCGAACCCCAGGTCCGCCGCCAGCCGGGTCTGCGCCCCCACCGTTCCGCGCGGCTTGCGGGCGAGATCGGCGAGCAGGTCGTAGAGCCAGGCATCGCTGCCGGCGGGCTCGGTGGCAAGGCTGGTGGCCGCGGCGGTGGCCTTCTCCAGCCGCAACAGCTCCGCGACGATCAGCGGCCGCTTCACCTTGCGCGTGGCGGTCCGGGGCAGATCGCCTTCCCAGAAGTGGAGGATCTTGACCCGCTTCCAGAACGGCAGGTCGGCGGAGATGCGGCCGAAGTGCTCCTCCAGCGCGGCACGGTCCTCGCGCCGGGCGGGAACGCAGAGGCAGGCCACCTGCTCGTGGCCGTTGCCGTCGGGCAGCCCGACGATGCTCAGCTCCTTGATCGCCGGATGCGTGCCGTAGAGCTCCTCGAGCTCGTCGGGATAGACGTTCTTTCCGCTGGCGTCGAGGATCAGGTCCTTCTTGCGGCCGACCAGCCGGAGCTGCCCCTCCTCGTCGATGCGGCCCAGGTCGCCGGTGCGCAGCCAGCCGCCGACCAGCACTTCCGCGGTGGCCTCGGGGTCGTCGAGGTACCCGGCCATCACGTTGGGGCCCTTGGCGAGCACTTCGCCCACGCCCTCCGCGTCGGGATCCTCGATGCGGATCTCGACGCCGGGAAGCGGCGGTCCCACCGTGCCCGCGCGGAGCCGGTTCTCCGGCAGCGTGACCGACAGGACCGGGGCCGCCTCGGTGAGGCCGTAGCCTTCCGTCAGATCGAACCCGAGCTCGTGGAATGCCCGCTGGACCTCCTCGGGCAGCGCGCTCCCTCCCGAGACGAGCAGGCGCAGCCTGCCGCCGAAGCGGTTGTGGATGGGCCAGAAGAGGAGCTTGCCCACGTTGAAGGGCGTGCGCTCGCGCAGCTCGCCGTGGAGCGCCATGGCGGCCTGGACGGCGGCACGGACGATGCGGGGGCGCGCCGCCAGCTCCTGCGTGAGGCGCCGGTGCAGCAGTTGCCAGAGCGCCGGCACCCCGATCAGCGCGTGGATGCGCCCGGTGTCGAGAGCCTCGGAGAGGCGGTCCGCGGTGAGCTCGTCGAGATAGGTGATCTCCGCCCCGAGCAGCAGCGGCACCAGCAGGCCGCAGCTGAACTCGAAGGTGTGGTGCAGCGGCAGGACGCTGAGCACGCCTTCGCCGACGCGCAGATCGAAGAGCCCCGCGAGCTTGGCCGCGAGCGAGGCGAAGTTGCGGTGGGTGAGGAGCACTCCCTTGGGCTTCCCCGTGGTCCCGCTGGTGAAGAGCACGCTCGCCACCTCGTCGGCGGCGGCGCTCCTGCGCAGCGGCGGCAACCCCGGCTTGCCCACCGGCCGCAGCGCCTCCGGCAGCGTGAGAATGCGCAGGCGCGGCACGGCGCCGAGACGGTCGGCCACTCGCGGGCTCGCCAGCAGCACCGCGGCGCCCGCTGCCTGCGCGCAGTTCTGCACCTCGGCGAGCGAGAGCGCCGGGTCGAGAGGCGCCGCGGCTGCCCCCGCCTTGAGGATGCCGAAGTAGGCCATGGCCCACTCCGGCCGGTTCTCGCTCATGAGCAGGACGCGGTCGCGCGGCTTCACCCCCGCCGCCTGCAGCGAGCGCCCGGCGCGGTCGGAGAAGCGCGCCAGCTCGTGGTAGGTGACGCGATCGTCGCGGGTGCGCGAGAGCTCGGCGGCGTTGTCCTCGCCGGCATAGAAGCGCAGCGCCACCCGCTGGCCGAAGGCGTGCTCGGAGGCGGCCAGGAGCGCGAGCAGGTCCTTGGGCTGCGGCACCTCGCGGCCGAGAGCCCTGCTCTCCTCCTCGAGCCCGGGGAACACCCATTCCTCGAGCCCGCGCATGTGGACTTCCAGCCAGTAGTCGCGCCAGTCGATGGCCTCGGGATCCCAGGGCAGCTTCTCCCGGTCCCCGGCCGAGAGCTGCGCCCAGAGCTGCCGGGTGTGCTTGCACTGGAAGATGAACCGCTCGCCGGCGATGAAGGGGAGAAACAGCTCCCAGGTCGTCTCCACCGCGGCGAGCTGCCGGTCCATCGACTCCAGCGCCTGGCCGGCGCGGGCGAGGAGCGCGGTGGTCCGCGGCGCGCCCCAGGATGCCCCGCGCTCCGCGATCAGCTTGCGCAGCCCGCGTCCCGCGGCCCGGAAGAGCGGCGCGCTGGAGGCGGAGTAGAGCTCCTTGCCCGCCGGGTACGGCTCGAGGAAGGTGTCGATCCAGTTCCTGAACGAGCTGCGCTGTCCCTCCTGCACGCGCTGGTTCATCCAGCGCCGCTTGTAGAGCGCCACCAGCTCGACGGCGCGGCGCACGTAGAAGGGGTTTGCGTCTCCGGAAGCGAGCTGGAAGACGCGCTGCTCCAGCCGATCGGCGCAGGCGGCGCCGGCCACCCCGAGGATGCCCGCCGCCACCAGGTCCACGGGAATGAGGTCGAGCACCAGCTTCTGTCCGGAGGGGAAGACCCGCTGGCCCTTGAGGCCCATGAACGCGAGAGGAGCGCTGGTGGTGAACCCCTCGTTCCAGCCCGGGAAGGGAAAGCGCAGCGCGCTCTCCACGATGGCGGGCCGCACCAGCGCGTACTTGCACCCGCTCGCGGCGATGGCCTGCTCGCCCATCGCCTTGGTGTACGTGTACGTGTTGGGCCAGCCCCAGGCCTGCGCCCGCTCCATGCCGGCCTGCACCAGCTGCTGCCCGAGCCAGAGCTTGCGCTCGCGTCCGGCGGCCATCCGCAGCGCCTTCTCGTCGCCGGGATCGCGCCCTTCCGCTTCCAGCCGCTTGACCGCGGCCTCGCGGAAGCGCGCCGCGAGCGCGCTGTCGTCCGCCTGCGCCCGCAGCCGGGCCACCAGCGCGTCCACGTCCTTCAGCTCCGCGTCCACCGAGAAGGGAACCCGCGCCTCCTCGGCGAGGTCGTAGATGCGTGGATAGCTGCCGACCAGCGGCTCGTCCTCGAACACCGGACCGCGGCGCGCGCCCGCCACGAAGCAGGTGGAGATGTGGACCAGCGTCGCGCCGGTGCGCTTGCACAGCTCGGCGGCGTTGCGGGCGCCTTCGGTGTTCACCCGCACCGCGAACTCCAGCGAGGGATTGAAGGTGACGAGCCCGGCGCAGTTGACCGCGCAGGCGAGCCTGCCCGAGAGCTGGTTCACCTGCTCTTCCGAGAGGCCGAGCAGCGGCTCGGTGACGTCGCCCTCGAGCGGCACGCACTTGCTCTTGAGGAACTCGTAGAACTGCTCTTCCCCGTACCTCTCTTTCAGAGGCCGGAAGGGCGGCGAGGCCGCCACCTTGCCGAAGAACCGGTCGTCTGCGGTGCCCCCCGCCCGCGGCCGCACCAGGACGTAGACCCGGCCCACCCCCGGATAGCGGTCGAGCAGCAGGGTCAGCGCGACCTTGCCGAGGAAGCCGGTCACGCCGGTGAGGAGGATCTCGCGGCCCTCGAAGGCCGTCTCGAGATCGATGCTCAAGGCTCTTCCTTCGCGGCGATGCCCGGCTTCGCGGCGGAGGCGCCCCCCTGCTCGGGCAATTGCCGCGCGCCTTCGCCGGCGGAGAGCGCCACGTCGGTCATGACCATGGGCGGGTGGTGCATGAGGGTGATCTGCGCCGAGCGCCCCTGCCGCCCGCGCGCCAGGTCGATGGCCTCCGCCAGCGTGTCGGCGCGCTCCCAGCCCATCAGCTCGGGCACGTGCGTGTTCTCGGTGCCTACCGCGATGATCTGCCCCAGGTGCTGGCGGCCGTTCTCGCCCCAGTACCACATGTAGAAGGGGTGGGCGCCGTGGTAGGCGTTGCCCTTGCGGTAGAGGTGCACGTACGAAGGATTCTGCGCAAACTCGCGCTCGTACTTGCGGTGCAGCTCCATCGCGTCGCGCGTCTCGGGCAGCAAGCGGTGGAAGAACTCGATGTAGCTGGGGTGCTGGACCGGGTCGAACTCGTCCATGCAGGGATGGGTGAGGATCAGCGTTCCGCCCCGCTTCACCAGCGGCGTGCCGCGGTTCATGTTGAAGAAGTAGCCGCAGGCCATCACCTGCACGAGCAGCGGGTTGAGGACGGAGTTCACGTTGTACGGGCTGATGTAGGGGATGCCGGCGACGAGGATGTCGGCCTGCCCGCGCACCTTGACGAAGAGCTGCCGCTGGCAGACCGCCAGGATCCGCGCGTGGGCCAGCTCGGTGCGTCCTGCAGCGCAGGCGATCAGCCCGTAGGCCGAGGGCACCTTGTGGAAGACGCTCTGCCGCAGCGCGCGCGGCGTCCGCGAAAGCGTCCAGCGCAGGCCGGCGAGGGCGGCGCGGTCCAGGTCGGTGAAGTCCTCCTCGCGCTTGCCGAGGAAGGCCATGGGCCCGTCGAACATCTTGTTGTTGAGCGCCGTCTCGATGTGGAAGACGTTCACGTGTTGGTCGATGACCCGGCCGATGCGGTCGACCGAGTTGTGCAGCTCGGAGTGCCGCGGCTCCATGTAGCTCTTCGAGCTGCGGATGGCGTGGGGCGTATGGTGGGCGCGAAGGCCCAGGTAGTCGGTCAGCCCGGTGCCCACCGACTTGTGGCCGCCGTCCATGGGCACGAAGTTCACGTTCAGGTAGATGACCAGGTCCGCCTCTGCGGCGCGGCGCGAGATGCGCACCTTCTCGCCGGCGTCGGTGGTGCCGAGCTCCACGATGGCAGCGGGCTCCTCGGCGTCGTGGTTGGTGTAGTGGTCGGGGTAGTAGGCGTCGAAGATCTTCGTCCCCACCATCCGCCGCATCTCCGCTTCCGTCATGCGCCGGTGGAGCGCGTTGGCGATGAGCAGATGCACGTCGTCCACGCCCGAGTCGGCGAGGAGCGGCAGCAGGATCTCCAGCATGATCTGCCGCACGTCGGGCGTGCGCATGGGCGGCAGCGGCAGCGAGATGTCGTCGATGGCGATGACGACCTTCATCCCCGGCCGCAGCTGCGCGTGCAGCGGGTCGCAGCCTTCGGGATGGTTGATGGCCCAGCGGATGGCGGCGCGCCAGTTGGCCAGCTCCTCGATGGGCGGGTTGGGAAAGACCACGCGCGTGCCGACCGGCAGCTCCTCGAGGAGGATCCCGGTGTCGGAGAAGAGCATGCGCGGCGGAGACCGCTTCTCCTGGATGACGACCTGCGAGTCCTCGTCGTAGCTCTGGCGCAGCCTGTCCAGCGAACGCATTCGGCTCCCTGCGGTGTAGGACCGCACTTTTTACCGCATCGGATCGCGCCTTGCGAGGGCGGCGGCGAGCGTCCGACCATTCCTGGCTTTCGCCCCGCCGCGGCTCTGCGCTAGAGGGAAGCGATGAACCGCCCGACTGCTGGGAAGATCCTCGATCGGCTGGGTGTGACGCTGCGCGGTGGCTCCGGAGAAGCGCTGGAGTCGCGCGACCCGACCACCGGCGCCGCGCTCGGCGCCATCCGCGCGCTCACCCGGGCGGAATACGACGCAGCGGTGGAGGCGGCGCTGGCGCGCTTTCGCGAGTGGCGGCTGCGGCCCGCCCCCCGGCGGGCGGAGGTGGTGCGGCGGCTGGGCGAACTCCTGAGGGAGGGCAAGGAGGCGCTCGGCGAGCTGGTCTCGCTGGAGACGGGCAAGATCCGCAGCGAGGGACTGGGCGAAGTCCAGGAGATGATCGACATCTGCGACTTCGCCGTGGGCCTCTCGCGCCAGCTCCACGGCCTGGCCATCGCCTCGGAGCGGCCGCGGCACCGGCTGACCGAGCAGTGGCATCCGCTCGGGCCGGTGGGCATCGTGACCGCGTTCAACTTCCCGGTTGCGGTCTGGTCGTGGAATGCCGCGCTGGCCGCGGTCTGCGGCGACGTGTGCCTGTGGAAGCCCTCGCCGCTCACGCCGCTGTGCAGCGCGGCGGTGCAGGCCCTCTGCGAGCGCGCGGCGGCAGAACACGATGCCGCCTCCGTCTTCACCCTCGTTCCCGGCGGCGCCGCGGCGGGCGAGTGGATCTGCGACGACCGTCGCCTGCCGCTGGTGTCGTTCACCGGGTCCATCGCCGCCGGACGCAAGGCGGCGCAGCGGGTGGCGTCGCGCCTCGGGCGCAGCCTGCTCGAGCTGGGCGGCAACAACGGCGTCATCGTCCTCGACGACGCCGATCTCGACCTCGCCACCCGGGCCATCGTCTTCGGCGCGGTGGGCACGGCCGGCCAGCGCTGCACCTCCACCCGCCGCCTCTTCGTGCAGCGGGGCGTCGCGCGCGAGCTGACCGGCCGCCTCGTGGCCGCCTACCGCAGCCTGCGCATCGGCGATCCGCTCGACCCCTCGGTGCTGGTGGGGCCCTTGATCACGCGCGCCGCGGTGGAGCGCTTCAACGCCGCGGTGGCAGCGGCGCGCGAGCAGGGCGGCGAGGTGCGCTGGGGTGGGCGCGCCCTCGACGGCCCCGGCAACTTCGTCGAGCCCACCTTGATCGCGGCGCCCCGGCACGACGCCTTTCCCATCGCCTGGGAGGAGACCTTCGCGCCCATCCTCTACGTCTTCGAGGTGGACGATCTCGACGAGGCGCTGCGCGCGCACAACGCCGTGCCCCAGGGGCTCTCCAGCGCCATCTTCACCGACAGCCTGTGCGCCTCCGAACGCTTCCTCTCCGCCGAGGGATCCGACTGCGGCATCGCCAACGTCAACGCCGGCACCAGCGGCGCGGAGATCGGGGGCGCCTTCGGCGGCGAGAAGGACACCGGCGGCGGGCGCGAGTCCGGGTCCGACGCGTGGAAGGCCTACATGCGCCGCCAGACCTCCACCGTGAACTGGGGCAAAGACCTCCCCCTGGCGCAGGGAGTGGAGTTCGTCACGCCAGCTTCTTCGTGAACCGCAGCGACGCCAGCACGACCAGCGCGACCAGGATGCCGGACATCCAGGCGAGCTCGGGAAGCACGTCGGAGATGCCCGCTCCCTTGAGCACGATGCCGCGGACGATGCGCAGGAAATGGGTGAGCGGCAGCGCCTGGGAGAGCGCCTGCGCCGCCCGGGGCATGGCCTCGAAGGGGAACATGAACCCGGAGAGCAGGATGTTGGGGAGCAGGAAGAAGAAGCTCATCTGCATGGCCTGCTGCTGCGTCTGCGCCAGCGTGGAGAAGAAGAGCCCGAGCGCCAGGTTGGCGGCGATGAAGACGAAGGCGAGCAGGTAGAGCAGCGGCAGCGAGCCGACGAAGGGCACGCCGAAGAGCGCGCGGCCGAGGAGCAGGATGAGCGTCATCTGCACGTATCCCATCGCCACGTAGGGAACGATCTTGCCGACGATCAGCTCCCCGCGCTTGAGCGGAGAGACGATGAGCTGCTCGAGGGTGCCGCGCTCGCGCTCGCGGGCGATGGCCATGGCGGTGAGCATCACCATGGTCATGGTGAGGATGACGCCGACGAGTCCGGGCACGATGTAGATGCTGGTCTTGAGGTCGGGGTTGTACCAGGTGGCGGGCTCCACGTGGATGCGCCCGGGCGGCTGCGAGCGCGCCTGCGCGAGGCCGAGCGCCGTGTTGGTGGCGCTCGCCACCGTCTGGGGGTCGCTGCCGTCGACCACGAGCTGGAGATTGGCGGTGCGCCCGCGGACGAGGTCGCTCGCGAATCCCGGCGGCACCACCAGCGCGACGTGCGCCTCGCCGCTGCGCAGCGCGCGCGCGATCTCGCCATAGCCGCGCACCTCGCCGCGCAGGTCGTAGAAGCCGGTGGCCTGCAGCTCCTGGGCGAAGTCGCGCGACCGGGCGCTCTGGTCCTGGTCGTACACCACGGTGGGAATGTGGCGGACGTCGGTGTCGATGGCGTAGCCGAAGAGCGTGAGCTGCACCACCGGCAAGGCCACCATCATCGCCAGGGTGAGCCGGTCGCGGCTGAGCTGGAGGAGCTCCTTGAGCGCGATCGACCAGAGCCGCGAGAGCATCGCCCTCATGCCGCGCGCGCGTCGTGCCTGACCATCGACACGAACGCGTCCTCCACCGTGACCCGCGCCGGCCTCGCGGAGAGCACTGCCGGGCCGAGGAGCCTTCGCGCCAGCGCCTCGGGATCCGCGCCGCGCAGGGTCGCGAGCCGGATCAGGTGCCCGTAATGCGACACCTCGTCCACCTCCGGCAGCGCGCGCAGCGCGGCCGCCGCGGCAACCGCGTCCTCCACCTGGAACTCGGCCACGCGCAGGTCGCGGCGGCGCACGATCTCGTCGGGCGTGCCGACGTCGAGCACGGTGCCGCGGAAGATGAAGGCGAGGCGATGGCAGCGCTCGGCCTCGTCCATGTAGTGCGTGGTCACCATCACGGTGGTGCCCTGGGAGGCGAGCTGGTGGATCTGCTCCCAGAACTCGCGGCGCGAGACCGGATCCACGCCGGCGGTTGGCTCGTCGAGGAAGAGCAGGGGCGGCTGGTGGATGGTGGCGCAGGCCAGCGCCACCCGCTGCTTCCAGCCGCCGGAGAGCGTCCCGGCGATCTGGCGGCGGCGCTCCTCGAGGCCGGTGGCGCGGAGGACCTCGGCGATGCGGCCCGGGCGCCTGCTGCCGGGCACGCCGTAGAGGCCCGCGTAGAAGCGCAGGTTCTCCTGCACGGTCAGGTCCTCGTAGAGCGAGAACCGCTGCGTCATGTAGCCGATGCGCTCCTTGATGCGCTCCGCGTCGCGGGCGACGTCGAAACCCACCACCGTGCCGCTGCCGCCCGAGGGATCGAGGATGCCGCAGAGCATGCGGATGGTGGTGCTCTTGCCGGCGCCGTTGGGACCGAGCACGCCGAAGATCTCGCCGCGGCGGACTTCCAGGCTGACGTCGCGCACCGCCACCAGCTCGCCGAAGAGCCGCGACAGGTGCTCGGTGCGGACGATGATCTCGCCGTTCATTGTGCCGCCGTCAGGCTGGAGCGAGCGATGGCCGCGAACGCCGGGACTCCTGCGTGCAGCTTCTCGCCGGGGTCGTCGAGGTCGATGCGCACCCGCACCACCAGGCCGGGGCGCTCCTTCTCCGAGAAGATGTAGCGCGGGGTGAACTCCAGGGTGCGCCCGACCATCGCCACCACGCCTTCGAAGCGCGCCCCGGGCAGGGAATCCACGCGCACCGACGCGCGGGCGCCGGGCTGCACCCCGTCGAGCTCCCCCTGCGGGACGAAGACGTCCAGGTAGGGCCGCCGCGTATCCCCGAGCGTCGCCACCGGGACGCCGGTCTGCACCACCTCCCCGGGCTCCACGTGGGTGTCGAGCACGGTGCCGGCGAGGTCGGCCCGCAGGAAGAAGCGCGCCAGCCGCGCCTCCGCCGCATCGAGCGCGGCGTGCGCCTGGGACGAGCGCGCCAGCGCCGCGCGCACCTCCTGCGACCGCGCGCCGGCCCGCAGCGCCGCGAGCCGCTCCTCCGCCGCCTGCCTCTCCGCCCGCGCCCGATCGAACTGGCCCCTGGCCTCGTCGAGCTGTGAGGGCGGCACGGTGCCCTCCTGCCGCAGCTTGCGGATGCGCTCCAGCGAATCGCGCAGCGTGTCCTCCGCAGCCTGGGCACCGCGCAGTTGCGCCTCCGCCGCGCGCACGTCCTCGCCGCGGGCGCCGGCCCGGAGCAGGTCGAGTTGCGCGTCCGCCGCCCGCGCCTCCGCCGCCCGGGCGTCGCGCTGCGGCCGCTCCAGCGAGTCGTCGAGCACCGCCAGCACCTGCCCGGCCTCCACCCGTTCGCCGCGCTTGACCCGCAGCTCCCGCACCCGGCCGGTGACCTCGAACGACAGCACCCGCTCGTGCAGCTCCACCACGCCCTGGAACTCGCGCGGCTTGTCGGAGCCGCGGGTGCAGGCGCAGAGCAGGCAGAGGAAGATCAGCCGCCTCATCGCGACCTCCTCTTCGGCAACGGCGCCGAGAGATAGTGCTGCAAGGCCGGCGCCACCGCCTCGATCAGCCGGTCCTCGTCCTCCGAGGCGAGCGGCTCCACCTGCACGATCCGGCGGGCGAGGAAGAGGCCCATCATGTGGCTCGCGCAGAGCTCGCCGCGCAGCGCCGCCTCCTCGCCGGGGAAATGGCGCACCAACAGGGCCACCGCGCTGGTCTCCATGGCGCGGCGAAGCATCGCCGCCGCCTCCGGGTTGCTGACGCAGGAGCGCAGGAGCGACAGCGTGGTCTCGGCGCGCTCGTGGAAGACCCGCCGGAAGTAGAACTCCGCGATCCGCCGCCCCAGGGTGCGCCGGTCGCCTTCGAGCAGCGCCTCCAGCTCCGCGGAATCGACCGGAAGCTGGAGGCTTCCGGCGAAGAGCTCGGCCTTGGAGCCGAAGAAGTGCAGCACCAGGGCGGGGTCCACGCGGGCGCGGGCGGCGACGGCGCGGACGCTGGTGGCGTCGTAGCCCTTGCGGGAGAAGAGCTGCTGCGCCGC
The DNA here is from genome assembly GCA_035702105.1 of Myxococcales bacterium. Taxonomy (GTDB): domain Bacteria; phylum Myxococcota; class Myxococcia; order Myxococcales; family 40CM-4-68-19; genus 40CM-4-68-19. The sequence continues at coordinate 387 of DASSQZ010000114.1, read as the reverse complement.
GCGCAGGATGTCGCCCCGCGAGTCGCGCGCGCCGGGCCTGCGGCCGGTCCGTTTCGCTGAATTCAACACGCGATGAATTCTACGCGTGTTGAATTCGGTGTCAAGCGGCCGGGTGCCTCAGGGGGTGATCGCGCGCAGCGAGCCCGCCGCGCCGTCGACCACGTAGATCTGCCCATCCTTGCCGGGCCAGAGCCCGAGCGGCACCTGGAAGCTGGACTGCGAGGCGGCGCCGTCGTCGCTTCCGACGCGTCCCGTGCCGGCCCAGGTCTTCACCGAGGTGCCCGAGGCGGTGCTGCCCGGGACCACCCGGCGCACGCGCTGGTTGGCGGAGTCGGACACGAGCAGCGCGCCGTTCCAGAAGAGCAGGCCCATCTGCGGCTGCATCCG
>DASSQZ010000113.1:0-35944 GCA_035702105.1 Myxococcales bacterium | reverse complement strand
CAGCCGCCAGGCGCCGCGCTTCCGTCTTGGTCGCCGCCGTCGACGCGATGTCCTGCCACCGCCCCGCCGCGTCCTTCACGCGCAAGTACCAGGTGCCATGCGCTCGCTTCTGGTACACCGACGCCATCCTCAGCCTCGACTACGCCCGAGCGCGAACGCCCGAACCGCGCGCCCGTCGAACCGTAGCAGCCCACCGATGCGCATGCATGGCAGGTCGCCGCGTTCGGCCGCTTTGTAGACCCAGCTCACCGATGCCTTCAGGTAGCTCGCGACATCGCGCACGTCCCAGAGCGTCTGGGCTGCTCTCCTCTCCACCTCGACGGAGCTCATCCCTTCCTCCTCAACGAGAGCGGCCCGATCTCTTTCTCCACCTGCTCGAGTCCGCGCACGATGAGCATGCGCACGGCTGTGCTCATTTTCGCGTTCAGACCTGGCTCGCGGCCGTTCAAGTACTGCAGGTAGCGCTCGAGCTTCTGGAGGAGGTCGGGACCAATCCGCGCACTGACGCTGGCATACTCAGGCGGCGTGGCCATGTCGAACTTGTATACAACTTGAGCAAACGGCGTCAACCTGCTTCGCTCAAGAGCCATACTTGCCGCACGATCCAGTACGCTCGAAGGCGCAATCCGCCCAATAAGTCGAGGAGTCTAGATGCGCGACGAGGACATCAGCCGACTGGATATACCGGTGGCCGGCGCGAAAAACGCTGAGGAGGTCGATGCGATGTTCCGACGCGCGATCGACGCCGACCTACCCGTCGCGAACGCGCTTGCGTCAGAGATCCGACGCGATCTCAGCCCTACTTCGTTTGGCATCGGGTGGTGGTCGCCACACCCGGATCCGCCTCGTCGCATCCTGATCAGCGATCATCTGTTGCTGTGCGCAAGTGGGGTTGCGATCAATATCGTGGAGGCGCGCCTCCATCTCTTGGAACTGCGCGACGCACGCACGAGGTGGAACCAAGAGTTCGCGAGGCGCGTCCAGGACTCGCCTTCAGGGCTGACGATGCTAGCGGCCTCGAACGTGCGCGATGAGTTGCCCAGGGCACTTGCATCCTTGCACTTGGGCGGCCTACTTCGAGCGGTCGGATCCACTCTGGATTGTCTTGCGGCGGTAGTCATCGGAGTAGGCGCTTTGCCGCTCAACATCCTCAAAGCGGACTTCTCTAAAATGATCACCTACTTGACGGCGCCCACGCGTAGGGCGGGCTTGCCTCGACTCCACCAGGAGCTGGCAGAAACACTCGAAAGAGCGGTGAGAACCGCGGGCCCCGAAGGATGGCTCGAGTGGGCAACGGGCTACCGCAACATGCTCGTTCACCGAGGCCGTCAGATGAACTTGAGCAAGATTGTTCCGGAGCTTTCACGGATCGTTCGACCCGACGGGCGCGAAGTCGTCAGGTTCCAGCTCGTCTCAGTGCTGCCCGCAGACCCTGGCCGATCGGAAGTCGAAGTCTGGCGGGACGGAGACCGCTCGCCATTCCTTCTCTCTGAAGACGCGTCCCTCACGGTTGAGGGCATCTATGCAAGCACAACTAGGCTCGTCGAGGACGTCTCTGCATCGATGAAGGACGTCTGGTTGCGACGGAGAACGGAGCCGTCCATGATCGCGCAGCCAAGAAAGCAATGGGAGTTGCTCGAAGCCACGCGTCCTTCCGGGTTTCGCGGTTACGCTCCAGGTTCACTCGACATCAGCATCCGCGAGATGCACGCGACGCAGGAGTTTGGGCTGCGGCTGCTCTCCGCGTCTCTCAGCGATCCCCAGCGCACCAACTGGATCGATTGGATGGCATCCAAGTAGCGGAGAAATCACGCGTCCTTCTGTCTGACGCGCCCCAACTCGAACACGAGGCCCGACTCCCTTGCCTCGCGGGACAGCCCGAAACGACGGAGCACAACTCGCCACAACACGATCGCGACCGACCACACCGCCGCGATGACAGCAACGACGACCACGCCGAGGATTCGCCGTTCACTCACGCCGAACACCTCCACAGCTGCCTCCTCGACGAACCGTACTAACTCGCTGCCGCGCCCGAACGACGATCACCCGCAACCCGAACGCCACCGTACACTACGTACCGACCGCGGACCTCCGAATCCGCACGACCAGCCTGACTTCGCCACTCACTCCCTGATTCCACACCTTGGCTTCATCTCGACACCCGACACAGACCCGTTGTCCAACCCTGCTTCCGAAAAAACGCTTTGCCTGTTCCCTGCCCCGACCACCCTCCTGTCCATTCCAACTTCCTGACTACAAGCCTGAGACCCGACCCCACTACCTAGGTGGTTGAGGGAGTGGGGTCGGGTCTCAGGCTAGCTGTGCAATCACCCCTGCAGTCACCCGGCGGACAGGGCGGTCGGGGCGCGCTTTTCGCGGGCTTGCGCGACAATGCCTGCCACAGCGGGTGCAACAGAGACTGTCACGGCGGGTGCCACGTTTGACGTCAACCCTCCGTTGCATGCGCTGTGGCACTCGGCGAGGCACCCGGCGTGGCAGGTGCGTCCGGAACACCTCAAGACATCGCTGACTCAAGAACCAGTTGGAGGATGGCGCAGGCGCACATCTCGTGAAGAAATGCGTAGCTCCTCACCAAGAAGGGCGGTCAATAGACGCGGTCTGCCGCTGGCATCCGCTCTGCCACCTTGACGAGCGCCAGGGCCGCTCTGGCCAGCGCGTCCAAAGAAGCGCTCCTCCGCAGTGGCGCCCAGGCCGTCCAGAGTTGATAGGTTTCCCCGCGGACGCCCTCCACGAGCCAGTCGGCTCCGTCCTTTCCGCCCGAAGGAAGATCGCTCTCTGGCGATTGCCAGAACCGCGCCTTCTCGAAGAGCCCGTCGATTGCTTCCCACTCTTCCTTCGCGACCTCGCGCTCGCCGGAGAGCAAGTGAGCACCGCCGTCGGCGGAGCCTTCGGATTCGTGCCACACCACGCGCGCGCCACGATGAGTGCGCTCCACTCGAACGATGAGGAGAGGATCAAATGACCGGTCCCACGTGAATCGATAAGCCTCGAGGCCAGCCTGACCACGCCACCACGGCACTTCGCCGGCGGATTCCAGCTCTTTCGCGAAGATGTTCGCCCCGAAGTCAGCCCAATGATCAGGCAACCGCCGGTCGCCAGCGGGCGGGAAGTAATCGCGCCGCCCTCCTGGAGCAAACTGAACGCGCATCGACCACAGGATCGCGATCACGATGAAGACGCCGGCGGCTACGGCCACGCTGCCACCCACCAGAAGGTAGCGGTGTGGCGACCAGCGGTGCTGCAACTTAAAGTTCATCGCAAGAAATCGTACCTCAACATCTCGAGACGGTAGTGTCGGTGTTCGCGGCGCAGGCGGTAGGCTCCGAAATCCGGCGGTCGATCGGGATCGCCTGCCGTGGGCTACTCCCAGATCCGCATCGTCGAGCACTCCAAGGTCAGCGGTGAGAGCTGGAGCACCACTCTGGTCCTGTAACCGCGCTCCCACAACTCCGCGCAAAGCTTCCCGTAGAGGGTGTTGACGAGTCCTTCGGCGGCCTCCTCGGAGACGGAGACCTCTTCGCCGTTCGAAAACCGCAACGTGATGTCCAACGAGAACACGTGCGGGTTCAGGCCGACCAGGAGATAGCTTCCCTCTGGGGATCGGAAGTCGAAGATTCGGGTCGCGTCTTCGTTGATGTCGGGCTCTGAGCCAAAGAAGGCGGCGAGACTGGAATCAGGCGGAATCTTCACCATGATGGATCCAACGCTCTAGCGGGATTACCCCCGGTGCACACTCTGGGGCACGAAAAGCATGACCGAGTTCGACCCTCAAGGTTCATGCACGCCACCATACAGCAGCCTTGCGGGACGTTGCGCCGGCCTGGCGTTGCTCAACAACCTGCGCTGGACTCGATGAAGGCTGTGAGCGCTGAACGTTCGACGCGAATGGCATTAGCTACGCGGGCGTGCCGCAGCCGACCATCGCTGCAGAGCGCGTACACAGTTCGTGTCGACACGCGCAGGATTGCCGCGACCTCGCGGACCGTCAGCAAACTGTCAGCAAACGAGAGCGGAAAATCTGCCAAACCCTGCTGACCGCTGGAGCCGGCGCGCGCACTTTGTCCAGCGTTGACGACCGCTTGCGAACCGCGGCCACTCGGTCCGACAACCTCGCCCGGCCTTTTAAGCCGAGGGTCGTGGGTTCGATCCCCACGCGGCTCACTCTGGAACTCGCGATTCTCGCTCGGGGCGCCTCGGGGCGGGAAGTGCTTTCCTTTCTGTACGGTCACGAGCGGTAGAAACGCTCGCGGTGGCGCCGCCAGGCGACGGAACCGGCGCCGCGAAGCTCCCGGTTGATGAGGGCGAGGTCGATTTCCTCCGGGGCGAAGTACGGCCCGGCCCACTCGCGCAGCTCTGCGTGGCGCTCATGCGCTGGATCCGCGAGAGCCTCGAGCAGGTCGGCATAGCCGGACGGTCCACCACAGTCTTCGGGCGGAACGCCGCGCGCGCCTGCCAGGCACTCCGCTTTCGGTGCGCTCTGCTCCGGAGTTTCTTCGCGCTCTACGACGATCTGGTGCCGCCAGTCGTCGCCGAAATCGTAGTGGTACTCGAACCGGTTCCCTTTCCGGAGAAGGTTTTGGAGCTCGTACTCCTGTTCATCGAGTGGAGGTTCGCCGAAGTCCTCCTCCGGGTCCGGCATGCCGTAGCGCTTTTCGCCGATCTCGAACTCGTGGAGGTGACTGTCCGTCCAGCCGAGGGCGATCTGGAGCACGTGATGCAGCTCTCGAAGCGTCAGGTCACCGGCGACCCGTACGCGCCGCCAGATCGGCGGTCGCACTTCGCGCAGCGTGACCTTGAGCACGTATGCGACCGACCGCCCGCGCAGCGGCCTCGCAGCTCGTGGGAGCCTTTTCGTCGCCTTCGCCATGCGCGCAGGGTACGCGGGCAAGTCGGAGGAGTCGACCGGACGAAGTCCCCGCAACTATGCTGGTTGCGTGGGTTGCGATGACCGGGAAGGTGTCGACCATCGACATCGAGCGGCTGGAGCAGATGCGGCGGTTCGCGCGGCGCCATGCGCTCGGGCTTCTCGAGCAGCGGAAGGCAAGCACGATGACGGAAGAGCAGGCACTCGAGCTCGCTCTGGAGGCGCAGCGCTCAGCGCGCAAGCCGCCCCGGAAGCGTCGCCGGACCTGGTAGAGATCTGCTCCGCGCCGTCCTCGACGCGAACGTTTACGTCAGCGCGATCCTCCAGCCGGCAGGCACGCCAGGCCTGATCCTCGAGAAGTTTCTGCGTTACGCGAGCTTCGAAGTCGTGCTCTCACCTGCCATCGTCGACGAGGTGCTGCGCGTCTTCGGCTCCCGGAAGCTGCGGAAGCGACTCCGTGGCGTCGATGCCCAGCTCTGACTCGAGAACATCGTCGTCCTGGCCGATGTCGTCGTGGACACGCCGCTCTCAGACGTCTGTGACGACCCCGATGACGACAAGTCCCTCGCCGCTGCCGTCGAGGGACGGGCAAGTCACGTCGTCATTGGCGACCGCCGGTTTCTCGGGGTCGGCGAACATGCCGGCGTCGCGATCGTGACTCCGCGGGCCTTTTCTCGACCTGCTCCGCTCCCGGCCACCTACTTGCCCTTCTTCCGCCTCCCCGTGTTCAGCGCCACGGCGGCCCGGACGAGCTTCTGGAAGGCCGGGCCGTTCACGGAATCGCCCTCGTGGATGTCGATCGCGCGCCGGACCTTTCCCTCGAGGCTCGAGTTGAAGAGCCGCGCGGGATCCTTCAGCGCGGCGCCTCGGGCGAAGGTGAGCTTCACCACCTTCGTGTAGGTCTCTCCAGTGCAGACGATCCCGTCGTGGGACCAGACCGGCGTTCCCATCCACTTCCACTCCTCCACCATCTCCGGGTCCGCGGCGAGGATGAGCGACCGCATCCTGGCCAGCACCTCCCCGCGCCAGTCTCCAAGCTCCCGGATGCGCTCATCGATCAGCCGGGAGGCCCGGTCCCCGCTCGCGATTTCGTTCCTGGGCATCTGTCGCTCCTTGCGCGAACCGATCTGAGCACGGGCTCCACCCTCCTGGGAACTGCGCGGCTGGCTCAGGCGAGGGAACGCCGGCCTGCCCGTATCGTGGACCGGCCCGACGCCGCCGGGCAGCCGGGAGCTTACCCTTTCGCGGGTGCAGACCTTCCCCGGCTGGCTCGACCTGCTCGCGGTCCTCTTCCTGGCCGCATCCGCCGCGAGCGCGGTCCTGATCGCCGCCGACATCTTCCTTCGAGGCCATCGCCAATCGATGTGGATCATGGATGTGGTCTGGCCGGTGACCGCGCTCTGGTCCGGACCTTTCGGCGTCCATGCCTACGACCGGTGGGGCCGCGCCGGCGAGCGGCGCGCGGTGATGGCCGCGAAGAAGCGCGACGAGGTCCCGCCGAACAAGCGGCAGCCGTTTCCGGTGCTCACGGCGAAGGGCGCGACGCACTGCGGGAGCGGCTGCACGCTGGGCGACGTGGCCGCGGAGTTGCTCATCCTCGCCGTCCCGCTCTCGTTGTTCGGCAGGAAGATCTTCGGCGCCTGGGTGTACGACTACTTCTTCGCGTTCTCCAACCGGTTCTCCTCAAACGCGGCATCAAGGAAGCGATGTAGGCGGTCGGCCCGCGCGCTCCGTTCCAGGTTCTTGCAATGGATTACGGAATCGGTTATCCGTGACTTTGACCCCGGTTGAAGGAGGCCCCATGAAGCTCGTCCTCGCGTTTGCCTGTTCCTCGGCCGTCGCACTCGCGCTCGCCGCCGTGACTCCACGCACCAGCCAGCCCCGGCCCGCCAACGCCCTCGCGTCGAGCCAGGCCGGTGATTCCCTCTGCCCGCCCACCGTGTTCGAGTGCTGCGACGGGACCACCAACACGAACTGCAGCAACAACGGCGGCAATTGCGGCGTGATCTCGGTCTGCGGCAAGCCATTCTGAGATGTTGCGGGTGCCGCCCTCCGTCCTTGCCAGGAAAAGGTGACGGAGGGCGGCGCCGCCCCGGGCTCGCCGCGGGACCCGTGGCGCGGTAGATCTCGCCCGTGGCGCGGATGGGCGATGACATCGACGGCCCCCGGGAGCAGGCAGCTCGCTTCCTGCGGCTGGCCGCCGATTACCAGCTCGGCAACCTGCCCACCGAAAGCCGCCATCCCCTCACCGGCGACCTGGCCGATCTCTCCCGGCACGATCTCCCCCGCGCGCTCCAGCTCCTCAAGCAGATCGACTGCTCCTGTCTCGAGACCGTTCTGGGGAAATCGTCGGGCATCGCCGCGCTGTCGTCGCGGATGCACGCTTGCCTCGAGCGTGGCCGGCGGGTCTTCATCTACGGCTGCGGCGCCTCCGGGCGCCTCTCCATCTCCCTCGAGTACCTCTGGCGGCTGGTGCATCCCGGCTCCGATGCCGTGCGCGGCTTCATGTCGGGTGGCGATCTGGCGCTGGTGCACTCGATCGAGTCGTTCGAAGACCATCCCGGGTATGGCGCCCGGCAGGCCCTGGAGAGCGGCCTTGCGCCCGGCGATCTCTTCCTCGGCTGCACCGAAGGCGGCGAGACGCCTTCGGTCATCGGCGCCACCGAGGCGGCGTCGGCGCTCTGTCCCGCGGTCTTCCTCTACTGCAATCCCGACGACGCCTTGACCAGGGTGGCCCGCTCGCGGCGCGTCCTCGACAATCCCGCCATCGACAAGCTGAACCTCTACGTCGGTCCGATGTCGCTCGCCGGCAGCACGCGGCTGCAAGCCAGCACCGCCCTGATGCTGGCCGCCGGGGCGGCCCTGTTCCGCACCGATCCCGCGCCCCTCCTCGACTTCCTCGATCGGCTCGACACAGGCTTCCTCGTCCCCTTCATCGAGGAAGAGGCGGCCATCTACGCGCGCGGCGAGAAGGTGCTCTACGAGACGACCCATTACGGGATCACCATCCTCACCGACACCACCGAGCGCGCGCCGACCTTCAGCCTGCCGGGCTTCGAGAACCTCCACGATCCGCGGCCGGTGCCCTCGCCCAGCTACCTCTGCATGACCGATGCCGCGGACGCGGCGTCGGCGTGGCGCGAGATCCTGCTGCGCGATCCGATCACGGTGGAGTGGGAGGAGCTGGCCGCCGTCGCGGGCAGGCGAAGGCTCTCAGGCTTCGACTTCAGCCGAAGCGCGCGCGCCAACCGGCAGGCGATGCTCGGCACGATCCGCCAGCACTCCTTCGTCATCGAGAGGCGCGGCGCGCGGCTCGAGATGCGGCTGGGTCCGCACCGGGCCGGCGTGGACGTCTCCTCGCTGCACCCGCTCTTCGAGCACCTGCTGCTCAAGATGCTCCTGAACGCGCACTCGACGCTGCTGATGGGCCGCCTCGGCCGGTACGAGAGCAACCTCATGACCTGGGTGCGGCCGAGCAACAACAAGCTGATCGACCGCGCCATCCGTTACGTGTCCTACCTGCTCGCGCGCGAGGGCATCCACGCCTCTTACGAGGAGATCGCCTTCCGGTGCTTCGAGACCATGCAGCGTCTGTCGCCGGATCAGTCGATCGTCCTCGAGACGGTGGCCTCGCTGCGCCGCCGTTGATTCACTCCCGCGCGCGCGAGCTAGGGAGCGAAGTCGATGCTGTTTCCCTCGCCGGAGAGGCCGGTCTGGGTTCCCGCGACCGAACGCAGCGGCGCAAGGGTTGTGCGCGAGATCACGGTGAAGCCCACCGGGTCCCGCGGGAGCGCGCTGAGGCCGACCTCGTTGTTGGCCGGGTCGACGTAGACGGCCGAGCCCGCCAGCGTGGTGCTGCGCAGGGGCACGGCGGTGCCGAACGCGGTGCGGGAGAAGACCCGCGTTCCCTGGGGACCGCCGCTGGTCACCCACAACTCGTCGTTCACCGTATCGACGGCGAGGCCGGCGTAGCCGGTGGCCTGCGCGCCGAAGGCGGTCAGCCTGCGCTTGGCCACGCCGATGCCGGTGGCGGTGCGGGCGTAGACCGCGACACCGAGATCCTGGCTGGTGCTGTTCCCGGTCAGGATCAGCACCTCGTCGTTCACCGCGTCGATGGCGACGCCGTAGGCGCTGGTGCTCACGCCGCTGGTCGGGAGCACCTGAAGGGTGCGCAGCGGCGCGGCGGTGGAGGTGGCGGTCGAGGCATAGAAGCTGAGCTGGCTGCCGAGGACGGCGATTTCGCCGTTCACCGGGTCGGCACGGAGGAGCTGGGCGCCGCCGACCTGCAGGCTCCGCAGAGGCGCCACGTTGCCCGAGGCCAGCCGGTCGAAGACCAGCAGCGTCGGGCTTCCGGCATCGAGGACGAACAGCTCACCCCGGACCGGGTCGACGCTGGTGGAGATGGGACCGGTCAGGCCGGTGGCGGCGCCGTGGATTGCGCGCAGCGGGGCGACGTTGCCGTTGGCGGTGCGGCCGAAGACGGCCACCGTGCCGCTCGAGAGGCCGTTGAGGAAGACCTCGCCGCCGCCCCCCTGGGTGGCCGCGGTCACGGTGAATGAGCCTGAATTGGCGGTTCCGCCGGCGGTCGTGACGACCAGCGGGCCGGTGAACGCGCCCATCTGGGGAATGGTGCAGACGAGCTGGGTCGCGGTTGCGCTGCAGGACGCGGAGACGCCGTTGATGGTGACGGTCGCGCCGGTCAGGTTGGCGCCCGTGAGGGTGACGACCGTTCCCGGAACGCCGCTCGAAGGGCTCAAACCCGTGATCGCCGGCGCAGCGGCAGCGCCTGTCGGCGACTGATCGCAGGAGTTCACCGCGGCCGCGCCCCAGAAGCGCCTCGCGAACTCCATCAGGCTGGTGCAGTCGACCTGTTGCGGACCCTCGTTGAGCGTGCCCGCGGGCGCACCGGTTGGATTGGTGGCGAGGCACTCGGGATCGCCGTGGCAGTCCCAGTGATAATACCAATCGCCGCTGCCGCCGTCCGATGCGCAGCCGGAGAGGATCAGCGCGACAATCACGGCGGCGGATTTATTTTGCATACCTTCCAGAGAACATGTTCGGCTGGCACGGTCAAATTGCACACATGCGGCAAAGCAGCGCCGCAGGCGGATCCGGGTCGGGGCGGCGGAGGAAATGAAAGGCGCGCTGCGCTCCTGTCGCACAGCGCGCCCCGGCGGCCATCAGAACGCGTAGGAGGTGCCCAGGGTCCCGTAGAACGGAGGCATGACCTCGTTCAGCCCCTCGCTGGTGAGCACGCCCGCGGCCAGCGTCAATTCCACCCGGCCGATGCGGTATCCGCCGCGCAGGCCCGCCTGCAGCGTGCCGCCGGTCAGGGAATACCAGCCGTCCTTTGCGCCCGCATATCCCACGCTGCGATAGAGGCTCGAGTGCTTCATGCGGGTGGCGAGGATCTTCTCGTAGCCCACCTCGGCCATCAGCCCCCAGCGTTCGCCTTGATAGCCGGGGAGCAAGAGCCCGCGGACGCCGAGAGCGGTCGCGGAGAAGAGGTTGTTTTCCGTCAGCCGCAGGGTCGGCGCGAACGCCACGTCCAGCCGCCAGCTTCCCGCCGCGAGCGCGGTGACCTGCCCGCCCGCCTCCACGGCAAAGTCGTGGAAGTCGAGGCCCGCGGCCGGGAGCGTGAAGCGGCCATAGAGAAGGCCCGAGCCGATGTGGCGCGAGTACGCCGCGCGATAGACGAGCGCCGATTGCAGGCCCAGGTCGAAGCTGACCGACTGCAGGGCCCCGTCGGGCAGGTGGGTGACTTCCTGCGCGGCGGCAGGCAAGGCGAGGGCAACGGCGGCGGACAGGGAGATGGACAGGGTCTTGAAGGTCATTGGAGTGCTCCGTTCAATAGGCGATCGAGTGGAGGTAGGAGAGGACCGGCGCCAGCGTGTCGGCGGGGCGCGTCCAGGGGAAGTCGTGGCCGACGCCGCCGATCACCGCGAGCGACGCGTTCGGGTAGAAGCGCATCTGCCTCTGCTGGAAGGCGGTGCCGATCGCGGTGTTCTTCTCGCTGGCCTCGAAGAGCACCGGCGCCGTGAAGCGGTCGAGGCCGCGGGTGAAGTCCCAGTGAGGATCGGCCTCGGGGACGGCGGCGGCGGCCACGGCTCCCATGCGCCAGAAGGGCGTGCGGTCGGTGGCCGACTCGTGGTAGGCGGGCTGGAGCTCGCCGAAGAGGCCGATGCCCCGCAGGTAGTCCGCCCGCGCGTGGCCGTCGGGGCTGACGATCGACTGCGCCCAGGCGTAATCGTTGAGCCACTCGGCGGTCGGATCGAAGTCGAACATCTCCGACTTGAGCTCGTCGAAGAGCGCGCCGGTCAGCGGCCCGGCCTCCATCAGCACCGCTCCCTTGACCTTGTCGGGGTGCATGGAGATGTACCGGGTGGCGTACATGCCGCCCCAGCTATGGCCGATGAGCACGACCGGACGCCCGGGCGAGAAATGATCGATGATGAAGGTGAGATCGAGGTCGTACGCCTCGGGCGTGATCTCGCTGGCGGGATGGCGCTTGCTCAGTCCGGTGCCCCGCTGATCCCAGAAGACCAGCAGGTGGCGGTCCTCGAGCCGCTCGCCGTTCACCGGATTGCGCAGCCGCAGCATGCCGCGGTAGTCGCCGCCCGGCCCGCCGTGGAGCATGACGATCACGGGCGCGGACGGATCGCCGAAGGTCTCGACGTGGAAGGTCGAGCCGTTGAAGGAGAGTTGGGGGACCGCGGGGTCCTCGTCCGCGGTGCGGGGAACCAGGTTCCCGTCTTCCGCGGGATCGAGGCAGGCGGTGAGGGAGAGAACGGCGACGACGAAGAAGAGCCTGGGCATTTTGTCCTCCGGGTTGGTGCGTTCGGAGGACAGGTACGCGCCGGCGCGCCAGGGAGCGCCGGTGCCCATGAACACGGACCGGCGCCCGGCGAATCCGGACGTCCGACTTTCCTAGCCTGTTGAAACCTGGCGCATTTTGGCGCGCGACCGGAGCGCGCGGAATTCGCTCGGGGTCAGGCCGGTGTACTGCTTGAAGAAACTGTTCAGCGTGGACTTGGAGTTGAAGCCGGCCTCCAGCGCAAGGTCGAGCACGCCGCGCCGGCGCTGCCCCGGATCGGCCAGCGCCGCCATCAGCGCCTCCGCCCGGTAGGAATTGACCAGGACGAAGAAGCTCTTGCGCAGGTGCAGGTTGAGCACCTGGCTGAGCATGTGGGGCGTGGCCCCGGCGGCGTCGGCCAGGGCCTGCAGGGTGAGCGAGCCGTCGCGGAACAGCTCGTCGTCGGTCATCTTCGCGGTGACCTTTCGCGCCAGCTCGGCGGCCTCGGCGTCGTCGAGGCGGTTGCGCTGGTATTTCGGCAGCGGGCGCCGCAACGGCTCCACGATGCGGGCCGCCTGCGCCTTCTCGAACAGCGCCGGCTGCCAGAGGCTCACGTATCCGGTGGCGAAGACGACCAGCGCCGATCCCACCTGGATGGCCTGCGAGAAGCCCTGCAGCGCCAACGGCGCGAAGCCCGCCAGCCTGAGCAGCCCGCTCGCGATGACGATGCCCCACACCGCGGCGTGCGCCAGCACCATCGCCATCAGCCAGCGCAGGTCGATGCGCGCGAGATCGCTGAAGTAGCCCTCCATCTTGCGGGAGTAGCGGCGCAGCGAAAGCCAGCTCGCGAACAGGTAGGCCATCGCCTGGGCGAGAAGCAGGCTCTCGAAGAACTGCATCACCGGAGGGATCCGGCCCGCGACGAAGGCCTGGGCGATGGCGAGCTTCTCCGCGCCGCTCTTGAGATAGAAGCCCTGGAGCAGCACCAGCACGTCGAGCGCGAAGGGCAGGCCATGGACCAGCCAGCGGGCCTCGAAGCGCGAGGCCGGCCGCGTCAGCGCCGCGACGTACAGGTAGAGGAGCGGGCCGAAGAGGAAGGGGAGCGGGCTGCCGAGCGCGATCAGGTGCGGGTGGCCGGCGAAGCCCCAGCGAACGTCGAGGACGCCGAGCAGGAGCATCAGCGAGAGCGCGCCGACGAGCGCGGCGAGGAGCCGGTTCGCCACCGGGTCCTTCTTCCGCCTCGCCAGCGCCGTGGCCAGCACGCCGCCCTGCGCGGCTCCGAGCAGGATCAAGCTGTCGAGCAGCTCCCGCACGGCTGCCAGTCTGCCAGAGTGTCCGGTTTACGGCGATCTACGCAGCGGCCCGGTATCGGCGCCAATCGCTTTCTGCCAGTGCGGGCGCCGCTCCTGGGCAAAAGGGGGAGCGATGACGTACCGAGGCAGCAAGGCTGTAGCGCTGGCGGTGGCGTTGATGCCGGCGTGGGCGCTCGCGCACGACCACGGCGATCACGAGCAGGCGGCGGAGAGCTACGGCAAGGTGCACTTCCCAATCTCGTGCAACCCGGAGGTGCAGCCGGCCTTCGACCGCGCGCTGGCGATGCTGCACTCCTTCGCCTATGCGAAGTCCGCCGCGGCGTTCGAGGAGGTGTCTGCAAGGGACCCCGACTGCAGCATCGCGCAGTGGGGCGTGGCGATGACCTATTTCCACGTCATCTGGGGCCCTCCCACCGAGGAGGAATTCGCCGCGGGAAGCGCGGCGGCGCACAACGCGATGGAGGCCCCCGCCTCGACCGACCGCGAGGGCGACTACATCGAGGCCATCTCCGCCTACTACCAGGCGGAGGGCCCGCACGCGGCGCGGGTCGTCGCCTTCGAGAAGGCGATGGCACAGGTCGCGGAGCGCCATCCCGACGACCACGAGGCCCTCATCTTCCACGCTCTCGCCATCCTCGGCGTCGCCTACAACTCGCCCCCCGACAAGACCTATGCGCGGCAGAAGGAGGCCGCGAAGATCCTCAACCGCATGCTCGCGCTCGAGCCGCGCCATCCGGGCATTGCCCATTACATGATCCATTCGCTCGACTATCCCGAGCTCGCGCCGCTGGCGCTGCAGGCGGCGCGCGCCTACGCGAAGATCGCGCCTGCCGCGCCCCACGCGCTGCACATGCCCTCGCACATCTTCACGCGCCTGGGCATGTGGAAGGAGTCGATCGCCTCGAACCTGGCCTCGGCGCGAACCGCGCAGCAGTGGGTGGCGAAGACGCATCCGGGCGCGACCGCGTTCGACGCCATGCACGCGATGGACTACCTCGAGTACGCATATCTACAGACCGGCCAGGACGCGAAGGCGCGGGACGTCGCGGAGACGGTGGCCGGGGTGACCCGCCTCGACGTGCCGCAGTTCGCCGCCGCCTACGCGCTCGCCGCCGTCCCGGCCCGGCATGCCCTGGAGCGGCGCGACTGGAAGGAGGCGGCGGCGCTCACTCCGCAGCCGGCGACGTTCCCCTGGGAGAAGTACCCGTATGCGGAAGCCATCGTCCATTTCGCGCGGGCCATGGGCCACTCCCGCATCGGCAACCTGGACGAGGCAGCAAGGGACGTGGCGAGGCTGGCCGACCTGCAGGCCTCGCTCCAGGGGCAGAAGGGATTCGACTGGGCGACGCAGGTGGAGGTGCAGCGCCGGGCCGCGGCGGCATGGCTGCTGCGCGCGGAGAAGAAGAACGAGGAGGCGGTGGCGCTGCTGCGCTCGGCGGCGGAACTCGAAGATTCGACCGACAAGCACCCGGTCACGCCGGGCGCCATCCTTCCCGCTCGCGAGCAGCTCGGCGATCTGCTCTCCGAGCTGGACCAGCCCGCCGCCGCCCTCGCCGAATACCAGGCATCGCTGCGGTCGGCGCCGGCCCGCTTCAACGCATTCGACGGCGCCGCGCGGGCGGCCCTGCGCGCCGGCAAGAAGCGGGAGGCGAAGGCCTTCCAGCGGCAGCTCTCGGCGTTGTGCGGCGGGCCGGTGCCCGCCCGCGCGGGCGGAGCGATGACCGCGGCGCAGTAGGGCGCTACCAGGTCTCGGCGAACGGGCGCGCCTCCACCTCGAAGGACCAGGCCGAGCGGTCCTGGCGCACGAGGTGGAGCGCGATGCCGGCGACGCCGTCGGGCCGCACGAAGAAGCTGTCCGGCTTGTCCTTGAGCCGCTGGCGCGCGCGGGGCAGGTCCACCACCCCGTCGACGACGACGAGCGCCACGTGGATGCCGAGGGGTCCGAGCGACCGCGCCATCGATTCCGCGAGCAGCCGCTGCGCGCCCTTGGCCGAGGCGAACGGCGCGGCCCGCGCGCCTCCCTTGCGCGAGGCGGTGGCGCCGGTCATCACGATTGCGCCCTGACCGGCGCGCTTCATGGCCGGCACCACCTCCTTCGAGCAGAGGAACGCGCCCATCGCGTTGATGCGCCAGGCCGCCTCGAGCTGCCCGGCCGTCGTGTCCTCGAAGCTCGTGAACACGCCCGACCCCGCGTTGTAGAGCAGGACCTCGGGGTCGCCCAGGTCCCCGCGCAGGGCGGCAAACGCGCGTGAGACGGCCTCCGCGTCGGTCACGTCGCAGGCGTACGCGCGGGCGGAGGGCAGGGATCGGGCCAGCTCGCCGGTGAACTCCGTGCTGCGGGCCAGCAGCGCCACCGCATATCCCTCGGCGGCGAAGCGGCGCGCACAGGCCGCTCCGATTCCGGGCCCGACCCCGACGACGGCGCAGACGCGATCGGCCATGGCTCCTCTCCTGCGAAGGCTAGCGAATCCCGAAGTGCTCGGCCAACGCGGCCGCGACCGCCGCGTCGTCCTGCAGATCGCTCTCGGCGCGGCTTCCCCGCGAGGTCACGATCAGCCGCCGTCCGGAAAGCGTGATCCGCCCCGTCTCCGTGGCGCGGGAGATCACCGTCTTCTGCGTGAACGACGACTTCGGCGAAGTCTGGTGATAGCGGCAGCCGCCCTCGAAGGCGGAGAGCGGCCAGGGCCGCAGCGCGAAGAGATATTGCCGTTCCCAGCCCTGCTCTTCTTCGCGCAGGAGCAAAAGGCCGCCCTCCGCGGCATCGAGGCGGTAGCGGCGGCCGCAGCCTCCTGCCTGCGGCTCGCGGTCGTCCAGGCGCAGCGGAAGCACGAACGAGTCGCCGAAGCCCACGTCGGCGAGCCAGGGCTCGTCCAGGTCCACGCGCAGCGCCAGGTGGTCGAAGGCGATGCCCGCGGGCGTCACCGTCCCCGCAAGGCGCGAGACGCGGAAGCCGAGCGCGTCGAGCAGGGCGGCGAAGAGGCCGTTCAGCTCGTAGCAGAAGCCTCCGCGCCGCCGCAGCACGATCTTCTCGAAGAGCCGCCCAACCTCGAGCGCGATGGGCTCGCCCCTGCGCACGGAGAGGTTCTCGAAAGGGATCGTCCTCAGGTGCGCGAGGTGGATCTGCCGAAGCGTCTCGAGCGTGGGCGAGGTGGACCCCGCGTATCCGATGCGCTCGAGGTAGCGGCCGACGTCGAGCCCGGAGGTCCGCTCGTCGATGTCGCGCAAGGCTGCCTCCCCGATGGGTCCCGTCGATTCCATTGCCATTCGCGATGTAGCAGACTCCGGCGCCGGGCGCCTTGACACCCGTGCCGCGCGGCGTCTTGATTGCGACGCAGCGCTTCGTTTCCGGGGGGGGACATGCGGCGCGTTTCTTCTGCCATTGCGTTCCTGGGCGCGTGGATCGGGTGCGCGACCCTGCAGCAGGTTGGCCAGTCTGCCGCCGACAACGCCAGGCCCGCGGCGCCGCCGGTGCTCTCCGAGCGGCCGATCTCCTCGTCTTCCTGGCCCGACGATCCGGGAGCGTTCCTGGTGGGAGGACGCCTCTTCGCGGTGAACGTCAGCTCGGATCTGTTCAACGTGCTCTCGGTGCGGATGGTGTCGGGCCGCCCGGGAGGCGGGTCGTTCGACGCGGTGGAGCTTCCCCGCGGGTCGGCCAGCCAGTTCCAGCCCATCGACCGCGCGCAACTGCAGGCGGGCAAGGTGTACTTCAGGCTCACCACCGTGCAGTCGGACGCGAACAGGCAGATCGAGAGCGACATCCTCGAGGTCCTCGACAATGCCTCCATCTTCGTCGACGCGCCGGGCGTGGTCTCCTCCGCCGATCTGGTCGTCGGCGAGAAGAGCATCAACCCGAAGTATTCCGGCACCGCGGACGCGTACCGGGAATCCACCTGGAAGGTGAGGTTCAGCCGCGATCGTTCGGGGCCGCCGGGCCAGGGAGGGCTGAGCAAGTGCACCTTCAGCTTCCCCAACGTGCCCTGGCTGCTGGTCGGACAGAGCTTCCGGGCCCCGCCGGGAGCCAGGGGCAACCTCGACGTCTTCTCCGACGGCTGCAAGGCCGTGGGTCTCCTGATCGGCGGCCAGCCCTCGAGCGTGGTGGTCCTGCCCGATGCGACGGGGCACGACACGCCGCTCCCGTTCCAGGTGCCGGCGAACGCCAGGGTCGGCGACACCTTCCGGTTCCAGGTCTTCGGCCAGGATCTGCTCAAGCGGCAGTCGCTCTACGACGTGAGCATCGAGGTGAAGGCCCCGCCGCCGCCGCCGGCGCCCAAGCCCTGCGACACGGGCAACGGAAACGGGGGAAACAAGATCGCCTTCACCTTCTGCGGAGTCTGCGGGACCGATCGGATCCCGCTGGGAGGGAGCTACTGCACCAGCGCGGAGGCGCAGGCCGCGGCGGGCTCCACGCTCTCCGGCTCCGGCCACGCCAACTGCACCGTGCAGAGCGGAAGCTGCCCGCCCTGCCCGATCACGCAGGACAACCCGGTTGGCCAGCCGGGCTCGTTCGATTTCTGCGTCACCTGTCCGGGCAACTACAAGACGACCTGGACCCAGCCCGCCTGCACCAAGGACGACGCCGAAGCGGCGGTCCAGAACAGCAATGCCAACTGCTCACTTGCCTCGGGGCAGTGTCCCTAGCAGCGGGTCACCTGCCGCGCCGCGCGCCGACGGCAGCTTGCGCCGGTTCGAGCCCGCGGCGATGCAGCAACGAGGAAGGCGAGGTGCCGAAGTACTCGCGGAAGGCGTGCGTGAAGTGGCTGTGGCTGCTGAAGCCGACCTCGAGCGCCAGCTCGGTGAGGTGGTGGCGGTAGGCCGGCAGCCTCTCGAGCGCGGCGGCGAGGCGCAACTGCGTCAGGTGCTGGTGCAGCGTGCCCGCGTTGGCGGCGCGGAAGGCGCGGCAAAGGCGGAAGGGCGAGACGCCCAGCGACCGGGAAAGGTCCTCGAGCGTCACGCGCCGCGAGAACGACGCGGCGATCAGCACCTGCGCGTCGGCGGCCAGCGCGGCGGCCCTCCTCGCTGCGGCCCCGCGGAGCGGCCCAGCCTCGTCCTCGGTGCAGAGCTGGAGCAGGCGCAGCGCGATCTCCTCGACCAGCACCGGATCCCGGCTCCGCGCGGCCGCGAGCAGCCGGAAATGCGCCAGGTGGAGCTCCGCGTTTCCCGCCAGCGTCGATCGGCCGAAGATGCGGCCGGCCGCGGCGCCGCGGACCGCCTCGCGCAGCGTCCCCGGGTCGAAGCGAAGCGAGGTGCAGTGATCGCCTCCCGGCACCGGGTGATCCACCATGTACGGCTCGGCCGGGTCGAAGAAGACCACCCGGGTGGCGTCGGCCACGTGGCGGCCCATGCGGTCGCGGCGCACGAACGTGCCGCTGCGCACGAACGCGAGCGTGGCGGCGTCGCACCACTCCTCGTGCCGGGCGCCGCCGCAGCCGGCGCTGCACACCACGTCGGTCACGGTGACGAGCGCGCTGGAGTAGAGCGTGCGGGAGGCGAGCGGAAGCGGGTCGCGCATGTCCCGATCCATGGACCCCTTCGCGGCGAGCCGGCTGTCGGATTCCTGCACCGCGCCGGACCGCTCGTCATCCGGCGCGGCGCGAGGCATCGTCGTCGTCGTCGTCGGAGGAGGAGGAGGACTCACGGCGGAAGCCGCGCTGTCTCGAGCCCGCCACCGCGCCCTCGGTGACCAGCCGCTCGGTGAATCCGAAGGGCAGCCGCCCGTCCTCGGTGGCGAGCGCCGGGAAGCAGAACAGATGGTAGTAGTTCGAGTTGTCGACGACCCGCTGCTCCGAGGGATAGAGCTCCACCGCCTCGACCGAATCGCCGAGGATCTCGTTCTTGACCCGCTGCAGGTCCCTCCAGTCGTGCCGGGCCTGGTGGTCGTGGGTCCTGACCGTGAGACAGACCACCGTTCCGAACGGCGGCTCTCCCTTCAGGGCGATCAGCCTGACCACGTAGATTGAATTCGCGAACCACCTCGCGGCCCCTTCCTCGGCCCAGGCGCGGTTGTTGGGAAGGAGCTCCGCGGGCGCCTCGATCTCATGGAAAGGCGTCCACGGGACGTGGTCCCAGTTCTTCTTCCGGTGCTTCATGTCGGCCCCCCTGCTCTGCGTACTTCTCCGTGCGCGTCGTCCCTCCGTTGGCTGTTCAAGGCCTGCGCGAGGCCCCGGTTGTCCCCCACCCCGACGAACATCTTACATGTTCGCAACCTTCCTGCGAGAGCTTCGCAAACGCCACTTTGCGAAATTCCACAGGGCACGCGGGCGGCCACCCGAAAGTGCAGGATTGCGACAGCGCGGCCGGGGCGGACCGGTTCAAATACGGCCTTCTCGTTCCAGGAGGCGTCATGCTCGACCACGTGTCGCTCAGCGTTCCCGATCCGAAGCGCAGCCAGGCGTTCTATGCGAAGGCGCTCGCGCCCCTCGGCTACAAGCTCATCTCGCCCGCGGAGAGCGGGTTCGGCGTCGGCATCGACGGCGGGTCCACCGTCTGGGTGTCGAAGGGCGCCGCGCAGAAGCCCATCGCGCACCTCGCCTTCCGGGCGAAGGACCGCAGGCAGGTGCAGGAGTTCCACAAGGCCGCGCTCGCCGCCGGCGGCCGCGACAACGGCAAGCCCGGGCTGCGCACCGACTACGCGCCCAACTACTACGCGGCCTTCGCGCTCGACCCCGACGGCAACAACATCGAGGCGGTCTGCTTCGGCGACTGAGCGTCGGGCAGCGCCGCCGGCGCGCGGTCAGGGGAGCGGATCGATGCGCTCGAGGATCCTGCCGACGGCGGCCTCGAGCGCATCGCGCAGCTCGCGCGGCGGGTCGGAGCCGGAGCGGCGGATGCGCTGGAAGAGCTCCTCGAGCTCGCGCCGCTCGCCGCGCGCGAAATCCGCCACCACGCCCTCGCGTCCCGCGAAGCTCGCGATGGTGTCCCTGCGCGCATGGGTCCGGTGCACGACCGCGTCGTAGTGGAGCAGCGCGCGGTCGAGCAGCACCCAGGGGAAGTTCGGCTGCGCGTGCGGGCCGATGCGGAACCGGCGCCCGCCCTCCCAGTAGCGGCGGGCGGCGCTCATCCAGCCCACCACGCCGCCGGCCGTGACCTGCCGCACCCGCGCGAAGCGCCGGCCCAGGCTGAAGAGCGCACCCGCGCCGCCCACCACTCCGCCGATGGCGGTTCCCGCGAGCAGGCTCGCGCCGCCCACCATCGCGTCGATGGCGCCGCCCACCGCCGCGCCCGCCAGCGCGCTTGCGCCGAGAAGCTCGGCGGGGGTGAGCCCCAGCGTCTTCCAGGTCTCCTCGGCGAAGAGGTCCTGGCGGAAGACGGGCCGAGCCAGGCTCGCCAGCTCGAAGCGGACCTGGCGGTGGGCGTAGAGCGCCTCGACCCGGCGGCGCGCCTCCTCCTCGCGCTCTCGCAGGTGGTCGTGGAAGCTCCTCTCCAGCCGGTCGCGCTCGGCCTCGAGCAGCGCCTCGCTTCCCACCACCACCTCTTCGGTGTGCGTGAGCTCGTCGACGAGGAGCGCGGCGATCTCGTCCGCCGCGTCGAAGCGCCGGCGCCGCCGCTGCGCGGTCAGCGCCAGGAGCGCCTCGTCGATGGCGGCCTGCCCGTCCGGGCGCAGCTCGCGGAACACCTCGAGCAGGCGCAGCCGCTCCTCGAAGGAGACGGAAAAGGCGTCGAAGTCGCGAACGATCTTGAAGTACTGATCGAGCGCGCGCCGCCACTCTGCCGCGTGGTCCTCGTCGCCGATGCGGTTGATCACCGCCATCCCCGGCCGTCCGGTCCAGCGGAGGATCTCCATCTCCGCCTCGTAGTTGGGGCGGAAGGGGCGCGTTCCGTCCACCACGTAGATGACGTTGGCGCCGCCGAGGATGGGGGCGAGCAGGCGCCGCTCGTCCACGAACTCGTCCGTTCCCTCGAAGGCGCGGACGAGCTCCGCCACCCGGGCGGGCCGCTCTGCGGCGCTGGTCTCGCGGGCCCTCAACCAGGCCAGCGCGCGCGGCGCGTCCTCGAACCCGGGCGTGTCGACGAGGACGAAGAGCGTGCGCCCATCGACGCGCACCGGATACTCGCGCACCGCCACGGTGGTGCCGGGGCGCGCGTCGATCGCCACCGAATCGTCCTCCGCCAGGGTGGCCACGATGCTCGACTTGCCCTTGTTGACGCGCCCGACCACGGCGAAGCGGGGGATCTCGTTCACGCCGCCCCCGCCAGCGGCTCCACCGCCACGTAGGGATCTTCCAGGCGCGCCACGCCCTCCTGCCAGATGCGCAGGTCGGCCCCGGAGGGCGCGCGCAGCCCCTCCGGCCGCACCTCCGCCAGCAGCACCAGCACGGGGCGGCGCGCGCCGAGCGAGCCGCGCAGATCCCGGAGGAGCCGCAGGACCGCCTTGTCGGGCGGTTCCCATCCCTCCGCCACCACCGCCGCGCAGGAGGCTCCCTCCAGCGCGTCCTTCCAGCGCAGGCGGCCTTCCTCGTAGTCGCGCCCGCCCGCGGCGTGGACCGCGCGCACCGCCCAGCGCGTCTGTCGCGCCACCGATTCCCGGAGACCCGGCGCAGCGGGAATGTCGCGCCAGAGAACCAGCACGGCTGGCGCCCCCTGCTCCGCGCCCCACCCGGCCTGCGGGAGCGGAACCGCCGCCGCGCGGCCCGGCTGCTCGGGCGAAGGGCTGCGCGTCTCGACGTGCGGTTCCGAGAGCCGGCGCGCGGTCCGTGTCACCTCGGCATCGTCGAGCGGCAGCTTGTCGAGGATGCGCGCGGCCCGCAGGCGCGAGAGCGCCAGGGTGAGCGCGCGGGGCAGGAGCCCGTAGCAGGCCACCGCCGAGAGAAGGAACGGCCACCAGCCGCCCACCAACTCCGGATGCGCCGCCCTGCGCGCGCCCGAGAGGACGTAGGCGCCCTCGAGGCGCGAGTAGCGGGTGGCCTCGACCAGCGCCAGCGAGGGATCGGCGTCCTGCCAGAGCCAACCGAAGGGCGCGGCCAGCGCATGCACCAGGGCGTGGAACCTGTGCGCGTCGAGCTGCACCAGCGTCGTGCTCCAGGAGAAGGCGATGTCGGAGAAGGCGATCAGCCGCAGGCAGCCGAGGATCGCGCCGACGTTGAAGGCCACGCCGAATCCCTGCGTGAGGCCGAGCAGGATCCACGGCTCCAGCCGGTGGTACAGCGACCTCCTGCTGCGCAGCCGGTGCCAGAGGGCCGCCCATTCCTGCGCGCGCTCGCCGCGATGGAGCCGCCCGGCGATGCGCGGATAGACCGCGGCGATGAGCCCCCGGGCGAGGCCGAAGAGCGGCGTTCCCAGCGCGCTCACCGGCAGGAAGAACGAGGAGAGCAAAAGGACGAAGAGCGCGATCTGCACGCCCACCAGCACGAGCAGGAAGTCCCAGACGTTCACCGGCTCCCGGCCGTTGAAGCGCAGGAGCGCCGCCGCCGCCCCCCAGCCGAGCACGAGGCCGAGAAGCAACAGCGCGCTGCCCACGGCGCGCACGGCCAGCGCCACCGTCCTTCCCGGATGCAGCCGTCCCGGCTCCGCGGCGCGAAGCGACTCGAGCCAGCGGCCGAGGAGCGCGCCCCGCTCAGCGGGCGGGGCAGCGCCGGCCATCAAGGCGCGGTCGCGAGCGGCCAGGGCCGCGGGATCCCCCCCGCGGTCGCGCGCGAGCTGTGCCTCCAGGTCGATGAGATCGGCGAGCGTCATCCGGGCAGGAGCGCGGAGGATAGCAGCCCGGCCCGGCCCCTTGCTCGCGTGCGCCGCCATGGCCACCCAAGAGCGGTCCTGGGGAGGTCTTCGATGAAGCGTCTCTGGTCTGCTCTCGTCCTGGTGCTCGCCGGCTCGTTCGCCGTCCTTCTCTGGACCGGCGTCCGCATCTACCAGCAGGCGCCGCCGATCCCCTCCCGCGTGGTCACCAACGACGGCCGGACGCTGCTCACCCGCGCGGACATCGAGGCCGGTCAGAACGTGTGGCAGTCGATGGGGGGCATGGAGGTGGGCTCGGTCTGGGGCCATGGCAGCTACGTGGCGCCCGACTGGACGGCCGACTGGCTGCACCGGGAATCGACCTTCATCCTCGACGAGTGGGCCCGGGCGGCAGGCGGCGCGCCGTTCGCGGCGCTGCCGGGCCCCGAGCGCGCACGGCTGGAAGCGCGGCTCGCCGGGATGATGCGGAAGAACACCTGGGACGCGTCGACCGGCGCCATCACCATCGACCCGGTGCGCGCCCGCGCCTTCGCCGCCACCGAGCGCCATTACGCCGACGTCTTCTCCAGGGGCCGCGCGCAATACGCAATTCCGCGCGGCGCCCAGACCGATCCGGGCAGGCTCCGCCAGCTCTCCGCGTTCTTCTGGTGGACGTCGTGGGCGGCAAGCACGCAGCGCCCCGGCGACGACGTGACCTACACCAACAACTGGCCCCACGAGCCGCTGGTCGCCAACACCATTCCCGGCGATGCGCTGGTCTGGACCGGCGTGAGCATCCTGCTGTTGCTCGCCGGCATCGGCGCACTCGCCTTCTGGCACGCGTCGCAGGAGCCCGAGCCGTTGCCCGAGCGCATTCCCGAGCGCGATCCGCTGCTGATGGCGCCCTCGACGCCCTCGCAGCGCGCCACGGTGAAGTACTTCTGGATCGTCTCGGCGTTGATCCTGGTGCAGATCCTGCTCGGCGTCGTCACCGCGCACTATGGCGTGGAGGGCAGCGGGTTCTATGGAATCCCTCTCGACAAGGCCATTCCCTATTCGCTTTCGCGCACCTGGCATACCCAGCTCGGCGTCCTCTGGATCGCCACCGCCTGGCTTGCCGCGGGCCTCTACATAGGCCCGGTGATCGGCGGCCGCGAGCCGCCCGGGCAGCGCGCCTGCGTCAACGTGCTCTTCGCCGCGCTCCTCGCAGTGGTGGTCGGGTCCATCGCCGGCCAGTGGCTGAGCGTGTTCCAGAAGCTGGGCCACGCGGGCGCCTGGTTCTGGTTCGGCCACTCGGGCTACGAGTACATCGACCTCGGCCGCGCCTTCCAGATCGCGCTGCTCGCAGGCCTCTTCTTCTGGCTCTTCCTGGTGGCTCGCGCCGTCTGGCCGGCGCTGCGGCGGCGCGACGAGCAGCGGCCCCTGCTGATCCTCTTCACCGTGGCCGCCACCGCCATCGCCGCCTTCTACGCCGCGGCTCTCGGGTACGGCCGGCACACCAACCTCGCCATCGCCGAGTACTGGCGCTGGTGGGTGGTGCACCTCTGGGTGGAGGGCTTCTTCGAGGTCTTCGCCACCACCGTCATCGCCTTCCTCTTCGCACGCCTGGGACTCGTGCGGGTGGCGCTGGCCGGCAGGTCGGTGGTGCTCGCCTCCACCATCTTCCTGGCCGGCGGCATCATCGGCACGCTCCACCACCTCTACTTCTCCGGCACGCCCACCTTCGTGCTCTCGCTCGGCGCGGTCTTCAGCGCGCTCGAGGTGGTGCCGCTGCTCTTCGTGGGGGTCGAGGCGTGGCACAACCTGCGCCTCTCGCGCGCGAAGCCCTGGGTGCGCCTCTACCGCTGGCCCATCTACTGCTTCGTCGCGGTGGCCTTCTGGAACCTGGTGGGCGCCGGGCTCTTCGGCTTCATGATCAACCCGCCGGTCGCGCTCTATTACATGCAGGGGCTCAACACCACGCCGGTCCACGGCCACACCGCGCTCTTCGGCGTCTACGGCATGCTGGGAATCGGCCTGATGCTCTTCTGCCTGCGCGCGCTGCGCCCGGGCATCCCCTGGCGCGAGGGCTGGGTGAAGGCGGCGTTCTGGCTCATCAACGGCGGCCTGATGGCGATGGTGGTGATCAGCATCCTGCCGGTGGGCCTGCTGCAGACGCGCGCGTCGGTCACGGTGGGGTACTGGTACGCGCGCAGCGCCGGGTTCCTGCACAGCCCGGGCATGGACACGCTGCGCTGGCTGCGCGTGATCGGCGACACCATCTTCGCGCTGGGGGCGATTCTCCTCGTGGCCTTCGTCGCCGGACTTGCGAGCGGGCACTCCTACCGCGAGGAGAAGGGATCTCCGGCGCCCGTCTCGCCCGGGTCCACGCCCATCCGGCGCAAGCCGGTCGAGGCGTAGGGCGGGTCTTCCAGGCGCGCTTGCCGTCGAGCGCGCTGAACGGGAGCGGGGCGGCGAACCTTGTTGCCCCGAGCCGGATTCCGTTCGACAGTGGGGCGGTGTGGGGCATTGGCCCGTCCTGGGCATCCGTCATCGGAGTCTGGGCGCTCGTCGGCGGCCTGCTCTACGGACTTGGCTGCCTGGTCGCGCGGGGACTCGACGCCCCGGGGGAGCGGGTGCCGGGGCTGGCGCGCTTCTGGCTCGGCTGGGCCGCCGCGCTGGCGTTCCTGCAGATCTGGCACTTCTGGCTCCCGATCGACTCGCGCGTGCAGGTCGCGCTGGCGCCGCTTGCCCTGGCCGGCCTCTATCTCGACCGGTCCGCCCTGCGCGGCAGGATCCTCGGCGTGCCCACGGCCGCTGCGGCGCTGGCGGCTGCCGCGCTGGCCGCGGCGCTCTGGGCCATCGCCGCCGCGCTCGCCCTCCACCGGCCCTCGAACCCGGACACGTGCCTCTACTACCTTGCGACCATTCGCTGGTTCGAGCGGTATCCGATCGTCCCCGGCCTGGGGAACCTGCACCTGCGGCTGGCGTTCAACCATGCGTACTACCTGTACGCGTCGCTCTTCGACCTCGGACCTGTCCGTGGAAATGGAGAGCATCTCGCCAATGGACTCCTGCTTCTCGGCGTGCTCGTCCCTGCCTGCATCGAGCTGGTCCGGGCGCTGCGCTTCAGGCAATTCCGCCGCAACTCCGCCTGCCTCACCATCGCCGTGGGAGGCGTGCTCCTGGACGTGCTCTTCAGCGACAACCTGCCCAGCCCGACCGCCGACGTCGCGGTGACGACCGCCAGCGCCGTCATCATGCTGCTGGCGATGGGCCCCGCGCTCGACGGCGATCGGTTCACGGCGCCGCGCCTTCGCGCCGTGATCGTGCTGTCGATCGCCGCCACGATCGCCAAGCCGTCCGCGGTGATCGCGAGCGCCCCCTTCAGCATCTTCGCCGCATTCGAGGCCTGGCGGTCCTCGACACCCGGGTGGCGGCGAACCGGAGCCATCGCGGCCGTCGCCGCCGCGCTCCTGGTGGTGCCCTGGCTGATTCGCGGGTGGGTGCTGAGCGGGTATCCGCTCTTTCCCTCGGAGGTGGGCAACCTGGGCCTTTCCTGGCGCATCCCTGCCGGGGTGGGCAGGAAGGAATTCCTCTACGAGCGCGCCTTCGCGCGCCTGCAGGCGATGAACGATCCGCGCGGCGAGCAGACCTGGGTCGCGCACTGGTTCTCGCTCGAATGGGCGGAGAACCGCGAGTTCCTGCTGCCCGCGATCTCGCTGCTCGTCGCCGGAGCGGCGGCGGCGGTCCTCGCCATCCGCGGGCGCAGGACGCCTGCGGCGCGGACGCTGGTGGTGACGTTCGCGGCGGTTGCTTTCTGGTGGCTGCTCGCGCCCCATCCCCGGTTCGCCCTGCCCCTGCTCTGGGTCGCCGCGAGCAGCACCGTCCTCGTCGCCCTCGATCTCTCGCGCTGGAAGGAAACGACGACCGCGGCGGTCAAGCTCGCGCTCTCGCTGGCGGTGGTCGCGGGCGCGCTCGACCCGGTTGGCCAGCTCAGGATCTCGTTCGCGCAGGGGTTCGAGCCGCCCGGCCCCGAGAGGTTCGCCGAAGGACGGCTCGGCTCCGGGGAGCCGATCCACGTCCTCCAGGGGTGTTGCTACGACGCGCCCTGCGTCCGGGGCGACCCCGGCAAGATCTACTCGCGCCGGCCCGGCCATCCGGAGGCGGGCTACTGCTCCTTCCCAGGCTGTGCGGACGAATAGCTCGCCCCCTCCCCCGTCGGGATGAACCGGGGTGGCGCGGTGTGTTATCAACCGCGCCCCCATGATCCGCCTCGATTCCGTCGCCAAGCAGCACGGCCAGCAGATCCTCTTCCTCGATGCGAGCGCGGTGGTCCACCGCGGCGAGCACGTGGGCCTCGTGGGCCCGAACGGCGCGGGAAAATCCACCCTCTTCCGACTGATCACGAAGGAGGAGCAGCCGGACGAGGGCCGCGTCTCGGTGGACCGCGGCGTCACCATCGGCTACTTCAGCCAGGACGCCGGCGAGATGCGCGGCCGCAGCGTGGTGGCCGAGACCATGGCCGGCGCCGGCCCGGTCAGCGAGGTGGCGGCGGAGCTCCGCGACCTGGAGCACGCGCTGGCCGATCCGGAGCGCGCCGGCGAGATGGATCGGCTGCTGGAGCGCTTCGGCGCGGTGCAGTCGCGCTTCGAGGAGCTGGGCGGCTATGGCCTCGAGGCGCGGGCGCGGGAGATCCTGGCCGGCCTCGGCTTCTCGCAAGCGCGCATGGAAGAGGACGTGGGCGCGCTCTCGGGAGGATGGAAGATGCGCGTCGCGCTCGCCCGCATCCTCTTGATGGCGCCGGACGCGCTCCTGCTCGACGAGCCCTCCAACCACCTGGATCTGGAGTCGCTGATCTGGCTGGAGAACTTCCTCAAGGGCTTCAAGGGCGCCATCCTGCTCACCTCGCACGACCGCGAGTTCATGAACCGGGTGGTCTCGAAGATCGTCGAGATCGACGCCGGGGAGCTGACCTCGTACTCCGGCGACTACGAGTTCTACCTGCGGGAGCGAGCCATCGCGGACCGGCACGCCGAGGCGCAGTACGCCCGCCAGCAGGCCATGCTCAAGAAGGAGCTGGCGTTCATCGAGCGGTTCAAGGCGCGGGCCAGCCACGCGGCGCAGGTGCAGAGCCGGATCAAGAAGATCGACAAGATCGAGAAGGTGGAACCGCCCAAGGTGCGCAGGACGGTGGAGTTCGAGTTCCAGAGGCCGCCGCGCAGCGGCGAGGACGTGGCCAGGCTCGCCCGGGTGCGCAAGGCGTACGGCTCGCAGGTGGTCTACGACGGGTTCGACTTTCTCGTGCGCCGCGGCGAGCGCTGGTGCGTGATGGGGGTGAACGGCGCGGGCAAGAGCACGCTCCTCAAGCTCGTGGCCGGCGCCGCCGAGCCGGACGCGGGCGAGGTGGGCGTGGGCGCGAGCGTCAAGCTCGGCTACTTCGCCCAGCACTCGATGGACCTGCTCGACGGCGAGAAGACGGTGGAGGCCACGCTGGTGGACCGCTTCCCCCAGGCGTCGCTCGGCGCGCTGCGCACGCTGGCCGGCGCCTTCGGCTTCTCCGGCGACGAGGTGGAGAAGGGAGTGCGGGTGCTCTCGGGCGGCGAGAAGGCGCGGCTGGTGCTGGCGATGATGCTCTTCGATCCGCCCAACTTCCTCGTGCTCGACGAGCCCACCAACCACCTGGACATCGCCACCAAGGAGATGCTCATCGGCGCGCTCGGCAGGTTCGACGGGACCATGCTCTTTGTCTCGCACGACCGCCACTTCCTCGCCGGGCTGTCGAACCGCGTGCTGGAGCTGACGCCGGAGGGCGCGCACGTGTACGGCGGCGGCTACGCGGAATACGTGGCGCGGAGCGGACACGAGGCGCCCGGCCTGCGCAGCTGAGCGAGGCCCCGCACCGGCAAGCGATGCGGGGCCTTCATCCTTCCCGTCCCTCCTACGGCTTGATCTGCGAGATGCGCGTGGCCCAGTTGCCGAGCGGCGCGCGGGTGCCGCCGCACTCCCCCAGCGGCGAGGCCAGGTACTGCGCGAACGTGCACGAGTGCGCGATGTACTCGGAGGCGATCCAGATGGTGTTGCCGTCCACCGCGGTGGCTCCGTAGTCGCCCCAGCGGGGGCGGTTGGAGAAGGTGGAGTACCCGGTGAACCCGTCCCAGGGATCCGCGCCCGCCGCGGCCAGGTGCACCGCGCCGGCGCCGACCTTGGCGTCGAGGCCCGCGTAGCCAGCGCTGGGATAATCGCTGGGCCCCACGACCGTGAAGGCGATCACTCCCCGGCCGCTCTGGGTGACGCCAACCGCCGGGTAGGTGAGGCTGGCGCCGGGCAGCGAGAGCGTGCCGTTGGCGAAGATCACGCCCGAGCGCGGGTTGACCACGAAGTAGGCGATGCCGGAGAAGTGCGCCGTTCCCTGGAGCACGTCGGTGTCGAGGGCGCCCCAGAGCTTGCCGTTGGCGTAGGTGACCTGCTGCATGCGCGAGTCGTTGACGGCCACGCTGCGCGGCGCGGCGATGTTCCGGACCGCCGAGCCGATCTGCGGCGCGCAGGTGGGAGAGGCGATGCAGTCGCGCAGGGGCGTGTTGCCCGCCTTCTGCGGAGTGCGCGCGGCGGGAACCGCGTACGGCTGAACCGTGATCGCCGCCACCGAGAGCGAGAGCGAGCCGGGCGCCGTGTCGATGGCGGAGGTGTTCGACATCGTCCAGACCAGCAGGTCGGTGGAGATGCCGTCGTCGGTGAAGACCGCATCGGAGCTGAGGAAGAACCCGGTGCCGCCGTTGTCGAGGTTGTTCTGGCCGGCGGGCGAGGTCGCGGGCCACACCGTGAAGGCCGGCGCCAGCGCGGCGGGGTCGCGGAAGAAGTCCTGGTCGAAGAGCACCACGTTGGCGGCGGTTCCTGCGGCGAGCGCGCGCTTGGAGATCGCGTAGATCTGCGCGCCGAAGAACCCGGGTCCGACCACCGCGAACTCGTTGGTGGTGAGGAAGATGGCGTTGGCGTCCGCGCCGATGTGCGGGTAGTCGCCGAGGCAGAAGCCGTTGGTGCAGTGGTGGTCGGGCGTCCCCTCGGTGCCGTTGTTCTGCACCGGCAGCTTGAACAGGTTCCACGCCCCGGTGGGGTTCGAGGTCTGGCTGACCGCGATGTCCAGGTGGTTGGTGCCGGAGAGGTTCGCGGTGGTGCCCACGTGGTCGAGCGTCAGCACCACGTGGAAGAAGCGCTGCGTGTCGGGATCGAAGAAGCAGATCGGGTCGGTGAGCGACGGGCCGCGCGGCAGCGAGGGGTGGGTGCGGTCGATGGCGGCGGCGTACCCGTAGAAGGTGTTGAGGTCCACCGGGCCGACCAGTTGCGTGCCGGAGGTGTCGTAGATCTTGAGCACGTCGTTGACCGATTCGACGATGAACCCGTTGCCGACGCAGAGCGCCTGGTCGGGCGGCTCCACCGAGAACTGGTTGCCGTTGTTGGAGAAGCGCTGGTCGTGGAAGTTCACCCCGTCGAAGCTGCGGATCAGCTCGGGATTGGACTTGGCCCGCGCCGACGCATTGGCGGAGAGCGCGCCCGCATGCCCGTGCGCGATGGTCCGGTTGACCACGGGATCGGTGCCGCCGAGGCTGTCCTCGTCGGCCCCGACGGCGTCGGCGTCGCCCGCGAGCAACGCCAGGTCGAATTCGAGAGCGGTGATGGAATCGCCGCCGACGCTGGTGCTCTGCGGGAAGGTGGTTCCGGCGTTCTGGATCTGGAGAGTGACGGGAGCAGCGCCCGCGGCGCCTGCTGCAAGCGCCGCGGCCAAGGCGATCGAGACTCGATTGGACATGATTCCCCCGGGCGCGGAGTGCGCCCAAACGTGCGCCCGGTCGTTTGCCCCCGGATCGGTTCCGACACAAGTCGGGGTGCGTCAAACCGCCACAGGGTCAGCCGCGCCGTTCGCGGGGGAGCCACGCGAGCGCCTCGTCCATGCTGCCGCGCGGCTTGTACTCGAGGCCGACGCTGCCGGAATAGCCGAGACGGTCCAGCTCGTCGAGGAACTCGCCGATGGGCTGCGTGCCGGTGCCGGGCTGGTTGCGCCCCGGCACGTCGGCGATCTGCGCGTGCGCGACCAGCGCCGCGTGCTTGCGCAGCGCCGCGACCGGGTCGGTGCCCATCATGCCCGCGTGGTACTGGTCGAGCTGCAGCCGCACCGAAGGCGAGGCCGCCTCTTCCACCAGCGCCGCCGCGCGGTCGACCGTATCGGCGAAGTAGCCGGGCATGTCGATGGAGTTGATCGCCTCGACCAGGAGCGTGGCGCCGATGCTCTCCACGACGGGAATGGCGGCGCGGAGGTTCCCGACCGCGGTGCGGCGCGCCTGCTCCGGAGCGACACCGCGGGGAATTCCCACCAGCGCATTCAGGCGCCGCGTGCCGAAGCGCCGGGCCGCGGCCACAGCCTCGCGAACCGTGCGCAGGAACTCCTCCTCGCGCCCGGGCAGGCTGAGCAGGCCGCGCTCGCCGCCCTCCCAGTTTCCCGGCGCCGGATCGAAGAGCACCAGCGTCAGGCCGTTCTCGCGCAGCTCCCGCTCCACCCGGGCGGGATCGAGCGCGTGCACGAAGAGGATCTCCACCCGGCGGAAGCCGGCCTGGGCGGCGGCGCGGAAGCGGTCGTACACGTCCAGCTCCGGCCAGAGCATGGTCAGGTTGGCGGTGAAGCGCGGCATCAGTCCTTCCGGGGCCGATTGACGGTGGTGCCGGCTGGCTCCTCCCACAGCTTCACCAGCGCCGCCATGTCCTCGTCGCCGAAGCCGCGGCCCAGCGCCTCGAGGAAGCGCTGCTCGGCCAGGGCTCCGAGGAGCAGCGGCACCTTCGCGGCCTTGGCCTCGTCGTGGATGATGCCGAGGTCCTTGAGCAGGAGGCGCACCGAGGTGGCGACGCTGAAGTCGCGCGAGATGAAGCGCGGCAGGTTGCGGGTCATCATCGTGCTACCGCCGAAGGAAGTGCCGATCAGGTCGAGCACCGTCTGCGGGTCGGCCCCGAGCCTCGCTCCCAGCACCGCTGCCTCCGCGATGGCGGCGGTGTGCACGCCGACGAGAAGCTGGTTGACGAGCTTCACCGCCTGCCCGGCGCCCACCGGGCCGCAGAGGCGGATGTTCTTGCCGAAGGCCTGGAAGACGGGCAGCGCCGCCTCGAAGGCGTCCTTCTCTCCGCCCGCCATGACGGTGAGCGTTCCCGCCTTCGCCCCGGCAGGCCCGCCGGAGACGGGCGCGTCGAGGAACCTGGCCCCGCGCGCGGAGAGCCGCTCGGCGCAGCGGCGGTTGGTGGCGAGGCTCACGGTGGAGTGGTCGGCATAGACCTGCCCCTTGCGGGCGGAAGCAGAAAGCTCCTCGAACACCTGCTCCACCGTCTCCTGCGTGGGCAGCGCGGTGAAGACGAACTGTGCCCGTCCTGCAGCCTCGGCTGCGGAGGACGCCGGCTGCGCGCCCCCTTTCGCCAGGTCTTCCATGGCCCCGCGCGAGCGGTTGAAGACGTGCACCGCATGGCCCGCCTGCAGGAGCCGCGCCGACATGGGCCTTCCCATCTTCCCAAGCCCGATGAACGCGATCTGTGCCATGACGCGCGCCATATCACGTCCCATGTCGATCCGGGCCCATGCCGTTCGTCATCCGGAAAAGGCAGTCCACTCCCGAGGAGAGCCCATGCAGAAGATCACCACCTTCCTGTGGTTCGACGAAGAGGCTGAAGAGGCGGCGAAGCACTACGTGTCCATCTTCAAGAACTCGAAGATCCTGGGCCTGACCCGCTACGGCGAGGGCGGGCCGGGCCCCAAGGGCACGGTGATGACCATCAATTTCGTGCTCGACGGGCAGGAGTTCGTGGCGCTGAACGGGGGTCCGCACTTCAAGTTCACCGAGGCCATCTCGCTGGTGGTCAACTGCGAGACGCAGGAGGAGGTGGACGAGATGTGGGAGAAGCTCTCGGCAGGCGGGCAGCCCGGACAGTGCGGCTGGCTCAAGGACAGGTACGAGCTCTCCTGGCAGGTGGTTCCCAAGGGCCTCGGCGCCCTGCTGGAAGGCAAGGATCCGGCGCGGTCGAAGCGGGTGATGGACGCGCTGATGCAGATGCGGAAGCTGGATCTGACCCGGCTCAGGCAGGCCTACGAGTCGGCCTGATCCCGGCCCCGTGTCCGCTTCCGGGACGCAAAGTCCCGGCAGCGGCCAGCGGCGTGCGGATTGCCGCCTGATCTTCGCCGCTTCCCGGTGGCACGGATCTCGCTCTGCGCCGGGGCATGGGCTCCGTGCTTCAAGATTTCCGCCTCGCCCTGCGCTCGCTCCACCGCGCACCGACGTACGCGCTCGCCGCCATCGCCGCCCTGGCCCTGGCCATCGGCGCCAACACGGCGCTGTTCAGCCTGATCGAGGCCACGCTCTTGCGGCCCTATCCCTATCCGCAGCCGGAGCGGGTGCTGATCGTGCGGGAGAGCAGCAAGGCGTTTTCCGCCTCCTCGGTGGCGTACCCGAACTTCGTCGACTGGCGCGCGCAGACCCGGGACACGTTCTCGGCCATGGCCGCCTTCCGCCGCGACAGCTTCAACCTCACCGGCAGCGGCGAGCCGGAGCGGGTGGCCGCGCGGCAGGTGACGTCCGACTTCTTCGACGCGCTGGGCGTGCAGCCGCAACTGGGCCGAGGTTTCACGGCGCAGGACGACTCTCCCGGCGCGCCGCGAACGGTGATGCTCGGCAACGCGCTCTGGCAGCGGAGGTTCGCTTCCGATCCGCGCGTGATCGGCCAGGCCCTGACGCTGGGAGGCGACAGCTACACCATCGTCGGCATCCTGCCGCCGGGCTTCCGGTTCCTGGCGGCCCAGGACGTCTTCGTGCCGCTCGGGCTCTGGGCCGATCAGTTCAGGAGCCGCGACGATCACCCCGGCATCAGCGTGGTGGCGCGGCTTCGCCCCGGGGTGAGCCTTGCGCGGGCGCGCGCCGCGCTCGACTCGGTCGCGGAGCGGCTGGAGAAGGAGTACCCGATCTCGAACACCGGACACCGCGTGCGGGCGATGCCCATCCAGGAGGAGCAGACCCAGGACTTCCGCTCCGCCCTCTTCGTCCTCTGGGGAGCCGTCGCGCTGGTCCTGCTCATCGCCGCGGCCAACGTGGCCAACCTCGCGCTGGCGCGCGCCGCCGCCCGCGGACCGGAGCTCGCCATCCGCTGCGCCCTCGGGGCAGGCCGCCGGCGGCTGATGCGCGAGCTGCTCACCGAGAGCGTGCTCCTCTCGCTTGCTGGGGGCGCCCTCGGTGTCGTGCTCGCGTTCTGGGGCCTCGATGCGCTGCTGCCCTACGTGCCGGAGGCGCTGCGGCGCAATGCCGACGTGCGCATCGACGCAGGGGTCCTCCTCTTCACGCTGGGCCTGTCGGTGGCCACCGGACTCGCCTTCGGCGTGCTGCCCGCCTTGCGCGCCTCGCAGCCGGATCTCGAGGCGTTCCTGCGCGACGCCCACGCCACCGACTCCAGGCCGCGCCGGCGCCTGCGCAGCGCGCTGGTGGTGGCGGAGATCGCGCTCTCCCTGATGCTGCTGATCGGCGCGGGGTTGCTCCTGCGCAGCTTCGCCAGGCTCGCGCGCGTGGACCTGGGCTTCCAGCCCCACGGCCTCGTCGCCCTGCAACTCTCGCTCCCGGCCGTGCGCTATCGCGACGGCGCGGCGGAGATCCGCTTCGAGCAGGACCTGCGCCGCAGGCTCGAGGCGCTGCCCGGCGTGCGCGCCGTGTCGGTGGCGCAGTCGCTGCCGCTCTTCGACGACAACAGCACCGACGCCTTCTGGGTCGAGGGACGGCCGCGGCCGCTCCCCGGGGAAGGCGTGAGCGCGTACCTGTACATGGCGACGCCGGGCTTTGTGCCCTCGATGGGAGCGCGGCTCCTGCGGGGGCGCGACCTCGGGGACGACGATACGCTGCGGAGGCCGGTGGTGCTGATCGACGACGGCCTAGCCCGCAGGCTCTTCCCGGGCGAGGACCCCATCGGCCACCACCTCGCCTTCGCTCCCGAGGTGGTGGGGAACATCCGCGGGCCGGAGATCGTCGGCATCTACGCCCACATGCAGCAGTACGGGCCCGCCGACCAGGGCTCCATCGATTCGGGAATGATCATGCCCTTCGCGGTGGGGGCGGAGTTCGCGCCGCAGTGGTACCGCGGCATGACCGTGCTGCTGCGCTTCGAGGGGGAAGCGACCCCTCTGGTGGCCTCCGCCCGTCGCGAGGTGATGGCGCTGGATCCCGAGCTGCCGGTCTACAACGTGAAGACCATGGACGCGGCGGTGGACGATGCGCTGTCCGGGCGCCGCTTCAGCCTGGTGCTGCTCGGCCTCTTCGCCGCGGTGGCGCTCCTGCTCGCCGCGGTGGGGGTCTACGGCGTGATGAGCTACGGCGTCGAGCAGCGGACCCGCGAGATCGGCATCCGCATGGCGCTGGGCGCGCGGCAAGAGGACGTGCAGCGCATGGTGGTGAGGGACGGCGCGCGGCTCGCCGGAGCGGGGCTCGCCATCGGCGTGGCGCTCGCGGTCCTGCTCTCGCGCGTGATGCGCGGCATGCTCTTCGGCGTGAGCGCCTTCGACCCGCTCTCGTACGTCGGCCTCACCGCGATGCTGGCGCTGGTGGCGCTCTTCGCCTCCTGGCTGCCGGCCCGGCGAGCCTCGAAGGTCGACCCGGGAGTGGCGCTCCGCGCGGAGTAGCGCCCGCCGCTACCTGCGCCGGCGCGGCTTCCAGCTTCCCAGCTTCTGGGGAGCGCGGCCGGCGGCGTTGCCGTGGGGTTGCGCCGGCGCGTGCCGCTGTTCGTGGCCGCCCGCGCGATGGTGCTGCGGCGCTCCCTGGTGGCGGGGGCGCTGCGGGTGGCGAGCCGCCGCCGGCAGCGAGTCGCGGCGCTGCACCTCGCTCTGGAACGCCTGGTGCTCGCGCGGCACCGCGGCGCGCTCCACGCTCTTGCGGGTGAACTTCTCGATGCCGCGGAGCAGGTCGTGCTCCTCGGGAGAGGCGAAGCTGGAGGCGCGCCCGCTCGCCTCCGCCCGCGCGGTGCGGCCGATGCGGTGCACGTAGTCCTCCGGCACCTGGGGCAGGTCGAAGTTCACCACGTGGCCGATCTCGGCCACGTCGATGCCGCGGGCGGCGATGTCGGTGGCCACCAGCACGCGGTGCTCGCCGGAGCGGAACCCCTCCAATGCGGCGCGGCGCTGGCCCTGCGAGCGGTCGGCGTGGATCACCGCCACGTCGTGGCCGGCGCGCTGGAGCGACCTGGCCAGCCGGTCCGCGCGCCGCTTGGGCCGGGTGAACACCAGCGTGGAGAGCCCGTCCTGCTCCAGCAGCGCCAGGAGCA
>DASSQZ010000112.1:0-8689 GCA_035702105.1 Myxococcales bacterium | reverse complement strand
TCCGCCTGCCATTTCGCGAAATCTTCCGGCGAGTCGATGAGCACGTCCGCGCGCATGCGGTAATGCCCCAGGCCGCAGAGCTGCGCGCAGGCCAGCTCGAAGTGCCCGGTCTGCGTGGCCTCGAACCAGATGGGGATCCTCGGGCCCGGGATGGTGTCCTGCTTCACGCGCAGCACCGGGATGTTGAAGCTGTGGATGACGTCCTTGGAGGTGACCTGGACGATCACCGGCGTGTGCACCGGCACGTGGAACTGGTTCACGCTGGTGATGTCGTCCTTGCCGTCGGGATCCTCGGGATCGATGCCGAGCGGATTGTCGCCGGAGATGAGCTGCGGATCGTTCTTGCCGAACTTGCCGTCCTTGCCGGGATACTGGAAGTTCCAGGCGAACTGCTCGGCGATGACGTTCACGTGCAGCGCGTTCTTGCCTTCCGGCTCGTTGTTCTTGTACGCGAGCCAAACCGGCGTGGAGAGGCCGAAGAGCAGGAACACCTCGACGACCACCACCGCCGCCTCGATGTACTTGGTGGCCATGGCCTTGACCGGCGCATAGAGCGCGGTGTGGCCGGGCCGCGCCCGGAAGCGGATCAGGCAATAGACGAAAAAGATGCCCCACCCGACGAAGAGCAGGAGCATGAACCAGTGGAGTACGGAGATCAGCTGGTCGATCTTCGCGCCGTGGACGGAAACGTCGGGCGGAAGCCACCAACCATAGATTTTCTCATCCATGCGGCGACCTCGAAAGGGATCAGCGGGCGAGCTGTGCGACGGCGGGCGCAACCTGTGCGCGCCGCGAAGAGGCGACGAAAACTGTGCACCAGAGGAACAGCCCTGCCAGGAGCAGCGCGGGCGTGAGCGTCCAGGCCACCCGCGCCGGCGAGGCGTAGCGGGCTTCCCGGCGGCGCGTGTAGAGGAACAACGCCTCCGTCGCCAGCACGGCGAGGGCGGCGAATCGCGCGATGGTCCAGATGCCGAGCGTTGCGGTTTCGGGTGAGGTCACGTCCATCGGGGGCGCGAATCTGGTAGCACGCCCGCCGCGGCGAAACAACACGCGTCAACATGTCCCAATCACCCTGCGACAAGTAGCCGCATCTACCGGTCGAGCATCAGGGCGCCGAAGACGGCCGGCAGGTAAACCAGTGAAAAAAGGAACAGGTTGCGGGCCCAGCGGGGGCCAGACGTAGAGCGGAGTCCGAGCAGGCCATAGCCGAGGAAGCCGAGGCCGGCGGTGAGGGCCACGACCAGGTACGCGGTGTGCGCCGTGCCGATGGGCACGAAGAGCAGCGATACCGCGACCAGGGCCACCGTGTAGCGCACGATGTTGGTGCGCGCCTCGCGCTCGCCTCCCGCCTCGTTGGGCTGCACCACCAGGCCGGCGCGCGCGTACTCCTCCTTGCGGAAGAGCGTGATGGCGAGGAAGTGCGGCACCTGCCAGAGGAACATCACCGCGAAGAGCAGCACGCCGGGAAGGTCCAGCCGCTCGGTGGCGGCAGTCCAGCCGATCAGCGGAGGGATGGCGCCGGGCAGCGCTCCGACCAGCAGCGCGGTGGCGGTCTGCCGCTTCATCGGCGTGTAGAGCAGCACGTAGCTGACCAGCGCGATGGAGGCGAGAAGCCCCGGCAGCGCGCCCACCGCGAAGGTGAGCAGCGGCACCGAGATGCCGGCGAGCACGAGGCCGAACCTGAGCGCAACCTCCGGCTCCATCCGGTGCGCGGGCAGCGGCCGGTTCATGGTGCGCGACATGAACGCGTCGCTGTCGCGCTCCAGGTACATGTTGAGCACGTTGGCGGCGGCGACGATGAGCACGGTGCCGAGCAGGGTCACCGCCACCGTCACCGCGGAGAGCCCGTGCGGCGCGAGCCAGAGGCCGCTCGCGGTGGTGAAGACCACCAGCCCGGTGATGCGCGGCTTGGCCAGCTGGAGCAGGTCGGAGGGCGCCGCCGTCACGCGAGTCTCACGGCCGCCGCCGCTCGCGCCTGCGCCGGCTCGGCCCGGGTGATCGCGAGCAGCGCGACGCAGTCGGCGAGAAGGAGCGCGCCGACGAGCAGGTGGCCGGTGAGCGGCAACAGGTCCTTCAAGGTGAGGATGGTGAAGACGCCGAGCGCGATCTGGACCAGCACCAGGAGGGGCGCGAGGAGCGCGAGCGCGCGGACCGGGCCGCGCGAGCTCCGCGCCACCCGCGCCGACGTCCAGCCGACGAGCCCGAGCACCACGAAGGCGAAGGCGCGGTGGGCCATGTGCAGGTGCACCATCGGATGCACGTTGGAGGGCCACCACGCCCCGCGGCAGTAGGGAAGGTCGATGCAGACGAGCCCCGCGCCGGTGTGCCGCACCGTCGCGCCGAGCAGGATCTGCGCGTACACCGCGGCTGCGGTCACCCAGAGAAGGCCGCGCGGGGCCGCGGCCGCCGCCTGCGTGCCGTTGAGATGGAGCGCCAGCACCAACGCCACGGCGAGGAAGAGCATGGAGGTGCCGAGATGCATCACCAGCACCAGCGTGGGCAGCCGGTAGAGGACCGTGAGCCCTCCCAGAAGCCCCTGGAACATCACGATGGCGAGCGCGCCGGAGGCGAGCTTCCCGTCGAGCTCGCGAGCCCGGGCGATGGCCCAGCCGCAGCCGGCGAAGCCGAGCACCACCAGGGCCACCCCGAGCGGGGGGAGCCGATCGGTTGCGTGCTTCACCGAGCCCGACCAGAAGGACGCGCCGAGCACCAGGGCGGCGAAGGCAGCCAGGGCCGCGGCCAGCCATCCCTGCCGCGCGCGCCGCAGCGTGAGCACCACCAGGGCCACCGTGCACAGCCCCACGGCGGTGGCGATGAGCCGGTGGGTGTGCTCCACCGCGACGCCGCCCACCATCCTCGGCGCCACGCTGCCGAAGCAGGTGGGCCAGTCCGGGCAGGCGAGTCCGGAATCGGTGTTGGTGACGAGGCCGCCCGCGACGATGAGGACGACGGTCAGGAACGCTGCCGCTGCTGCGAGTCTTCGAATCACCGCTGCGGAATCTCCTAACAGCAAAAGCAAGGGGGAGACCGTTCTACGCGGTCTCCCCCGGCACGGGCAATGCGTTTTGCCGCAGCCTCGAAGAGGCGGCTACGCTCCGCCCTTCTCCGTCCCGTTGTAGGAGAACTTCACCTTCGCCGGCTTGCCGGCCTCGACGGTCACTTCCTCCGTCTTGGTGCCGTACTTCTCGTGCCAGCTCTCGATGGTGTACTTGCCCGGCGGCACGTCGGAGATGGTGAACTTGCCGTCGGCGCCGGAGACCGCCTGCAGGTTGTTCTTCGAGACGCCGATGTAGCCGCGCATCCAGGGATGCACGTCGCACTTCCACTTCATCAGCCCCGCCTCCTTGGCGGTGGTCTCGATGGGAGCGGCCTTGTCGTTCGGCATGCCCTTGTTGAAGAGCGTGGTCGAGCCCTCGTAGGTGTGCACGTTGTGCAGGACCGGGTCGCCGTTCTTGGCCTGGATCTTCTGGCCGACCACCGCGGTGGTGACGCGGGGCACGTACATGCAGTCCTTCTGGTCCATCTCCACCACCTTGTCGGGCGGCGAGGCGGCGTCCTTGGCGCCCTTGGTGACGTGGACCCAGACGTTCTCGAGCTTGCCGTCCTTCACCAGCACGGTCGGGTCGGTCATCGTCTTCTTGGCGCAGTACGGGTCCGCCTCGCGGTGCAGCTTGCCCGCGACGGGCACCTTCCCGGTGAAATCGACTTCGCCTTCAATCGACTCGGCCATCGCGGCCGCGGGCACGATCAGCGCGGCGGCCAGCGCCATTCCCAGCAATCTCGAACAGGTCATCTCAGGTCCTCTCGGTGTCAATTTCAGGGGTTGCGACGTAGCAAACAGCTGCACATCGGTCAAGGCTATGACTCCCGGAACCTCGAACTTGTTCAACCGCGGGCGCGGAGGAGACCGGGTCGCTGCCGCCAACCCGGTCCCCGCGGCCTCGGCGAGTCCGGGGCGGCCGCCCTCAACCCTGGTGTGGCGTCACCGAGGCGGTCTTCGGCGCGCCGGCGGACTTCGCGTCGAGGTGCATGATGTAGTCGCGCAAGGCGTCGATCTGGGCCTTGGCGTCTCCGTCGAATGCCTTGCTGGGCGAGGTGGGGTGCGCTTCGTCGCTGAAGTCCCAGAAGCTGGGCATCCGCGTCCCGTCCATCAGCGCCTGCGGGTTCTTCAGCCAGGCGGGGATCCAGTCGGGCCGCAGGCGGCTCTTGGCCAGGAGCAGGTTGGGCGCGGCGCTCCCCGGATCCTGCCCGGGCCGGAGCTGCCCGATGACGTGGCAGTTGATGCACTGCAGTTCCTTGAAGAGCGCCTCCGCCTGCTGCGCCCGCGCCCCGCTCAGCTCCGCCACCTCGGTGGTGAGGTAGGGGAAGCTCTTGTTCGAGGAGGCGGCGAAGTAGTGCACCAGGTCGGTTGCGTCCGCGTCGCTGAAGTGGAAGGTCGGCATCCGCACCGACAGCCAGGGCCGCAGCGGGATGGGGGCCTTGAGGAAGCCGAACAGCCACTGCGGCTGCACCTTCCAGCCTTCGCCGGTGAGGATCGGGGGCGCGAAGGTCATGGTGTCGTCGTTGTAGAGGTCGCGGATCTTGCCGCCGCGCTGCTCGACGATGTGGCAGTTGCGGCAGCCGTTCCAGAAGACCAGCCGCTCGCCCTTGAGCACTGCCTGCTGCGCCTCGGACTGCATGGCGCGATACGAGGGCTCCGGGGTCTCGCCGGTCTGGCCCTTGAGGAAGGTGAGGATGGCGAGCGCCTCGTCGTCGCTGAAGTCGAACTGGGGCATCTTCGTCTCGACGCGCTCGTAAGCGAAGATGCGCGGGACGTGCAGCTTCTCCCAGACCCAGTTCGCGTAGGTCTCGTGGTGCTTGGGATCCTCGGTGAAGTAGCGCACGTCGCCAAAGTCGAGCAGCTCCACCGCCTTGCGGCCGTGCTCGGTCAGCTCGGTGCCGATCTTCTGCGCGTTCTCGAATCCCTTGATGTCGTGGCACCCGAAGCAGCCGTACTTGGCGATCAGCGTCTTGCCCTCGGCGGCGAGCTTCTGCTGCTCGCCCGGGGAGGTCTTCGGCTCGGGATACCGCTGGTCGCTCTTCAACGTCATCAGATAGGCGGTCACGTTGGCCGCCTCCGCGTCCGAGAGACGCAGGTCGGGCATCTTGGTCTGCGGCCACATCGCCTTGGGGTTCTTCACCCAGGAGTAGACCCACTCCGGCTTCACCTTGTCGGCGACGTTCCACAGGTTGGGCGCGTAGTCGCGCTCGCTCGACCCTTCGCTGCGGCGCGCCGCCGAGCCCTTCTCGGTCACGTGGCAGGCGCGGCAGCCGACGCTGTCGAAGATCTCCTTGCCCTTGGCCGCGTCGCCCTTCGGCGCCGCCTGCTCCAGCAGAGGCGCCTTCGCGCTGTTGGTCCAGAGGTAGGCGACGATGGCGCTGACCTCCTGCTCGCGCAGCTTGCGCTGGTTGGCCAGCACCTGGTCCGGCGTCTGCCCTTCGGGATGCGGGACGGCGTTCGCGTCCACCGCGCCGGGCCAGAAGTTCGGCATGCGCGTGCCCGGCCTCCAGCCCCTGGGATAGCTGATCCAGGTGTGCATCCAGCCCTGGGTGGTCTTGCTGGCGATGTCGGTGAGGAGCGGGCCGCGCTTGGGCAGGTCGTTGTAGCCCTCGATGGGATGGCAGCCCCAGCACCCGATGTCGGTGAAGAGCTTCTTGCCCCTGGAGAGCAGCGGCGCCTGCGCCAGCGTCAGCTCCTGCGCGTGGCACTTCTCGCACTTCGACTGCATGAACGCGCCCTTGAACTTCTTGCCCATCACCGTGACCTCGTCGGTGAGCGGGTCGTTCCAGTCGTGGTCGTCCTCGCCGTGGCGGAACTTCCGGTGCATCACGCCCTTGGTCTGCGCGCCCTCGCCGCCGTGGCAGGTGGTGCAGCCGAACGTCTCCGGGGTGTGCCCCTTCACCAGAAGGGTCCAGCGGTTGGGATGGGTACGGAAGACGGGCTTGACGTCGTAGAGGTCGGCCTTGGCGGCCTCCTCGAACGCCGCCACCGTGTCCTTGTCGCTGCACGCGTTGGCCACCCGATCCTCGAGCGGCGGCTGCGGATGCTTGTCCTCCTCCATGGCGACCTGGGCCGGGTTGTAGGCGTGGCCGTTGAACTCCCGCCTGGTCTCCAGGAGCACCGCGCCGCCCATGTCCTTCAGCACCACCTTCGTCTTCGCCAGCCAGTGCGCGTCGGGGCCGCAGTACGCCTCGGACATCTCCATCCACTTGCGCCAGGCAGAGGCGGGGCGGCATTCGCTGGCCTGGGCCGGATCCATGGGCGCAGGTTCCGCAGGGGGCGCATAGCCGCCGATCGGCACGGCCGCCGGAGCGGGCGGCACGTCCTCGCAGAGGGCGTCGTGGACCTTCTGGTAGGCGTCGATCACCTCGGGATCG
Organism: Myxococcales bacterium; assembly: GCA_035702105.1. Taxonomy (GTDB): domain Bacteria; phylum Myxococcota; class Myxococcia; order Myxococcales; family 40CM-4-68-19; genus 40CM-4-68-19. The sequence continues at coordinate 2,272 of DASSQZ010000112.1, read as the reverse complement.
AGCGCGTACTGCGCCTTCATCTCGGCGTCGGGAAGCTTCGCCTTCTTCGCCTCCAGCACTTCATAGGGCGCCGAGTACCCGCCCTTGTTCACGGCCACGTGGCAGTTCTGGCAGCGATCGACCGTCTCCGAGCCCCAGGAATTCTTGAGATCCTTGATCCAGTACTGCTCCATCGCGGGCAGCTTGCCGATGCCGCTGAACGCCTGCAGGCGCTTGTCGATGTCGAGGATGGGCTTCTCGATGGCGTCGATCTTCGCCTGAGCGTCGTCGCGCCGCTTGACGAACGCCAGCCGCGCCGCGGTGGTCTCTTTGTGGTGCTCGATGGCGGCGTTGTAGATGCGCGTCTTCTCGTCGATGCTGCGCTGCCACTCGTCGAACTTCGCCTGGTACTTGCGCTCCTCCTCGTCGCGGTTCTCGTGCCGCGCCTCGCGAAGGAGGTAGTAGACGGCGTCCTGCTTCGACTTGTCGAAGCCCAGGTAGAGCTTGCCCTCCGCCTCCTTGATGCGGGCCTCGTCGTCGGCCTTGACGGCGGCGTCGTACTCGCGCCGCTGCTCCGGGTTGCCGGAGATGGCGTCGGTGGCGGCCTTCAGCTCGGCCTTGAGCGCGTCGAGCTGCTTCTTGGTCTCCGGCGCTTCCAGCCGCTTCTGCGCGCGCGCCTTGTCGGCCCGCAGGTGGCTCTCCTCCAGCTTGAAGAACTCGCGCTGGTAGACCTTCCAGGGCCGCCGGGGCACCACCTCGTCGTAGATGGCCCAGGCGGTGCCCAGGGCCAACAGCACGGCAAGGCCGACGAAGGGCCATTTCAGGCTTTGCAGCTCAAGGGGTTGCTTCGCCATTGCTGAGTCTAGCCTCGCTCGAAGTGAGACGGCGCTGTTGGGGCGTAGCGTCCCGTCAGATATTCAAGATATTCGGGATGACGAGGATGTACTTGATGTTGAAGGTCAGGCGCAGCGCCATCTTCACCAGCACGCCGGACATGATCATGAAGAGCGTCGCCACCAGCCCGTAGCGCATCATCCCCAGCTGGCGCATGAAGGGCGTGTCCTTCTTCCACTGCCAGACTGCGCCGGGAATGCCCACCAGCCATCCCAGCACGAGCATGGCGCCGAGGAGCATGGCGCCCATCTCGCTGCGGATGCCGAGAAAGTAGGGCAGGTCGATGTTGGTGAGCGGGACGACCTTGTGCGGATCCCAGTAGTCCCAGGGCATGAACAGGTTCCAGCCCGGGCCACGGAAGAAGACGCCGATGGTGATCATCCCCACCCACATGCCGAGAAAGCCGACCAGGAAGGTGGAGATGGCGAACTTGCGCTCGGTCCAGGTGTAATAGCCGTTGCCGCGCGGGTTGATGTCCACGTAGGGGATGATCATCAGCCCGACGATGATCAGCGACGGCAGCACGACGCCGGCGATCCACGGGTCGAAGTAGACCAGCATCTCCTGGAGGCCGAGGAAGTACCAGGGCGCCTTCGACGGGTTGGGCGTCTTGGTCGGGTTCGCCGGTTCCTCCATCGGCGCGTCCACGGTGATGCTCCACACCAGCAGCACGAGCAGGAGCACGCAGCCGGAGATGAACTCGGCGCGCACCAGATACGGCCAGGTGTGCACCTTGTCGGGCAGGTCGGAAGCGGGCAGCGACGCCCGCGCCCGCCCTGCGGCGACCTTCACTTCTTCCTGATCCTGGATGGTTCCGTGCTGGAGGTTCTCGGCCATTTTAGAGGGGCCCCGAGATTCCGCCGTCCTTCCGGATTCTCCAGAAGTGCAGGATCATCAGGATGGACGCGATGATGGGGATGAAGATGCAGTGCAGGACGTAGAAGCGCAGCAGCGTGGGCGAACCCACCACCGTGCCGGCGGTGAGCAGCGCGCGCGCGTCGTACCGCGGGGTCATGCCGAGCTGCGCGCCGAAGGGCCCTTCGTTGCCCAAAAGCGGCGTGGCGCGCGCCATGTTGGTGCCCACGGTCACCGCCCAGATCGCGAGCTGGTCCCAGGGCAGGAGGTACCCGGTGAACGAGAGCAGGAGCGTGAGCGTGAGGAGGTTCACGCCCACCACCCAGTTGAACTCGCGCGGCGGCTTGTAGCTGCCGGTCATGAAGACCCGGAACATGTGCAGCCAGATGAAGATGACCATGCCGTGCGCCGACCAGCGGTGCATGTTGCGCATGATCATCCCGAAGGGGACGTCGAAGTCGAGGTACTTCACGTCCCAGTACGCGTACTCGCCGGTGGGCCGGTAGTAGAACATCAGCACCACGCCGGTGACCACGGTGCAGAG